>DATAEK010000347.1:0-4624 GCA_036258055.1 Vicinamibacterales bacterium
CGCTCGTCGACGCCTTCGCCGAGGCGTGTGATGCGCGTCTGGCGCTCGATGTCCGCGATCCGGCCGTCGTCGACGTCGGCGACCAGCAGGCGCGTCGAGTTCGTGCCGATGTCGACCGCGGCCACCCGGGTCACGATTTTCGATGCTAGCGGCGCATGGGTAGAGTCTTCGCGTTGCATCGAGTCCGCCTGCTCAACCGCCTAGATCCAGTCCTCCAGATCGGCCTCGTCATCGGCCTCGCGGAGGCATATCGCCTTCTCCGCCGGCTGATCCCCACGGACTGGCCGCAGGCGACCGCGAACGCCCATCACGTGCTGCGACTGGAGGAGGTGAGCCACTTCGCGTGGGAGCAGGGCATCCAGCGGTGGTTCCTCCACTTCCCGGAGCTCGTGCGCGGCATGAACTGGTTCTACCTCTCGAGTCACTTCGTGGTGACCGGCGCGTTCTTCGTCTGGCTCTACTGGCGCAACCGCGAAGGCTTCTCGATCTTCCGCGACGGTTTTCTCCTGGCGACGGCGATCGCGCTGGTGATCCACTGGCGCTACCCGACCGCGCCGCCACGCCTCGCCGGGATGGGGATCAAGGACACGATCGACCTGTATTCGGGTGTCAATATCGGCAGTCCGCATCACGAGCGCTTCTCGAATCCGGTCGCCGCCGTTCCGAGCCTGCATGCGGGCTGGGCGCTGGCTCTCGGAGTCGGTCTCGTGGTCTATGCGCGAAACGTCCTCGTTCGCGCCGCCGGCGTGATCTACCCGGCGGCAGTGCTGCTGACGATCGTCGTGACCGGCAACCACTTCATCTTCGACGCTGTGGCGGGCGCGCTCGTGATGGCGGTCGGCTTCGCCGCGACGGCCCCGTTCCGCGTGGGCGAGCGCGAGCCGGCGTACGCCCGCTCTCGCGTATAGCCGTTCCGGACGAGCCGAGCTATAATTCGGCCTGCGACGCGGGGTGGAGCAGTCAGGTAGCTCGCCGGGCTCATAACCCGGAGGTCGCAGGTTCAAATCCTGCCCCCGCTACTGGCAAAGGCCCCGGAAACGGGGCCTTTTCTCTGGCGGCTCAGAGACCACGCAACCGGTTCGACTGGAAGGTCCGCCCACTGAGGAAACTGGTTCGCAAGCAGCCGACCCATAGAGGCGGCGTCGGTGTCGACCTCGTCCTTGTGCATCTTCTCGGCGGGCATCAGGCGCCCCCTCTCGCGCGCCCTGCGAGATGCATGAGGTACTCGTCTCTGTTTAGTGCGCTGACCGTCCGTCGCGGCCGTCTCGGCGCCGGGCCGGCCACTGGCTCGTATCCGGCGAACCGTGTTTCAACGAGCCCTTCACCTCCCGTGAGTCCCGGCAACTGGCGCCGGAGGTCGGACAGCCGGCCGGCGGGCAGTTGCGAAACGAGCACAGCGAGGCTTCCGTCGTGAGTGACGGATGGAGGCCCGGCATCCAACCTGCTGAGCATGGAGAGGACAGCCGATGCTGACTCGGATGGTGTTTCGATCCGCGCCGCGATGAATGGCTCGCAGACGCGCGTCCCGGCTTCCTTGAGCGCCCGCATCAAGACGAGCGGCGTGAGTCGCCGGTAGTCGCGAGCGCTACTTCCGGGAGACGAGTAGCCGCAGTGGGTCATGGTGACCGCGCAGTCGGTGACTCGCCAGCCGGCGAGGCCCTCCTCCAGCGTGGCCCGGACATAGTCGTCCATCGCGGCGGCGAAGTTCGGGACTGTTTTGTAGACGTACATGGGAATCGATCGGTGATCGACGTCGAGGGCAAATGCCACACCGGAATCGACAGGCGCTTCCTCGACCCGGAATCCGATACCGGCGAGAAATGGATTCGACGGCTCTCCGAGCTCTTCAACGGCAGATCCCGATCCCCCAACTCGCTCAACACAGATCGGCGTCGGATCGCTGAAGCTGACCTCGATTCCGTACTCGCGTGCGAGGGTCGCGGCAAGGACTTCCTGCTGTACCTCTCCGTACAGCGACACGGAGATCTCGTGGCGAAGATCGTTCTGCTGGATGTTGATGAGAGGATCTTGCTCAGCGAGCTGGCTCAACGCGTTGGCGACGTGCGCCCGCGTGGCAGGGTCGCGCGGAACGATGATCGATTCAAACGTCGGCGGCGGGAACTGGAACTCAACACGGGATCCTTCTACGGCCCCGATTGCGTCTCCGACGCGAGCCGCTTCAAGCCCCCACAGCTTTGCGACGGCGTCGGCTGAGACCGAAGGACGTTGAACGGCTTCGCCTGCCTCGAACACCGCGATTGCTGTGACCTTGTCCTGCCCATCAGCGCCGATGGGAATGGTCTCGCGGGTCCGCAGCGTCCCCGAAAACAGCCGAACGTAGACGATCTTCTCTGCGGTGGGGCCGCGCTCGATCTTGAAGATCTTCGCGGACAGCGGCCCATGCTCATCGCCGGCGGTTGCCGGCAGTAGCTCCCGAATCCCATCCATCAGCTCGGTGACTCCGGCGCCCGTGATCGCTGAGCCAAAGAAGACCGGATAGACCAGACTCCGCCTTGTCTGTGAAGCAATCGCTTCGCGGAGGGAGCGGCCGGAGAGGTTCGACTCGTTGTTCACGTACGCCGCAAGGACGGCCTCGTCCTGTTCGGCCAGAACTTCAGCCGCCCGCGCCTGGAATGCTGAATCGTCAGCGTCGAACAACGTGAAGTAGGCGGCGCGACTGCCTAAAGCGTGGGGCGTCCCCATCGGTAGAACCGCCACCGCGAGCCGTTCCGACAGCGCCCGCAACAGCCTCTCATCGCTCGCTCCGGCACGGTCGATCTTGTTCAGGAACATCAGGGTCGGGACGCGCAACCTCTTCAATGCGCTCATCAAGACACGGGTCTGCGGTTGCACCCCTTCGACGGCCGAGATGACGAGAACGGCGCCGTCGAGCACACCCAGTACCCGCTCAACCTCAGCGATGAAGTCAGGGTGGCCGGGCGTGTCGATCAGATTGACATGAACATCCTCGAGCGCAAACGAAGTTACGGCGGAACGGATCGTGATTCCGCGCTCGCGCTCAAGCACCAGCGAATCGGTCTGCGTCGTACCAGCATCGACGGTGCCTACGTCCCTGATGACACCGGCTTCGAAAAGAAGCCGCTCCGCGAGACTTGTCTTACCGGCGTCTACATGCGCCAAGATTCCAAGGCTGAGCTCTTTCTGCGACACGCGTCATACCCTCCAAAGAGATCCCAAAGGTCTTGTGGATGGACATGAACGCCTCGCGCATAGCTCCTCCTTGATCGTCTGGCGCCGAGCTACTCGACCTACATCATACGCAGCTGGGTCACACCCGACGGGCGCTCGCATGGTCGGTCGTTGGTTTCTCACCTCCCTTCGGAGCGATGGTGATTCCATAGGTGTGGCGTGGCTCGTCTATCGCATAACTCCGACATCGTTCGGTCTTGGCGTCAGGGTTGAAACGTAGTCCGACCGGCAGGGCAACGAGATCCGGCTCAACCCCTTCGCCGCGAAACGTTGAAACGTAGTCCGACGCGGACCCGGTTGTCGTGTTTCCGCCAAACAGCGACGCCGCCTCCGTGCCTGCGTGAGAGTGGTCGATGAGGGCAACCTGTCACGACAACAGTGCCAGCTCAGTCGCGAAAACGGTTTGAGGTCGAACGAGCCAATTTGATATTTGCGCCCGCGCGCGTGTACTGCGGAAACGCTGACCTCGGGTTGAACGGAGATGCTGACTTCGGGTTGAGCGTTTTGGTCCTGTGAGACAGAGCCAGCGAACTGTCGCGTTGCTTTCTCGCGCAGAGACGCGTGTCCACCCCGTCAAGACGTTCTGAACGTCCATACGAACAGCGCGAAACGCGTGTTTCGTTCACGAAACGCTTCACCAGTTCCACGCGGCGTTTCGCGCTGGGCTGCTGCCTCGTCTGCTACGGCCGACTCAGGAGCACCTCATTGTGAACGAGCTCTAAGCCTGTCGTCGGATCGTTCGGCGGGGCTTCAACCTCCGGTCCCTCGTGCTCGGCAACAGCGACTCTGCGCCCCCCCGCCGCGACTTGCGCAGGGGATCCTCGCGCATGAGGTGGGATCAGGCCGATCTGACCGACGACGACTGCGCGGGAAGCAAGATCGCGCCGAGACAGACCTTGGCGGCTAGCAAACCGCCCCCGCCGAAGGTACGGTGGCGGATGCGATGAGGGAGCCGCTGCGACGGACAATCGTCGACGAAGACGCAGGCAAGGCGACGGCTGGGTGGTAGCACGCATCCCCGAGGTCCGGGCGCGATCAGCCAGGGCGCAACCCGACGAGGAGGCGCGCGAAAACGTGATCGACGCGCTCCGACAGCTGCTCGCGGCCCGGTTCGGTTCGCCGCCCGAGCTGTCAGACCGGACCGACAGCGACTCGCTCGAGCTGACGATCGCGCGTGAAGTCGATGACGGGAGGATCGCAGCCAGTCCCTGAGAAACGATGAGTACTTTGCCGAATCGAAAGGACACACGATGGCCCAGGTGAGCTACGTCAGCGCAACCTGCATCTATGCGAACAACCCTGTCCCGGCCGTCAACGAACTCAACCTCGAGATCGCTGACGGTGAGTTCATGGTGCTCGTCGGCCCTTCGGGCTCTGGCAAGTCGACGGCCCTGCGCATGCTCGCCGGGCTCGA
>DATAEK010000350.1:0-2400 GCA_036258055.1 Vicinamibacterales bacterium
CGTAAGAAGCTCCTCCTCGTCGCCGGCATCGGTCTGCTTCTGGTCGTGCTCGCGATTCAGGTGCCGCGCACGCTCAACATGCTGAAGTCCGATTCCAGCTCCACGGGTCTTTCCGGTGGGGTCACCTCCACGCCGCCCAAGGCGAAGACGGGCAAGGCATCGCAGCGGGCGCTCCGCTTCCGCCGCGCCCAGGCCGACGATCCGTTCGCGGCCCGCAGAATCACGGACGGAGAAACCCGGCCGGGGGCAGTCGGCGCCTCGTCGGGCCTGCACGACCCGTTCCAGCCCAACTCAGCTGCTCCGGCTAGCCCGCCGCACCGCGTCGCGCTTCCGATCCCGCGGCAAATCATTGTCGGCACGCCGGGTCGGCGCGCACCGCGGGTCGGTTGGACCGTTGTGCTCGCGTCGATTCCGACGTCGCACAGCCGCGGCCAGGCGGTGCGGTTCGCCCGCTCCGCGCGCGCACACGGCGTCAGCGACGCGCGCGTTCTTAAGTCGTCGACTCGCAATCGCCTCCGCCCGGGCTACTGGGTCGTCTACAGCGGCACTTACCGGCACCTGTCCGGAGTCGAGCGCGCTGCGGCTCACGTGCACGCCCGCGGCTATCGAACTGCCTACATCCGGCAGCTCGTCCGTTACTAGGAGTGCCGCGTCGTGACTCTTTCGACTCGCGTGCGTGACGAGGCCGGCTTCGGCCTCGTCGAACTTCTGATCGCGATGACGGTGATGGCGATCGGCATCTCGGCGATCGTCGCCGGCATGAGCTCGGGGTTCGTCGCCGTCAACCGCGCCCGCGACGCGTCCACTGCGGCGGCAGTTGCCGACAAGCAGATGGAGGCGTATCGCGCGCTGCCGAACTGTGCGATCTACGTGAATGAGACGACGATCGCGTCAGCCGGCGCCGCCTACACCGCAGATGTTGCCTACAGCCCAAACCCTGCGGACCGAATCGGAAGCAGCACACCGCTGCTAGTTCCGGCTTCTGCGTGCCAGCTACCGACCCCGTCTGGGTCGCTCACGACCGCTCACCAGTCGCTCCCAGGCGCCGACAGCCGCTCCTACGTTGTCGATACGTACATCGCCAAATCAACGGCGGTCAGCGGAACCCTCGCGAAGAAGGTGACGCTTGTCGTCCGCGACCCCGGCGACCCTACGAACACGAAGGCGCTCGTCCGCGAGTCGTCCACTTTTACGCCCCCGACCGGCTGTAACAACCCCGACGGCCAGCGGTCGTCCGGCTGTTAGCCCCTAGACGAGACCGAAGAGAGGACACGAGACATGGCCGCATTCACCTACGACGCAATCAACGCGCAAGGCATCGAGCTCAGCGGCGAGATTCATGCGCCCGATCTCGCGGCGGCGCGCGAGCAGCTGCAGACCCGCGGCCTGCTCCCGCAGTCGCTGAGCGAGCGCTCGGCGAGCGGCGAGCGCGGCGCGCGGACCGCCTTCAAGAAGGTCAAGGCCAAGAATCTCCAGATCTTCTCGCGCCAGTTGGCGACGATGATCGAGGCCGGCGTCAGCGTAGTTTCCGCTCTGGTCACGCTCGAGGAGCAGACGGATGACAAGTACCTGCGCGAGGTGATCGCGGAGATCCGCTCGGACGTCGAGGGCGGGATGGTGCTGTCGAAGGCATTCGCGCGGCACCCGAAGGTGTTCAACCGCCTCTATGTCTCGATGATCGAGGCCGGCGAGTCCTCGGGCACGCTCGACAAGGTGCTCGACCGCGCAGCGACGCAGATCGAGAAGGAGAACAAGCTCAGGCGCAGGGTCAAGGGCGCGATGGTCTATCCGAGCGTCGTCATCACGTTCGCGTTCCTCGTCCTCACCTTCATGCTCATGTTCATCGTCCCGGTCTTCGCGGGGATCTTCGAGGACCTGAACGGCGAGCTCCCGAAGCCGACGCAGTTCGTGATGGGGATGTCGAACGTGATGCGCCACTGGTGGTTCATCATCTTCCCGCTCCTCATCGGCCTCGTCTTCGCGTTCCGCCGTTGGAAGCAGACTGAGAACGGCCGCAAGGTCTGGGACCGGTTCAAGCTCAAAATCCCGATGAAGATCGGCGCCGTTGTCCACAAGGTGGCGCTGGCGCGTGTCTCGCGGACGCTCGCGACGCTGATCGCGGCCGGCGTGGACATCATCAAGGCGCTGGAGATCACCGGCGCGACGTCGGGGAACTGGGTGGTCGAGCAGTCACTCGAGAACGTGAAGCACCGCGTGCACGAGGGGGCCCCGATCAGCCAGCCGCTGTCCGAGGATCCCACGTTCCCGGCGATGGTCGGCCACATGGTCAAGGTCGGCGAGGAGACCGGAGAGCTCGACAAGATGCTCGGCAAGGTCGCCGACTTCTACGAGGACGAGGTCGATACGGCGATTCAGTCGCTGACCTCGATCATCGAGCCG
>DATAEK010000230.1:0-12375 GCA_036258055.1 Vicinamibacterales bacterium
AGGTTGGTGCTGCTGCGATCAGTGGGAGAAGTGGAAGGAGTGGGATGAGGAGGACCATCGGGTCGGCCCGGCGTCACTCCGCGATCAGATTCTTCGACTGCGGAATCATCCGAGCGTGCTCGTGTGGCTGAACGGCAGCGACTTTCCTCCAGTCGCGAAAGTCGAACAGGACTATCTGAACGTCCTTAGGGAGCTCGGATGGCCCAAGCCGATCCTGTCGAACGCAACCGAGGCACCAGGGCCGACGACCGGCCCGAGCGGCGTGAAGATGCGCGGTCCGTACGACTACGTGCCCCCGTCGTACTGGCTCACCGACAAGAAGAACGGCGGTGCATTCGGGTTCGCCACCGAAGTCGGGCCAGGCGCGGCGGTCCCGCCGATCGAAAGTCTGCAGGCGATGATGCCCCGCGAACGGCTCTGGCCGATGAATGAGTTCTGGACCTTCCACGCGGGAGGAGACGAGTTCAAGGACCTCAAGCTCTTCACGGCTGCGTTGCAGGCGCGCTATGGGCCGGCATCCAGCGTCGAAGACTACGCACGCAAAGCACAGGCGCTCGCCTACGAAGGACAGCGGGCGATGTTCGAGGCCTACGGGCGCAACAAGTACACGTCCACCGGCGTGATCCAGTGGATGTTGAACAACGCCTGGCCCTCGATGATCTGGCACCTCTACGACTACTACCTCCGTCCGGGCGGCGGCTACTACGGCACGAAGAAAGCGTGCGAGCCGCTGCACGTGCAGTACTCGTACGACGACGGGACCGTGTCGGTGGTGAACGATCGACAGGACGGGTTCAAAGGATTGAAGGTATCGGCGCAGGTGTTCGACCTCGGACTGCAGCAGAAGTTCTCGCGCGAGCAGACGCTCGATCTCGCCGCGGACGCTGTCGCCCGCGCCTTCACGGTGCCCGTGCCCGAAGGATCCTCGACGACCTACTTCCTCCGGCTCTCGCTGTCGGACTCGTCGTCGAAAACCCTGTCGACGAACTTCTACTGGCTCTCGACCAAACCGGACGTGCTCGATGAAGCCGGGACGAAGTGGTACTACACGCCGACGGCCCGGCACGCCGATCTGACGGAGCTCTCGAAGCTTCCGGAAACCAAGCTGGTCATCACCCGTCGTGTGGCTGATTCGACGGAAGACGCGGCCTCGATCGTGACGGTAGAGAACACGGGAGGATCGCTGGCCTTTCAGGTTCACCTGAAGGTGATCGATCCGGCAACCGGCGATGAGCTGCTCCCGGTGTTCTGGGATGCCAACTACTTCGAGCTGATGCCCGGCGAGAAGCGCGAGGTGCGGGTGGCGTACTCCCGTCACGCTGCGTCGAAGGCGCTCGCGATCGAAGCGGACGCGTGGAACGTGGCGCGGACCCGATTCAAATGAGTGGGTGGACGCGATGACGGATCGTGCAACAGCAAGCGCGACCGTCATCAAGGCCGACGGTCCGCAGCTTCGGCGTTCTCTCACGCTGTGGGATCTCGTCTTCTACGGCATCGTGCTGGTGCAGCCGGTGGCGCCGATGGGCATCTTCGGCGTCGTGAGCCAGGAAGCGCGCGGCCACGTCATCACGACCATCCTGATCGGGATGTTTGCGATGCTCCTGACCGCGCTGAGCTACGGCCGCATGGCGCGGGCCTATCCGAGTGCCGGCTCGGCCTTCACCTACGTGGGCCAGGAGCTGCATCCCGCGCTCGGCTACGTTACGGGCTGGAGCATGGTCATGGACTACGTGCTCAACCCGATGATCTGCACGATCTACTGCAGCAAGGTTGCGATGAACTTCCTGCCGGGTGTCCCGTACCCGTTGTGGGTCGCGATCTTCGCCGCGCTGTTCACGATGCTCAATCTCCGGGGCGTCAAGGCCAGCGCCAGGACGAACGAAGTGCTCGCCGTCGGCATGTTCATCGTGGTCATCCTGTTCGTTGCCGCGGCGGTTCGCTATCTCACGGGCGTCTCGCTCGGCCGCGCGGACCTGATCAGGCCGTTCTACGATCCCGCGACGTTCTCGCTGCCGGTCGTGCTGACGGGCGCGTCGATTGCCTGCCTGACCTACATCGGGTTCGACGGGATCTCCACGCTCTCGGAGGAGGTCGAGAACCCACGCCGCAATATCCTCCTCGCCACGGTTTTGACCTGCGTCATTACCGGCATTCTCGCGTCGGTGCTCGTCTACCTCGCGCAGCTGGTCTGGGGAAACTGGACTGGCTTCCCCGATGTGGACACCGCGTTCGTGCACGTGTCAGGCAAAGCGGGCGGGCCGTGGCTGTTCGCGCTCGTCAACCTGACGTTGCTCGTCGCCAATCTGGGCTCCGGAACGGGAGCGCATCTCGGTGCGGCACGGCTGCTGTACGGCATGGGTCGCAGCGACGCGCTGCCTCGCCGGTTCTTCGGCGCCGTCGATCCTCGGCACAACATCCCGAGGAACAACGTGCTGCTCGTAGGCGTGCTGGCGTTTGCGGGTGGGCTGCTGCTCACCTACCAACTGGGCGCCGAGATGCTCAACTTCGGGGCGTTCATCGCCTTCATGGGCGTGAACCTCGCGGCGTTCGTACGCTACTGGGTGCGCAGCGACGAGCGCCGGATCGCGAATTTCATTCTGCCGATCCTCGGGTTTCTCGTGTGCCTGTACCTCTGGCTCAGCCTGAGGTGGCCGGCCAAGGTCGCAGGCGGCGCGTGGCTGGCCGCGGGTGTAATCTACGGTGCAATCAAGACGCGCGGCTTCCGCGAACGGGCCATCTCGTTCGACATTCCTGCCGATTAGGCACGGAGAAGAGGCTATGAGCGTTCGATCGTTGCTGCGTTACGTGCGCGCCGGGCTGGTAAGTCTTGTCGTGGCCTACGCTGTTTTCCTGGCGGGCATGTTCTTCATCATGCGGCAGCCTCCGGATCGGTTCGGCCAGATCATGAAGCGGATGCCGATGCCGGCCCTCATGCTGGTGCCGTTCGAGCCGATGTGGAATGTGGCGCGAGGCGGTCAGCTCGACGTCGGCGACGCCGCCCCGGACTTCAACCTGCGCACGGCGGACAAGCGCAGCCGCGTCAGCCTCGCGTCGTTCCGAGGTCAGAAACCGGTGGTCCTCGTCTTCGGCAGCTACACTTGACCGCCGTTCAGGCGGGAGGTTCCCGTCCTCAACGAGATCTACAGGAAGCACCGCGACCGCGCGGCGTTCTACGTCGTCTACATCCGCGAAGCGCATCCGAGCGACGCGTGGCAGCTGCCCGTCAACCTGAAAGACAAGGTCGTCTACGCCAGTCCCGCGAGCGCAAACGAGCGTGAAGATCTCGCTCAGGTTTGTGTCGTCAAGCTCGGGATCGAGATGCCCGCGCTCGTCGACGACTTCGATGACGCGACGGATACGGCGTACAACGGGTGGCCCGATCGACTCTATGTAATTGATCGAGACGGTCGCGTGGCCTACAAGAGCAGGCCGGGGCCGTTCGGCTTCAAGCCTGACGAGATGGAGCGGGCTCTGGCCGCGACACTCGACCCGCAGTAGGCATGCCTCTCCCTCCTCAGGCCGCCGCGACGCACCGGGTACTCCAGCCGGTGGACATCGCGGTCATCGCCGTGTACTTCCTGATGGTCTTCGCCATTGGGTTCTACTTCGCCCGCAAGAAACGGACCTCGGAGGCGTACTTCCTGGCCAGCCGCGACGTGGGGTGGTTCGCGATCGGCGCATCGCTGTTCGTGTCGAACATCTCCACCGAGCACTTCATCGGCCTCGCCGGTTCGGGCGCCACTTCGGGTCTGGCCGTGGGCCACTTCGAGTGGCTCGCCTGTTTCATGTTGCTCACCCTCGGCTGGGTGTTCGTGCCGTTCTACTTGCGGTCGAACGTGTTCACGATGCCGGAGTTCCTCGAACGGCGCTTCGACCGCAAATGCAGCGTGTACCTCGCCGTCATCTCGATCCTCGCGTACATCTTCACGAAGATCTCCGTTCACCTGTACGCCGCCGCCATCGTGCTCGAGCGGGTGGTCGGCTGGGATCCCATGACCGCCGCGGTGATCCTCGTCATCGCGACCGGCGCGTACACGATCGCGGGAGGACTCGCCGCGGTGATCTACACGGATCTGGTCCAGACCGTGATCCTGGTGATCGGCGCGGTGGTGCTCACCGCAATCGGGCTCGCGGAAGTGGGCGGATTCGCGGGCCTGCGGGCCGCGCTCCCGGCCGACTACTTCCACATGATGAAACCGGTCGATGATCCGGAGTTCCCCTGGACCGGCATCTTCTTCGGCGCGCCGATCCTGGGCATCTGGTACTGGTGCACGGATCAGGTCATCGTTCAGCGAGTGCTGTCCGCGAAAGATGAAGGACACGCGAAGGCCGGCACCATCTTCGCGGGCTTTCTCAAGGTGCTGCCCGTCTTCCTCCTCGTGCTGCCGGGCCTGATCGCGGTCGCCCTCTTCCCGCAGCTGTTCACGAAGGTCGATGGCAAGGTCGTCAACGGCGATATCGCGTATCCGGTGCTCATCGTCAATCTGTTGCCTGCGGGTTTGGTTGGTCTGACGATCGCGGCGCTGCTCGCGGCGTTGATGGGATCGATGAGTGCGGTGTTCAACTCCGCGTCCACCATGGTGACGCTGGACTTCTACAAGCGCATCCGGCCGCAGGCGTCCGAGCACCAGCTCGTGAACTTCGGACGATTCGCGACCGCGCTGATGGTCGGGCTCGGCATCCTGTGGGTTCCGTTCATCCACCTGCTCAGTTCGCAGCTCTATATCTACCTGCAGAGCGTGCAGGCGTACGTGAGCCCGCCGATCACGGTGTGCTTCGTGTTCGGCGTTCTGTGGAGTCGGCCCAATGCCTCGGGCGCCTTCGCGTCACTCCTGGTCGGATTCGTCCTGGGAACCGCTCGCTTCGCTCTGGAAGTGCTCGATAAGACCGACCATTTCACGTCGTCAGTCATTCGATGGCTGATCGACATGAACTTCCTGCACTACGCCATCTTCATGTTCCTCGTGTGCACGGCAGTCCTTGTCTTCGTCAGCCTGATGACGCCTGCGCCTGACCGCAGACAGTTGGCGGGGCTGACGTTTGGGATGGTCGATGCGAAGCTGGAAACCACGCATGTGACTGGCGTGCACGCCGTCCCCAGGGAAACCGGGCGAGAGCGCAGATTGAACGTGGCATTCACGATCGCGCTGATGGCAACAGTGATTGGCCTGTGGATCTACTTTCGATGAATGGTGCGCCTGATGCAGCGCTCTTGAGCCTCCAATCGACGCTCACGGAGGGTCAGGCGATCGCGGCGTTCAGGCGGCATGACTCCGCCTGGACGAGGCGAGCCCGCGGCGCCCGCCTGCGCTCGATTGCGCGCGTGTTCGTGCCGTACTACGCGTTTCACGTGATCATGGCCGACCGACGACGCCGGCAGACGGGACTCTTCGCAGTGGATGCGGTCGGTGGCACACTCGATCCGTACCAGTTCGAAGGAAGCCTGGCCACTCTCGCTCTGGAACAGATCCACAGCCGCAACGCCTTGACGGCGACACTGGACGTCGAGACGGCGTGGCCGATCCTCGTCGACAAGCTGCGTCGGATCGCCTTTCAAGGGGGTTTCTGGCGCATCCGCGGTCCTCGCTTCAGCGTGGAGCGCGAGCCGCTGATCCTTCACCTGCCGTATTGGGTCGGGTTCTACGCGGATGGTCCACGCGTCCGGCTCGAGGTGCTCGACGGCGTCCGGCAGTCTTTCGAGGGCATGAAGGCGCGGGCGTTGTTCGAGGCCTGGTTGAGCGAGAACACGGTTTCAGCCAGGCCGCACGGTGAGTGTCCTGCGTACCAGCGGTGATCTGGGCGACTCCGTTCGTTGCATCGGATTGCGAATCCCTCTCACTCTCCGATGATCGGTCTCTTCCCCAGGCCGAACGAAAGGCCAATCGTCGACACGAGGTTCCGCCGCGCGCCTGCCTCTTCGAAGTCGCGACCGAAGCTGGCGTAGAGAAAAATCGAATCGGTGATCTCGTACTCGGCCACTCCGACCAGGCGTGAGCCGGGCTCGTCGTCGCCGGTTCGGCCCAGCCACTCGCCGGAGAGGGCCAGCTTCGTCCGCGCGCGCCAGATGACCCGCCCGCCAAGCTCCCAGATCGTGTCCGAATCGGGCGTGCGGCGATCGTCGAGGTAGCGGACGACGCCGAGCAGATCGAGGGCCGTGGAACACGTTTGGCTTGCGCCCGTGCCTGTGCATCGGACACGGCTGTATCCCGGCGTCACCCACAGCCCGACGCGCGACAGCGAGGTCCGTCGCGTCTGATCGTCCGGAATGTCCCACGCCAGCGCGGTCGCGACGGACAGCAGGAATCCCACCCGCCGGGTGTCCAGTTCCTGGATCGCGAGCGCGGTTCTTCGCAGCTCGGCATTGAGCCTGGCGGCACGGACTTTCTGTGCCTGGTCGTAGCGGGCCACGAGGATCTCGAACTGCTTTTCCGTCGCCAGGTTCTTGGCGATGTCGCTCAGTTCGACCGCCTTCAACATCTCGCCGGCGAGCTGTGATCGCTGCTTGCGGGCATCGGCGAGCGCGGCCGCCACTTTTTTCATCCGCTCGTCCAGCTCCGCTTTCTTTGCCTGCTGCTGCTCGAGCGGCAGGCTCTTCAACGCGTCGAGATCGTTGTTGATGTCATCGCGCTCGATCTCGCGCTTCTGAATCTCGATGTCGAGGTCGATCATCCGGTCGACGAGATCCTCGAACGGCTTGGTGGCGAGCTCCTGGGCGGTGGCGCGTACCGCGGCCCCTTGCGCCTCCTGCAAGAGCGCGATTAGCCGATCGTGCCTGCTGAAAAAGCCCTCCTCGTCGATGACCTTCAGTTGCAGCTCGGTGAGCTTGTCGCGTAACGCCTGGAGCTTGGGGTGCGGCCGGCCCGGAAACGGCAAGGTGCGCGCCCCGAAGCCGATGGAGGTGCCGTCAGCGCCCTCGAGTGGCGTCGTCGCGACCGACACTGACAGGTGACGCACCAGCGACTGCCCGACCGTACTGTTGTAGTACTGGTCGAACGAAATCTGCGGCGTGCCAAGCCAATAGGGCGCGAACTCGACGGCGTAGTTCTTCGGAAATCCTTCGGTCGAGATCGCCGACAATGCCGACAACACCAGCGGACGGACGGACTGCGGGCGCTCCACCTTCGATGGTGACACGTCGAGCAGGACGAATGCGGGTGACGGCGGCGCTTTCAAGTCGTCCAGCGACGGACGGTCCGGCCCTTGTGCGCGCACAGAAGACCCCGTGAACAGCGCCACCGCGATCAGCCCCGAGACCCGCAGTCGTCCTCGTGTGCTCATCGGGTTCACTCCTTGAAAAGCACGAAGGTCTCGAACAGGATCGACTCGCCCTCCGCCGGGACCTCGTCGGTCAACGTAATCGTCTTGGCCGACGGACCGCCGATCAGCTGGATGACGACGCTCATCTTGTTGGTCATGATGCTGACGTCGGTGACCATCGTCTCGACGATCAGCAGTTTGCCCACGACGTCTTTCGCCCGACCCACGGGCTGCTGACCCATCGGCGCCGCGGCGATCACCAGCGTTTTCTTGTCGAGGGCGATCTTGACGGCGCCAAGCTGACCGAGACCGACGTCGAGGGCGACCTCGATCGTGTTGTTGCCGGTGCCGACTTTGTACGAGTCCGTCTTTTTCTGCTTCGACGCCATGCCGCACACTCCCCGGAAACTCAGTACCTTCGGGTTCAGTTGCGCAAAGGCTCCGACCGCCGGCATGCTTCAGCGGCGGCGCACCGACCTGAATAACGCTGAATAACTCGACAGCGAACACCGCTGTCGCCGCCACGTTAACCGAAGCCTCTCAGCGCCGGCAACCGAATCCCATGAGTGGCGGTCGCGAACGGCCTCGGCTCGCGCGCAGCGGCGAATGGATCGGGCCAATCAACGGCGATCGGCGTGCACGATGGCGTGTGAAGATAGATTCATGAAGGGTGAAGCGATTTCTGGCCATCGGCCGGATGGGGTTCTACTTTGCGGTGACCCGAGAGGGCGAGGTCGGCGCCGGCGACGGGATTCGCGCGATCGGTCGAGACCCGAGCGCTGTGCCGGTGCCCGAGATTACGCGGCTGCACCTGCTCAAGACGCACAGGCCGACGGACGTCGACTCAATCCGACGCGTCCTCGGAGTGGAGGCGCTGCCGGAAAGCTGGAAGGAGTACTTCCGGAGAAGATCGGGAGGGTCTTAGGAAACAGAGGCCAGGAGGTCAGGAGGTCAGGAGAACATCGATGGAAGAGAGATACCTCGATCATCGGGTCTGGCGGGTCCGGCGGCGTCACGATTCGATCGAAGCGTACCTGCGTCCGTCTGCGTCTGACTGGTCGCTGCAGTTCTCGCGGAACGGACGGGCGATCTTCTCGCAGACCTTTTCCACGCGAGAAGAAGCCGAGCGTGTCGCCGATGCACGGCTGCAGGAGCTCTGTCGCGCGGGATGGAACGAGCACTGGTGACCGACGGCTGACTCCGGCATTGTCGCCGCGACCATAATTCAGCCTCCGCTATGCCCGCTGACCTCTGACTCGCTACTTCCCCGCTACCTCCCGAATCGTCCGAAAGATCAGATCGGTCCCCTGCCGCAGCGACTCGACGCTGACCGTCTCGTCGTTGCCGTGCATGCGCGTCAGCTCGTCGGGCGTGATCGGATACGGATAGATGCCGTACACCGGTACGCCGCGCGTGCGCCACGCTCCCGCATCGGTCCCGGCCTGAAACAAGTAAGGTGTGACTTCCGCGCCGGGGAACACCGACTGCGCGTGGCGTCGAAGCGCGCGATAGAGGTCGGTATCCTCCGACGACGGTTGATTGCCGACGGGGCCCGTCGATGGACGCGCCAGCTTGACCTCGATCGCGAGGTTACCAATCGCCTGCTCGAGCTCGTGGACGACGGTTGACGGATCCGTTCCCGGCAGGACCCTGACGTTGATCGTCGCCTGCGCCGATCCGGGAATGACGTTGGAGCGAAAGCCCGCGTTCAGCATGACCGGCGCGATCGTGTTGCGAATCATCGCGTGAATCAGCGGATCGCGGCTGACCATCTTGTCGGCGGCCGCGATCGCCGCGGGATCGCTGCTCGTGGCCAGCGTCCGGAACTGATCCGAGAGTGGCGGCATACTGGTCTTGGCCAACGTCGTCAGAAATTGCCGGGTGATCGGCATGAGCTGGACTTTGGTCTCGTAGTCCGCCAGCTTCGCCATGGCCTTCGACAACGCGAAAATCGCGCTGTCGGGGCGCGGCATCGACGAGTGCGTCGACGTGCCGCGTGCTGTGATCGTCACCGGAACCGACACCTTGTCGGCCGTCGAGATGCTCACGTACCTCACGCGCCCATCGTCGCCCTTGATGATCCAGCCGCCCTCGTTGAGCGCGAACTCGCAGTCGATCTTCGGCCAATGCCGCTCGGCCAGCCACGACGTGTTGTACGGCTGCCCCTCCTCGTCGGCCTCCGACAGAAAGATGACGTCGCGCGCAAGCGGCACCTTGTTCTCGGCGAGCATCATCACGGCGCTGGCAAACACCGCGAGGCCGCCCTTGAAGTCGATGGCGCCACGCCCCAACACGTGGCCGTCGCGAAGCACGCCACCGAATGGATCGACGGTCCACTTGTCACGCTCGACACCCACGACGTCGGCATGAGCGGCAAGAAGGAGCGGGCGCTTGCTCCCATCTCCGCGAAGACGAGCGATGAAGTGCGCTTTGCCGGCTTCCGGCGTGGGAATGATGTCGATCTCGAAGCCGAGCGGCTTGAACTTCGCGGCGAGCGCCTCCGCCATCTGCCCTTCATGTCCTGGCGGGTTGCTGGTGTCGATCCGAATCAGCTCGCGCAGGAGCTCCGCGGTGGGATCACTGCGCTGCGGAACACTTGCCTGACTCGCGCCCAAAACGAGTAGCGCGAGCGCAATTGTGGGGGGACGCATGGTGAGAGACAACACAGTAACACGAGGTCCCGAAGTGGATAACGTGAGGAAACGGAGGAAACGGCATCACGGAGGCACGGAGTAACGGAGTGAACGGCGGGAGGCCTTGGCTGCAGGCGGCTGCGCGCGCGTTGCGCGCGCCATGGATCGAGAGAACCGCGGATCACAACACCTCGAGCTCCCGGTCGCGATCAAGAAGGGCGACCTCGAGCGCCACAGGACGTGACGCTGCAGGAACTGCGAATCGAAACGTTCTTTCCGGCCGACGAAGCGTCCGAACAGCTCTGGCGCTGTCTCACCCTCCCTTGACGAAGGCGTAGGCCTCGCGAGCGAGCGCGACCCATGACGCTCGCCCTGGCGCACTCACCCACTCCCTCATCGCTCGCCCTGGGCGTGGTTCGAAGCGCTCGCCTCTTCCAGATCGGATCAACTCGTCGACACGCGAGCTCGGAAGCTTGACGACGAACTGGCCCTTCGACGTAATCATGGCAAAGATCTTTCCGTCCACCTTGAGCGCCCCGGAGCCGAACCCGCGTTTCTGCTCGCGCGTGACGAGCGGATTACCGCTGAAGGCGTCCACCACGCGGCCGAAACGGCGGTCGACGGGGGACGCCTTTCTTTCGTCACCTTTCCCTGTTCTTGGCGCTCTCGCCACGTTCTTCTCCGGCGGCCGGGTTACGCGAACGGGTTTTCGTCAGCGCTTCGGCCGTAGATCACCGGTACCGGAACGTCGATCAGCCGGAGGTACACCGACAGCTGCCCGCGATGATGGTACATGTGGTTCAGGAGGATCGACCGGAGCACGCCAACGCGTGGCACGGTGAACACCTCTTTGCCGCGGTTGTTGAACCGCCAGTTCGCCATCGCCTTCTGCGGAGTCAGACCGCCGATGAAGGTTTCGGCGGCCTTCACGCTCGTGTCGTGCGCCGTCAGGATCTCGTCGGTGCTTTTCGGCATCGGCGGTTCGAAGTTCGCCTGCGACGCGTCGAACTCATCGCGCTCGGCAAGCCGCGAGATGTTCCCCGGGATCGTCGCCAGGTGAAACGCGAGCTGGCCGAGCGACATCGACTTCGGGTGTGGTTTCCACGTCAGCTTGGATTCGGGTACGCGCTCCAGGACGCGTCGCGTCGTCGCGGCTTCCTGTCGCAGCTCGTTCAGCATGGGCTCGGTCATGTTCGTGCTCCTCTCGACGTCAGACGAGTTTCGCGCCCTGGGGCGGCTTGGGTTCGGCAACGGTCTGATAGAACCAGACCTGGTAGCCGAACGGATCCATCACGGTAAACGTGCGATCTCCCCACCACTGATCGGTCAGCGGATTGGTGATGGTCACGCCCCGCTTCTTCACGTTGTTGTGGTAGCCGGTCACGTCCGCCACTTCGAGGTAGATCTCCACCGGCCGCTTCGAGGAGCTTGGACCGATGCCGTCCAGCTTCTGCTGCGGCCGCATCAGCATCACCTTCGCACCGTCGAGCGTGACGGTGCAGAAATCCAGCTGGCCATCCTTGCCGAGCATTCCCATCTGGTGGCCGAACCCGAGCTTGTCGACGTAGAAGCTGCGAGCGAGATCAACCGAGTCCACCGCAATCATCGGAATCACCTGAGGCATTGCGTCTCCCTTCGTGTTTCCGATGATAGCCAGCGCTGGATTTGCTTTCCACTACTCTGAGTAGTAGAAAATATTCCCATGCGATGGCAGGACGTCGAGGTGCTCGCCGACGTGGGTCTCACGCTGTACGAGCGAAAAGCGCTGGTGGCGTTGATGACTCAAGGAGTCGCCGATGCCGACACTCTCTGTCAGCATGGGGACGTGCCATCGTCGAAGATCTACCGCGCGATGGAGAAACTTGCCCAGATGGGGTTGGTCGAGATCCAGCCGACGAGGCCGAAGCTGTATTCGGCCATGCCCGCCGACGAGGTCGTCACACGCCTGGTCGAGATCTCGCGACGTCAGGCCGAAGACTTCGCCGGTCGCGCGCAGCTCCTCAAAGCCACGCTCGCCAAACTGCCCGAGCGCGTGCGCGGCCGCCGGACGTTCGTCGACCTGGCTCTTGGCGTCGAGAGCCATGTGAAGCGGCACCTCACGCATCTCTCGGCGGCACAACATCGCATCTGGTCGTATCTGGAGCGCGGCGATCTTGCCGCCATCGAACAAGTGACGGCGAGTGGATTTCCGATCCTGCGGCGGATCGCGCGGAACGCGACGCGGAAGAGCGTCGATCATCGGGTGGTGTTCGGGTTCGGGTACCAAACCGCGCCGTCGCTTCTCAGTTTTCTCCGCGCGCATCGCGTCGATCTCGATCACGTCACCGGCGTCAGGTACTCAGGCGAGCTCGGCCATCCCTTTCACGTCGTCGACGACGACATCGTGATCCTTCCGCTGGATCACCCGTTCATCCCCGAAGGACGGTTCGCATCGCTGCTCGTGCGTGACAAGGAGCTGGCGCAGAATCTCGCGGAAGGCTTTCAG
>DATAEK010000359.1:0-12416 GCA_036258055.1 Vicinamibacterales bacterium
AGCTCGTACACTCGTCGCTCACGCGTCAGCGCTTCTACGCGATGCTGCTCGGCTTCTTTGCTGTGATTGCGACCGTGCTCGGCGCGGTAGGCATCTACGGAGTGCTGGCCTACGGCGTCAGCCAGCGCACTCAGGAGATTGGCGTCCGCATGGCGCTCGGCGCCCAGCGTAGCGAGGTGATGATCCTGGTGTTGCGCCGCGGGTTGGTGCTGGCCGCCGCCGGCATCGTGATCGGCGTCGCCGGCGCGATTGGCCTGACTCGGTACATGTCGGGCATGCTGTTCAACCTGACGCCCCTGGACCCCACCACGTATGTCGCTGTGACCACTCTGTTCGCGCTCGTGGCGCTGCTTGCGTCCTATTTGCCTGCCCGCCGCGCGACCAAACTCGATCCGATGATGGCGCTGCGGCATGAGTGAGGCCGGCGGCCGCGATGCATCGCAGCTCCCGGTTTCTATGAATGGCAGCTCGCCCGAAAGGCAGAATTTCGCGGCCTTTATCTAGGATTGTGACAAACGCTTGACCCTCAATACGTTAACGTTGCGCGAACGTTCAGTGGCGTTCGCGCAATTCTCCTGCATTCTCCCGACGTCTTGGAGACATTTTGGACACGCTCGGCGACGCCGGTGATCCGCTCACTGACCCGAGTTCCCCTTCACAGCCTTCTGAGATACGCGAGCAGTGCCGTCCGTTCCTCGGCCTTTACAAAGCCGCGATCAACCGTGATGCCGTCGGACGACATGAAGGCTGGAAGATTCCGTTTCGGCACGAACGGTGGCGAGTTGATCCGTTCTGCGCGCCGGAACAGCGCATCGTAGTGATCCAGAACCTCCTCGAGAGTTGCGGCGGAGTTGTTGTGAAAGTATGGCGCCGTCTTGCTGATTCCGCGAAGCTGCGTGACGTCGATTACTCCGAGGTCAGCCGGTTGCCCGGTGAGCAGCAATCGTCCTGGATCCGATGTCGTCACGAACTGGAAATCCCCGTTTGCGAGAGTGATGCGGTACATCCGCGCGTTGCGCGCCAGCCGCGGCGGACACGGCGCGAACCCGTCGGTCGTGGGCCGCGGACAAGCCGCCTGGATGTTGTGATACCGGACGAGCGGCCTCGGGATGGTCGTCTCCGGCGTCGAGCCACTGGGGTGGCGCGCGCCGCCATGACACTGCGCGCAGGCCCGGTTGAAGACCGCCTTGCCTTGTTGTTCGAGGTCGGTCAGCTCCGGATCCGGATCAGGGGGCGTGATGCCATCGCGGATTGCGTCGGCCAGTTGTTCGACGCCGCGGGAAGAAAACAGCGTCTGCTGAAATGCGGCAAGATCGTCGAGCACTCGCTCCGGTGGCTCCGCCGAAACCTGGGCGTGCGCGATAAGCGCTCCGCGCGCCTGCTCCTGGAGTGTGCCGAAGCGCGCATCGTGCTGGTAGCCGCCTTGCGGGTTCGGGCCGACTGGATCCGCGCCGAGCGGCGTGCGGGCGGTCGGCGGCCACACGGGGTCGACGCCGTCGGGACCGGTAATCGCGACGTTGAGCACCGGTATGACCGCTCGAAAGACGTCGACGGTGGTTTCATTCGTCGGCTGACACGTGCGGCTCGGAACCGGGCAGGTTGCCGGATCGAGGAGCCTCACGTTCGGCGGCAGCGGCAGCGTCACGCGCACGAGGCCGTTGTCGACCAGATTCGAGTAGTCCGACGCGGCGTCGCCGTTGATTCGGAAGTCATCGGCGTCAATGGGTCGAAAGAGTGGATCGTCGGCGTTCTTGTTGCGTCGACGTTCGGCCATGAGCGCCTCGAATCGCGCCCTGGCCGCAGCCGGAGAGAGCTGAAAGGTCTCGGACGGCATGTGGCAGTCCGCACACGCCCGTCCGTTGCCTTCGAGCCCCTTCAGATTTCTGTCGTTGAAGGCCGCCCGGCCGCGCGCAACCGCATCGCACGGGCCACTGTCGCAATTCAGCTTCGTCTGTCCATTTCCCTGCGCGATGACGGCTTTGACGCAAGTAGCCACGAGGAGCGTCGCGAACAGACCAAGGATCGGCATTATCAGCGCGCGCCGCGCCGAACTGCGCATACTGGCCTCCTTAACGGGTCAAGAGACGCCCTCGATGTCGGGAGTGCTCTGATTGTTAAGGCGCAGTTCGGCGGGAAAATCCGCACCACCCCCCGGAGTTCAGCTGAAGTGCGAGTTCCTTCGATGGCAGGCCTGCCACACGACGCTGCGGCCGGAGTGGCCCGATGTCAGCGGACGTTGTCGATTACGCCGATGTCGGATTCGTAGACCGGCCGCGCTTCAAGAACGATGCGGCGTCCATCTGGATGGACATCGAACCGGACGGTGCTCAACTCGTTGTGCCTGAGGAGGAGCGGCACCTCGGTGAGTCGTGTCCGGTGCTCGCCGCGAGAATCAGTCCGCCACAGCACACCCCTCAGATCGGGTTTTCCCTCGAGGAACAGGATTTCGCCGCCGCGAGTGACGGCACACCAGAGGGCCCACCCGGCAAACAGCTGCTTTCGGATGCCGTCGACCGTGCCGATCCAGACGCCCGCTTCTGAAGGACGTGGCCCGGCGAGGGTGAGCGTGAGCCCGGTCGTTTGATTGGACGTTGGAGCCACAAAGACAAAAGAACGACCGTCGGGCATCCACCACGTCTCGCCGAACACATTCGGGAGCGTCTGCCGCTGGTTCGTCCGCGGATCGTAGATCTCCGCCTGCCGCGGAGCCGTGCGATAGAGGAACCGACCATCCATGCCGATATCACCCCAGGTCGAGTTGAATGGCTTCATTGGAAGCACCTCTGGCACTCCACCGGAAACCGGGAGCCGCCGGAGGTCGAATGCGACCTCTGCCGCTGAGCCGTCGGCCCTGGACGCGAATAAGAGCGTCTGGCCGTCGGGCGTCCACCGCGGATGGATGTTGAATCGTCCGTCCTCCAAGATTCTGGTCGCGTTCCGGCCGTCGGCGTCCACGACCCACAACGTGTCGCGCTCGAGACTGTTCCGGTTGGTAAAGTACGCGATCCGCTGGCCATCGGGAGAGTATCGCGGCGCTGTTTCTCCGCGCGCCGACTCCGCGGTGAGCCAGGTCAGGCGTCCAAGCGACGCGGGCTCGAGGCTCATCTCTGCCAATCCGATATTCGTGCGTGAGCTGGAAAACGCGAGGCGTCGCCCGTCAACCGACAAGTCGATGTCTTCGTTGTCCTCCTGACCGGCGGTAATTGGCTCAGGATCTCCAGACGTGACCGGGATTTTCCACGTGCTCAACGTGCCGCCGCGGCTCGATGTGAAGTAGATGAACCGATCGTTCGGCGACCACACTGGCGAGAGCGCAAGCGCACCATCGTGGGTAAGATCGCGGCGTGCGCCTGTTCTCAGGTCCACAATCACCAGCTCACCCCGCTGCGCGCTGAGCTGACGAACGAAGACGATCGACATACCATCGTGCGAAAACGCCGGCTGCGTGTGGCGGATAATCAGCGGTTCGGGCTGCGTAATCGCCTTCGGATTTGCGCCTTCAGCGTCCGATACCCAAATGGCCCCCTCAGATCGATAGGTAATCAACCGGCCGTCGTGCGACCATGCGGGTGTCGCCGCGTTGATCACGATCCGCCGTGGACGGCCGCCGGACGCCGGCACGTTCCAGAGGTCAGTGGTTCCATTCTCGTTCAGTCGCGCAAACAGGAGACGGGCGCCATCCGGCGCCCATTGCGGTCTCGTCTCGACGTTCGGATCGTCGGTTATTCGAATGAGGTTCCCGCCAGAGACGAGAGCCACATAGAGATCCCACTGGCCCGCCCGATTTGAAACGAACGCAACCGATCGACCGTCGGGCGACAGCGTGGGCTGGGATTCCACGCCGGCAAAGTTGGTGACGGAAATGAACCGCATCGTCGATGCGGTTCTCGTCGGGATCCATGAACCGGCCATGACCGCCCAGACGACACCTGCCGCGCCGAGAAGTGCGACAGTCGCAACAGTCCACGCCAATCGCGCAGACGATCGCGTCGGCACGTTGGAGGCGGGCATGCCCGGCCACTTGGAATCAGTCGGAGGCTCCAGCTCGAGCCGCGCGTCGCCAGCGTCCTTGAGCCGCCGGGCGGGATCGGCCTGCAGGCATCGGTACAGCAACGCCTGGACGTGTCGCGGCGTGCTCGACGGTAGCGCCGCGAAACTCGGCGCGTGTTCGGGAGGAGTTCCCAAGCTACCCAATGAAGCGTCGCTCGGAAATGCGGCTCGGCCGGTCAACAGCTCGAAGAGCACGCATCCGAACGCCCAGAGATCCGCCCTCTTGTCGATCGGCTCGCCGCGTACCTGTTCGGGGCTTCGGTACGATCCGCGAACGTCGCGGGCCGCAGGCAGAGCGGTAAACCCGAACTTCAGGACCTTCACCGTGCCGTCGCGCTGCACGATGATCTTCGACGGGTCCACGGTGCCGTGCAGGATCCCGTGGTCGTGCAGCGCCTCGAGCGCCCCCGCCAGCTGTTTCGCGACGGCCACCGCTTCGTCGAGGCCAATCGACGCCTTCGCAAGCCGTTCTGCCAGTGAATGGCCTTCGACCAGTTCGGCTGCGAGCACGTGAAAATCCCCGATCGCCTCCAACCCGTACGTGGCAGCGACGTTCGGATGGTCGAGTGCCGCCAGAATGGTTGCTTCTCGCTGCAACGACGCAAAGCCGCCCGAATCCTCCTCACCGCCTCGAGCAAGGATCTCCATGATCACGTCGCGCTGGAGTCGCGTGTCGCGAGCACGGTACACGTCGCCTCTGCTGCCGCGACCGAGGTGGGCGACGATGATGTATTTCCCAAGCCGTGTGCCCGCCGCAGATTCGCCGAGAATCGAGAGGGACTCCATCGTGGAGAGCGTGCGGCGGGCGACGCTTGCCGCTTCGAGCGTCGTCGCGACCTCTTCGGCGCGCTGATACCGTTTGTCGGGGGACTTCTCGAGGCACCTGTGCACGATGTGTGCGACTGCCGGCGGCACCTCGCGACGCAGATCGGAGATGGCCGGGGGATCGACGGCGAGAATTGCGTGCAGCGTTTCGACCGTGCTGCTGCCGGCGAACGGCCGCCGGCCGGCAATCATCTCGTATAGCATCGCGCCGAGCGCGAAGAGATCGGCGCGCCCATCCACTTCCGCGCCACGCACCTGCTCGGGGGCCATGTACGCCGGCGTGCCGGCAATGACCCCGGTGATGGTCTGCCCTGGCTCGTCAGCGCCAGGCAACCGGAGCTTCGCGAGACCGAAGTCCAAAATCTTGACGCCCCCGTCGGAGCGGAGGAAGACGTTGTCCGGCTTCAGATCGCGATGAACGATGCCGCGCGCGTGTGCCGCCGTCAGGCCCCAGATGATCTGCAAGGCAATGGCGAGCGTCTCGTCCACCGGCAGCGGTCCACTCTCGAGCCGCTTTCGCAGACTCTCCCCTTCGAGACATTCGCAGACGAGGAAAGGCGCACCTCGGTGCTCCCCGACGTCGTAGACAGCGAGAATGTTCGGGTGATTGAGCGCCCCGGCCGCGCGCGCCTCCTGCTGGAATCGACGGAGCCGATCGGCATCGCTCGCAAAGTGGGGCAGCAGCACCTTGATCGCGACGTCACGCCCGAGACGCTCGTCGTGGGCGCGCCAGACTTCCCCGGAGCCGCCCGATCCGAGCAGCCACTCGACCCGGTAGACGCCGACGCGTTCACCGGGCCGCAGGCTGGATCCGTCCGCCGCGACCTCCTGCGCGAGCGTGTCAATCGCGCTGGCTTCGAGGAAATCGCCGGAGCCATCGGCGGCGGACAGCATCGCCATCGCCTCGGATCGAAGCGCGTCATCATCGCCGCACGCCTGGTTCACGCGCGCCGCACGTTCGGCAAGCGGCGCCTCCAACGCGTCCGCAAACACGTCGTTCAGCCGCTGCCAATGTGGCGAGTTCACCGCACGTCTTCCTTCAGGAGCCGATAGAGCCAGGCGCGCGCGAACGCCCATTCTTTGTCGACGGTTCGTGGAGAGATACCGAGAGCCTCAGCTGCTTCGTCAACGGAGAGGCCTCCGAAGAACCGCAACTCCACCACGCGCGCCTTGCGCGGGTCTTCGACGGCGAGCGCCTCGAGGGCATCATCAATAGCGAGAAGGTCACGGTCGGGCTCGGACACTGGCACGTCGACATCGTCCAGCCGAACCTGCTGCGGGTGGGGTCCGCCGCGGCGCTCAGCGCGGCGTTTGCGCGCGATGTCGACCAGCACCCGCCGCATCATCTGCGCGGAAACGCCGAAAAAGTGCGCTCGATTCTTCCAGTGGATACCACCCCATCCGAGCAGCCGGACGCAGAGTTCGTTCACCAGCGCCGTCGCCTGATAACTGACCGCCGCTCGTTCTCCCGCGAGGTACCGCGCCGCGATGCGGTGCAGCTCGTCGTACACGAGCGGCATCACCTGGTCGAACGCCGCCGGATCGCCATCGCCCCACGCTTGGAGCAGCCGGGTAATCTCATCGTGCTCCGGAGCGTTGCGAGGCACCTTCATCCTGCGGCGTCCCGAGAGGGCCTCAGTCTAGCATTTAGATCTATCCCGAGTGGGACTGAGCAGCCGCTGGCTCCGCGGACTCGGCTTCATCGGCGGCGAGCGGGTGGACTTCTACCGCGAACTCGGCTGCTGACTGCAGTCCACCTCGCATCGCCCGATGCAGAGCCGAACAAATCGCCGATCACAGATCGCGATTTGATTCTCATCTCCTCACATCCCCTGGTTGCTCATTCGCGGCGACACGTCTGCGAATCATGCGATCTGGTTCTGCGCTGGTACCCAGGGGCGGCAGGTCCCGACAGCCGCCGATGACGCAGCGATTGACCGCGGCGTTGAAGCAGCTCGGCATCTGCGATCCGACCGGGTGATGCCTCGCGGATGGGACGCCGATCACGCGCGATCGCGTGATCAAAGCGGTCCGCGGTGCTCAGCGCATCGCGGGGATCGAGCAGGGCGTGCACATCCTGCGGCACACGTTCTGTTCGCACCTGGCGATGAAGGGCGCGCCTGCACGGGCCATCCAGGAGCTGGCCGGACACGCGGACCTGTCGACGACGCAGCACTATATGCACCTGAGTCCGGCGGCAACGGAAGACGCGATCCGATTGCTCGACGGAGACAATCCGGCGTCGAACCCACCGCGACGTTTGGAGACATGGACACTCGGGCGGTGGGGAGTGAAGTGCTGACGTCCACCTTCCGCCTTCGCGGCTGCGCCGCTACGGCGGCAGGTCGCGCGCCGCGAGCGAACGAGCGATGCGAGTGAGCCACGCGAACGGAGCGGGGCACGGGGCCCCCGCGAGTGAGCGTGTAAGGGGGTTCGGGGGACGAAGTCCCCAGATCAAGAAAGATTAGCGGGCTACGGGGATCGAACCCGTCTAGCTGGCTTGGGAAGCCAGAGCATTACCACTATGCTAAGCCCGCACTCCTGGAGGCGGTCTCGATCGTAGCACAGTCGCAGAGGGCGCCGGCACCAGCCAGGCGAGACCCTGCATCTCACCTGGCTGGCGATAACGAGTCTACTCCTCGCGGAATGTGCCCGCGGTGTTTCGAACCACGCCAGCGACGGCCTGCGTCGGATGGAACTCCCCGACGAGGAACGGCGTCCAGGTGACGGCATTCGACAGATCCGGATCCCGCGCCGCGTTGTACGCCGCGAGCACGTCGACGTGATCCTTCTTGGAGTGCCCGTTCAGGAGGGTATCGCCAACGAAGATCAGATTGCCGTTGAAGCGGCTGATGAACCGCGACGGATCGACAGTGCCGTCGGTCACGAAGTAGTTGTTCTCGGCGTAGATCTGCGACTGCACGCCCACGCCCCAGCTGTACCCGTAGGTCTCGGACTTCACGACGTAGTAATTGTTGTAGACGTGCACCTGACCAAAACGCACGCGCGGCGTGCGCTGCACGTTGCTGTTGAAGACGTTGTGATGCACGGTGACCCGAAGCTTGCCGATATCAGCGGTCGCGCTGTCGCTGCTGCCGATCAGCATCACCTTGTCGTGCTCATCGAAACGGTTCCACGACACCGTGGCCAGATCCGACGCATTCGTGATGTCGACGGCGCCGTCGTGGATGACGAATGGGCGTCCGAAGTACACAGGCTGCGCGCTGTCGGGGTGCTCGCCATCATTGAACGTGTTGTGATCGACCCACACGTTGGTGGCGCCGGTCAGCGAGATGTTATCGTAGGAGGAGTTCCAGTTGCCGAGCGCGCCGTCAGTCGGATCCCATTGCGGGAAACAATCGAAGGCATCCTCGAACGTGATGTTGCGGATGATGACGTTCTGGATGTTGTTGACGCGCACGTGCGCGCCGACGATGCGGGCGTCGGGCCCGAGGCCGATGAGCGTCGTGTTGCTGGTCAGATTGACGCGAATCCGATTCTGCTGCTTCGTGTGCGCCGCGTTGCGCGCGGTCTCGAGCGGTCCGCTCGGGACGCGTGTCCGTCCCCACGTCGCGGGATCGAACGCCACGAGATACGCCTCCAGGGTGTAGCCGGTGCCGGCAGCATAGTCGTCACACGACAACGGCTGTCCGGCATCGTCGACGTTGAGATCAATCGTGCCGGACACGAAGATGATCTTCGGTGCTGTGCCGCCGATGGAAGCAATCAGCTCGGCGCGGTTGTGGACAATGAACACGCGCTCGGGCAGCGCGGCTGACCCGCCCGTTGTTCCAGCGCCGAACGCGGCCCACCCGTCATTGACGGGCAACGTCTCGCGACTGAGCGCATCGTAAAAGGGAGAGATCTCCTGGGCGCCAGCGATCGACGCGCTGAGACCGATCGCACACAGCAAGACACAAATGCGCATGACCCCTCCTGGGCGGCGTGGGTGTGGCCAGACGAAGGGCCAACTTATAGGACCACTCAGCCGCCGGTGTCAAGAGTTGTCAGACCAATGTGCGAAGGCTGCGCCGGTTCTGGCGCAGCTAGCGGCATCTGCGGTGGATCGGAAACAAATTGGTCGATCCACTTTCGTCCCACTAGCTGGCGGGAGGCATCGCGGGCAGGGAAGATGAGCTCCTGATGAGCCCGAGGACCTCGTCGCGCTTCTCCTTCATCAGCGCGTCCGTCGTCGCCTCGAGGTTCAGGCGCAGCATCGGCTCGGTGTTCGAGGCGCGAACGTTGAAGTGCCAGTCGCGATACTCAACGGAGGTACCGTCCAGGGTGTAAACCTTGCCGTCCGCGTAGCGCGCCGCGAGCTGGTCGAGCTTCTCCTGCATGACCTGCATGTCGCCGACGCGCGTGTTGATCTCACCCGAAATGAAGTACTTCTCGCGAAGCGGTGTGAGCAGCTCGCGCAGCGTCTGACCCTTACGCGACATCAGCTCGAGGATCAGCAGCGCGGGAATGAAGCCGTTGTCGGCGTAGAAATTGTCGCGGAAGTAGTAGTGTCCCGTGACTTCGCCCCCGAAGATGCACCCTTCCTCCCGCATCCGGCGTTTGAAGAATGCGTGCCCGACGCGGTTCATGAGCGCCGTGCCGCCGTACTTCGCCACGGTGTCCTTGACCGCGTAGCTGGCGCGGACGTCGTACACGATCTTCGCTCCAGGGTTCTTGAGCAGGAAGAGCTCCGCAAGGAGCGCGGTGATGAAGTCTCCTGCGATGAATTCGCCGGATCCGTCGATGAAGAAGCAGCGATCGGCGTCCCCGTCCCAGGCGATGCCGATGTCGGCCTTGTCACGGATCACCCGTTCGACGATGTCCTTGCGGTTCTCCTCGATGAGCGGGTTCGCCTCGTGGTTCGGGAACGTGCCATCAACCTCGAAGCACAGCGGCGTCACCCGGCAGGGCAGCCGCTCGAACAGCTTCGGCGCCACCATGCCGGCGATGCCGTTCCCCGCGTCGAGCACGACGTTGAACGGTTTGACGACTGATGGATCGATGAACGAGAGGACGTGCCGCACGTAGTCGTCGAACACGGCCATCGTCGACATCGAACCAGGCGTCGCCGCCGCGGGCGGCAACCGGTTGTCGCGGATCATGTCGCGAATGTCACCGATGCCGGCATCGCCGCTGAGAGGAAACGCCTCCCGCCGCACCATCTTGATGCCGTTGTATTCCTTCGGGTTGTGCGACGCCGTGATCTGAGCGCCGCCGTCGTGTCCGTCGCGGGCAACCGCGAAGTACATCATGTCGGTGCCCATCAGGCCGTAGTCCACGACGTCGGCCCCCTGCATCCGCGCGCCGGCGGCGAACGCTTCGGCGACCGACGGAGACGAGAGCCGCATGTCGCGCGACATCGCAATCCGCTTGGCCCCGAGGTAGGCGATGAAACCCCGGCCGATCAGCCGGGCCGCGTCCTCGTTGACTTCGGAAGGGTAGAGCCCGCGCACGTCATAGGCTTTGAAGATCGAGGGATTGATGGTCGTCATAGCCTGCTGAAATCAGTAATGACGCTCTTGTCGCCCAGCACGATGCCGGTCTCGAGGTGCGCGTTGCGTCCGATGTGGCAATTGCGGCCCAGAATCGACCCGCGGATGCTCGCCTCGCGCCCGATCCAGCTGTTCGGCCAGACGATCGACGCCTCGATCGTCGCGGCCTCGTCCACGTGCGTCTGACGCCCGATGACCGTATGCGGCATGATTCGCGTGCCCGCCTTCAACACCGCGCCCTCGTCGATGAAGCACGGACCGTGGAGCTCGACGCCCTCCTCGACCCGCGCGCCGGGTGCGACCCACGCAGCCGGGCCGGACTGATTGAATGGCGGCGCCGCGTAGCTGCCGTCCATGATGTCTCGGTGGACCTGCAAGTACTTCGCCGGCGTGCCGATGTCGATCCAGTAGCCCGAGTACACGTACGCAACGAACGTCTCACTCCGCTCGATCAGCGACGGAAAGTAGCTGCGCTCGATCGACCACGCGGTGTCCTTCGGGATCCGGTCGAAAGTTTCCGGCTCGAGCACGTAGATCCCGGCGTTGATCGTATTGCAGGTGATCTCGTCTTCGCCCGGCTTTTCGAGGAAACGCTGGATGTTGCCGTGCGTATCGGTCTCGACCAGACCGTAGGCGCGCGGGTTCTCGACCGGCGTCAGGACGATGGTCGCTTTTGCCTTCCGCTCGCGGTGCAGCTTCAGCACCGCCCCGAGATCGACCTGCGTGAGAACGTCGCCGTTGAACACGACCACGGATTCCGTCAACGAATCGCCGGCGTAGCGCACGGCCCCGGCCGTCCCCAGGGGCATCGGTTCGACCACGTAGCGGAGCTTGAGGCCGAGCGCTTCACCCTCGCCGAGCATCTCTTCGATGCGGCGCGGCTGGTAGTTCAGGCTCAGGATGACCTCGTCGATCTCGGGAACCTGCCGCAGCAGATCGATCTGATAGTGAAGAAAGGGCCGGTTGAAAATCGGGACGATCGGCTTTGGTGTGTGGACGGTCAGCGGCCGGAGGCGCGTGCCCTTCCCGCCAGCGAGAAGAATAGCCTTCATGACAATCCGCCATCATATCCGATTCCCGAAGGCCTCGGCTCGGGCCGGGATTCCAGCGTGAACTTCACCGGTGAAAGTGAGAAGATAGCCTCACCGGTCCAATGAACCTCCCGAACGCGCTCACGCTTGGCCGCATCTTCCTCGTGCCGCTGCTCGTGGTCGTCCTGCTGACGAAGTTCGAAGGACGACATATTCTCGGCGTTCCCGAAGAGCTCGTGGGCGCCGCGATCTTCGGGATTGCGTCGTTGACCGACTGGCTCGACGGCTACCTGGCGCGGCGGCGCAAGCAGATCACGACGCTCGGGCAGCTGATGGATCCCCTCGCCGACAAGCTGCTCATCACCGCAGCGCTGGTGTCGCTGGTGCAGATGGACCTCGCGCCGGCGTGGATGGTCGCGGTGATTCTCGGACGGGAATTTGCGGTGACCGTGCTTCGCAGCGTGGCGCACGCGCGCGGCGTGGTGATCCCGGCGTCGCCCCTTGGCAAGTTCAAGATGGTGTCGCAGGTCGTGGCGATCCTGATCCTGATCCTCGGCAGGGATCACCACGAGCTGTTCATACTCGGTCAGATTGCGCTCTGGGTGGCCGGCGTCACGGCGGTGGGATCAGGGGTCGACTACTACCGGCGATTCAACCACGTGCTCGGAAGAAGCCAGAGTCAGCCTGACACGACGCCTCGCGTCGAAGCGTCGCAGGACGTGCGCGTGCATGACATGCAGCGGCGCACCGCCCGCTGAACTTGCGATCGCGGTTCAGGCTCCGCCCGCCTTTTTCATCGTATCCTTCAGCTCGGCGGCGCGCTTCTTGGCGAGGTCGAGGAACTCGCTGGTCTCGAACTCCGCAATCAGTTTGTCGTAGTAGGGAAGCGCCTCGGCGGGCCGATTGACCTTGAGCAGCGACTCCCCCAGATAGTAATAAACGGCGTCCCGCCGGGTGTAACCGGGGTCGCTCTGGATGATCCCGCTGAAACGCTCGATCGCGCCCGGCCACCACTTCT
>DATAEK010000370.1:0-6891 GCA_036258055.1 Vicinamibacterales bacterium
GTGACCAACCACACGGCAAGCACGATCGTGATCGGCTGGATGCCCGTAAAGGCGGCGAGTGGAACGGCGAGCGGCGAGAGAAACGCGAGGTAGGTGCTCCAACGGAGCGCCAGCGCTCGGGCATCGACGAGCACCGCCGCCGACGCCACGAACGCCGGGACCAGGACTACCAGATCGTAGAGATACAGGTGTGGTGAGGCGAGGGCAATCGCGATGGACAGCAGCCCCAGGCGGCGCAGCGGATCGTCTGTGGTGCGCCATCCCCACGCCGCAACCCCCACGCTGGCCGCCGCCGTCACGGCATAAAGCATCCACGCTGCCCGCTCAGGCAGGAGCGACGCCCAGAACGTCCGCCACGACGCCATGAGGTAAGGCGATCGCGACAGCAGGTCGGGCTGCTTCGCAAACGACAGCGCGTTGTGCACGTATGCCGCGACGACGTCCATTCCGACGACCGGCGCGGCGAGCGCGAGTTGGAGGATCGCGACGAGGAGGGCGGTCCCGGCGAGGATCCATTCCTGGGCGATCACGCAGACCGCGAGCGCCGGAACGAGGAGCGACAGTTTACAGCCAAGAACACCGAGCGCCGCGCCCGCCAGCACGCGCCGCTGCCGCTCGAGCGCGGTCCCCGTAAGCGTCAGCGCGGTAACGGCGATCGCCGAGATCTGGCCGTCGAGGACCAGGTAGGCGAAGGGCGGGTACGCCGCCGTCACGGCAAGTGTCGGACGCGTCCACGGACGCAGCGCCGGCGCCATCCGCCGGCAGATCCAGGCGGCCCAGACGATCGCCGCGATCGTCACGGCCGACCAGGCCGCGTACGCCGCGAGGTACGGCATCCACGTGAAGGGCGCGAAGAACAGCGCAATCTGCGGGCCGTAGACCGGCGGAAACGACACGGCTGCGCCGGGCGGCAGATACGGGGCCTGCGCTCGGCCGAAACCGGCCGCGTCCACGAGCGCGGCGTACTCCCCGTCGCGGGCGAGCGATCCCGCCACGTAGAACTGGACGAAGTCGTTGCCCTTCTGAAAGCCAGAGAACCGTCCGAGCGGCCCGGGCGACGCAACGTCCGCCAGTACGGCGCTCCAGACAGCGACCGCGAGAATCGTCGCGTGGAGCGTGAGCTCGCGCGCACGCGTTACGCGACGGCGCTCCCGACGATCCTGATCGAGTGTCACGGCCACGCCGATACTCTGATCGCGGTTGCGCGACATTACAATCGGGAACTTCGCCGGCCGCTGGTCGCCCTTACACTCGCCGCCGGTGGCAGGCCCCTGGCGGATGGCGTTCGAGACGTGTTGAGCGCATCGCGGAGGCGAACCGCGAGAACAGCCAGCGGAAAGCGGAAACAGCGACAGAGCCCTATCCTCAATGCCCACCCCCCCGACCCTCACCGTACGTCAGGCCCGTGTCGCGATTGTCGTGTGGTTCGCTGTGCTCGTCGTCGCGCTGACCGCTCCGGAGGTGCACACGCCACCCGCGAAGCCGGATGCCTCGGACTCGGCTGCCTTCGAGCGCATGGTGGAACGGCTCCGCGCCGGGGAGGGCTACTACGAGGCAACCGGCGCCGAGATGCGTCGGCGCGGCTACCCCACGGCCAGCATCTTCAACTGGCGCACCCCGCTCCTGATGACGGCGATCGCGGTCGTACCGAGCGCGGTCAGCCAGATGGTCATCGTCGGGCTGGGAGTCGCCCTGATCGTCTCGACCTGGCGGGTCCTGCGTGAGGTGTCGCTGGCGGCCTGCTGCACCGGCACGGTGCTGGAGGCGGGGGCCGTTGCGATCGCGGTGATCCCGCCATCGCTCGTGATGGGCGAAGCCTGGGCGGGGCTGCTCCTAGGGCTCTCGGTGTGTGCCTTCGCGCGAGAGCGTCGATTGACGGCCATCGTCCTGGGCGCGCTCGCGCTTTTCGTTCGCGAACTCGCGGGCGCGTACTGCCTCGTGTGCGGCGCGATCGCCGTCAAAGACCGTCGCTGGCGAGACGTGGCCGCGTGGGGGATCGCCGGCGTCCTCTACGCTGTGTACTACGGTGTTCATGTCCTCCACGTGATCGCACATCGGCAGCCGGGAGATATCGCGCACGCACACTCCTGGCTGTCGCTGGGCGGCGTCCCGTTCATGCTGGGGGCCCTTGGCTGGCACGCCTGGCTCGTGCTCCTGCCGCCGGTGTTCACGCGCCTCATGCTGCCTCTCATCGTCTGCGCGCTCTGGTCGCGCCGCATGGTTCCCGAGGGACGCGCGGCGGTGGCGACCTACCTGCTCCTGCTCCTGGTCGCCGGGCTGCCCTTCAACGTGTACTGGGGCGCGATGACGTGGCCGGTCTGGGCGATTGGCGCCGGGTACGCAGTCGACGCCGTTCGCGACGCCGTCCGGGTCGCGTGGCCGAGTCGACAGGCGCCTCGGACCGCGTGACGCTGCGTCCGTGGACAACCGGTTCCAGTGCATTCGCTATAATTGGCGCCGTCTCACACACGCTGTGATCCTCAGGAGCGGTCCGTCCACGCCGAACAAGAACGGGATTCCGGAGCGGGGCGCCCTATCCGCAAGGCGCGACGACCGAGAATCGTCAGGCAACGGGCGTCGATGACCGCGACCTCGAAACAAACCGGCGCGCCAGTCCAGAAGCGGCGATCGGAAGAGGCCGCGGGCGTGTTGCTCATCCGCCTCATCGTCCTCGCCCTGCTGCTCGGCTGGGTCGCCCGCAGCTGGGCGGATCCCGATCTCTGGGGGCACGTCCGCTTCGGCGGCGACATCGTCCGAAGCGGCATCCCGTTCACCGACCCGTATTCGTTTACCAGCGACATCCCCTGGATCAACCACGAGTGGCTGGCCGAGGTCCTGATGTACCTCGCGTGGGCGGCCGGCGGCGGCGCCGGCCTCATCGCGCTGAAGATGATCATCGTCGGCGGAACTCTCGCGCTCGTCATCGACTCGATTCGGCGCGAGCTCGCGCCGCCCATTAGCGACCTCCTGGTCTTCGCGGCGCTGGTGGGACTCTGGTCGCGCGTCTTCGTCGTGCGGCCGCAGCTCTTCTCGATCGTGCTGTTCGCAGCGCTGCTCTGGATCTTCAAGTCGGCCGAGAGCGGGAAGGCCCGACGTTTGTGGCTCCTGCCGATCCTCTTCCTCTTCTGGGCGAACCTGCACGGCGGATGGATCGTCGGGATGGGGGTGCTGCTCCTGTGGGCGGCGATTGGGTTCACGCCGTTTGCGACGGCGCCTCTCCCGCGCGGGGTGCTGGCCGCTGCGGTCGCAGCGTCGCTGGCGGCCGGGCTCGTCAGTCCGTACGGGTTCGGACTGTGGCGATTCCTTGCGGAAACCGTTCGCCCGAGCCGGCCTGACGTCAGCGACTGGCGCCCGCTGGCCGAAACGGATGCGCAGGTGCTCGTGCCATGGGCGATAACGGCCGTCGTCACGCTGATCGCGCTCGTGCGCAGCCGTTTGCGCATTCCGCTCGCCCATCTGCTCATCGTCCTGGGCCTCGGGGTTTCCAGCATCAAAGTGAACCGCCTCGACGTGTTCTTCACGCTCAGCCTGGTGATGCTCTTCGCGCGGTACTTCGGTGGCGCCGACGTGCAGGCCGTGCCGGCCTGGACGACGAGGACCAAGGGAGTTGCGGCCGCAATTGCGATGGTGCTCGCAGTCCTGGCATGGAGAACACAACCGCAAATTGCCTGTCTGCGTCTGGACGGGCCGTGGATGCCTGAGCGCGAATCGGGCGCGTTCATCGCCGCCAACGCGCTCGAGGGGCGGCTCCTGACATGGTTCGACTGGGGTCAGTACGCGATCTGGCATTTCGCGCCGAGGCTGAAGGTCTCGCTCGACGGCCGGCGCGAGACGGTGTACTCGGACGGCTTCGTCTCACAACACCTGCGGCTTTATTTCAATCCCGAGTCCGCGCTGGATGTGCTCGAGCGGTTCCGGGCGGACTATGCGTGGTTGCCAGTCAACCTCCAGCTGACGCAGACACTCGATCGACTCGGCTGGCATCGGCTTTACACCGGCCCGGTGTCGATCGTCTTCTCACGTCAGCCGGCGACTACGCCAGCAGCGCCGGTCGTGGCCGCGCGCGCGTGTTTTCCCGGGCCTTGAATCCGCCGTCGATGCCGCCCCCCCGCGTCACGCGCTCATCTCCAGTCGAACTGCGGTGGCAGATCTGGCTGCCCTGGCTCGCGCTCGCGACGCTGCTGCTGTCGGCGACGCGGACGGATCCGGATATCTGGGGACACCTTCGGTTTGGCCTCGACTGGCTGCAGACGCGCGAGCTGCCCTCGCAGGATCCGTACTCGTACCTGCAGGATCGGCCGTGGGTCAATCACGAGTGGCTCAGCGAAACGGCGATGGGCGCGGCCTATCACCTCGGCGGATCGGCTGGTCTCGTCGTCCTCAAGATGCTCGTGATCGCAGGCGCGATTGCAATCATCGCGTGGAGAGTGCGAGGAGCGAGCCCCATCGTTTCGGCGACCGTCATGACGCTCGCGATCGTGGGCGCGCTGCCGCTGAGCGGCACGGTCCGACCGCAGATCTGGTCGGCGCTCGGCCTCGCCTTGCTCGTGCCGGTGCTGACGCTCGAACCGCCGACGCCCGCGCGTGTTGCCGGAGCCGTTGTTCTCTTCGGCGTCTGGGCGAATCTGCACGGCGGATGGATCACCGGCGGCGCGGCGCTGGCACTCCACGCGCTCATCCGCACCGTCCGCAGGCCGAAACACGCGCTGACCTGGCTGGGTCTCGGTTTCGGCTGTCTGCTCGCGACGCTCGGGAATCCATATGGCAGTGGCCTGTGGCGATTCCTGGCCACCACGGTGCGCGCGTCGCGACCCGACGTCACCGAATGGCAGCCATTCAGCCGGCACGAGCCGCTCATCATGTGGGTGTCGATCGCCGCGCCACTCCTCGCGCTCGCCCTTCTCGCGCGGCGCCGTGAGACACGGCCGCCCGTCGAAACGGTCGCCGTGGTCCTGCTCTTCGTCGCGGCCGGCCTGCGCGTCTCGCGCGTGGCGCCGCTCATCTGCCCGGCGGCGCTCGCGCTTCTCGCGCCGTGGATTCGTGCGGCCTGGGGAAACCTGGGACGGTTCTCCGCGCCAACGTCAGGCGCGGCGATGGTGCTCCTGCTCCCGGCAGCGCTTGCGCTTGCCGCCGTCGTGTCCCCGGTATCGCAGGTCATGCGTTGTCTGCCCGTGAAGGACAGCTGGATACCCGATCTCACAGCCGCCGCGCAGTTGAATGGGCTCTCTGGCAACTTGTGGACGACGTTCGATTGGGGGGAATACGCGATCTGGCATTTCGGGCCTGCGCTGCGCGTGTCGATCGACGGCCGGCGCGAAACGGTCTTCTCGGAGGCCGTCATCCAGCTGAATCGCGCGGCCGAGCACGGCGACCGTGCCGCGCTCGCGCGGATGGCTTCGCTCGGAACGGACTACGTGTGGCTGCCATCGACTCGAACGGACGCGCGGGTCTGGCTCGAAGCGAACGGCTATCGCGTCGACGTGGACACGGGCCTGTCGTTCATCGCCGCGCGGAGCGAGCTCCCGCGCGTCAGGGGCGGCAAGCCGACGCTTGCCGCCTGCTTCCCGTGACGGCCTGAGGACTGCTACCTGACGGCGGGCGCTTGCGCGAGCGGCGTGAAGTAGAGGTTCCGATCGTCGGCGCGCAGATATTTTCCAACCACGACATAATTGTGCCGCGCGAAGTAGTCCAGGATCTCCTGGCGCACTTCCGGATGCGCTTCCACGCACACCAGCTGCGGCCTGAACCGCTCGACGTCGAACCCCGCCAGCGCCTTCGGCTCCCACAGCTCGATGTCCATCGACATGAAATCGATCGACGTCACGTGCTCGGTGTCGAGCAGATCATTGAGGGTGATGGTCGGCACCGTCACTTCCTTCACGTCCTTTCCGAAGCGCGCCGTGAAGTTCTTGTCGCCCGAGGTAGGGAGGGAGTTCGCAATCATGTACATTTTCGCCTCGGTATTCGACTGATCCGAGACGAAGAACGGCCGGAACTTCGTCCGCGGGCGGTTCGCGGTGTAATCTGCCTCGAAGCTGCGCTGCGGCTCGATGGCAATGCCTGACCACCCCAGCACGGTGTCGAGGTAATACGTATTGTTGAATCGCTTGTAATCATTGGCGCCGACGTCGACGAAGAGCCCGCCCCGCCGGTCTCCGAAGAAGTCGCGGATCAGCCACTCTTCCCCTCGCTCCGAATTGCGGCCGGGACCGTATTTGTTGGCGAATGCCGCTTCCTCTTCGTTCACGATGAGGAGTGGCGGCATCCGCGGACGCGTGTGCTCGACTGCCCAGACCACGATGCCAACGAGCGATGCGATGAGCGCGACCTCCAGCAGATCGAAACGCCGTTTCATACCCCTGTTCATACGAATGTCTCCTGGAGCGATCACCGTTCGCGACGACGAGACTACGATCGATGCGAGCCTGCCTGAACTCGATCCCCCGAGCTCGACTGTTTTGAGAACGCCGTGAAGTACAAGTTCTGCGCGTCGGCGCGGAGGTATTTTCCGACCACGACGTAGTGGTGCTGCGCGAAGTAGTCGAGAATCTGCTGGCGCACCTCGGGATGCGCCTCCACGCAGACCAGCGTCGGTTTGAACCGCTCGATGTCGAAGCCCGCCAGCGCCTTCGGCTCCCACAGTTCGATGTCGATGGTCATGAAATCGACCGATGCGACGTGTTCGCTGTCGAGCAAATCGGTGAGCGTAATCGTCGGCGCGGTCACTTCCTTGGCGTCTTTTCCGTACCTCGCGGTGAAGTCCTTGTCGGCAGAGGTGACGAGGGAGCTCGTTGCCAGCAGATATATCTTCGCGTTCGTGTTCGATTGATCCGAAACGAAGAACGGCCGGAACCTGGTGCGTGGCCGGTGCGTGACGTAACCGGCCTCGAA
>DATAEK010000392.1:0-1832 GCA_036258055.1 Vicinamibacterales bacterium
GTTCGCGCCGCTGGTTCGGAGCGACAGCCTGCTTTCAGGGCATCAGCGGGGCCGTTTCCGTTCCCATTGCCCATTGCCCATTTACCATCCGTCGGCGAAGCCGACGGCTCCCCACCCCCAGACACTGCAGCTCGCGCGTTCGCGCTCGCTGCGGCTCAGGGCTGTTCGCGCCGCTGACTTGGGGCGACAGACTCTGATCAGGTCAGTCACCGCGCCGACATCGCGCTGAGCGGGCGCACGACAGCCTGAACCGTTCTGGTCTGCTTATCGTCGAACCTGAGCGTCATCGTGACTGACTTGCCACGTTCGAATGGCGCGGCGATCTCGAAGATCATCGCGTGCAGACCGCCAGGTGCGAGCTCGACGGACCCGTGGGCGGGAATGCGAACCTGCCCGACGCTCTTCATCGTGCCCTGACCGTTGCCGTGCATCATCGCGTGCAGCTCGACACGCTGCGCGCCGTCGACCGCCACGCCCGTCAGCGTCACATCACGCGCGCCTCGGTTCTCGATCGTCACGTATCCAGCGCTCGAGGTGCGGTTCCCGGTCGATTCGCGCACCCACGCGTCGCGCACGACGATATCGGTTGAAGACGCTGCCGAGGTCTGCGCCGCCGCGCGCCCGTTCAGCGAGACCCATCCTAACGCGGCAGTGCTCAAGCCGATCGCCAGAGTCCGGGACGCTCGAGTCATCATGGCTTTTCGGACGAGCCCCCGTTGCGCTGGAGCGAGACGATCCAGGCCGCGATGGCCTGCGCATCGTCCTGCGACAGGTTCGGAAATGCCGGCATCGTGCCCGAGCCGGTCACGCCGCGCCGAATCGATGCGGCGATCGCATCCTCGGAGGATCCTTCTTTGTAGTGCCGCTCGTCAGCGAGGTTCCGCGGGGGAGGTGACAGCGTCTTGGCCGCCGGACCATCGCCACGGCCATTCGGCCCATGGCACACCGCGCAACCATGCTTCGCGTACAGCTCGCGGCCGCGCGCGACCCGATCGGTGCAGCCCGAAATCGCGAGCGGAATGACGACGCCGGCCGCGACGAGGCGGGCGCGTCCTCGCGCGCGGCTCAGAGAACGAGTGGCTGGCATTGAGTGTCTCGTCGACCGGGCGTGCGACGCTGTCGCCGGACGCACGACGCCACCGACAGACTACAGCGGTTTCCGCCGCACGCGCAACCGCTTCACGCGATTTGACGGAGTAATGGTCTGACCAAGGAAACGGCACCAGGCTCAGGCGGACGCTGCCAATAAGCTCGGAGGAGGAGCGTCAGCGTACACCTGACTCCGAGGCGAGCAGTGATGGGTGTCTAGAAGGCATGCTTCTGCACCTGGAAAAAGAGCGAATTGTTGGGGTGAGGCAACATCCCACCATTGCCCTGCCATCGCCGAGAATCTCGTCCGCTGGATAGCGAGCTTCGTCGCCGTCACGCGTTTGTTCGGTGGCTTTCACACCCTCGTCACATCGGTGGCTCACGATCGAATCTGGTTCGCGAGCCCATCGAGTCATTCGAGGTGTGCCATGGACAGAAACGTTCGTGCTGCGGAGATGGCCGAAGGGGAACGGAACGTCGGAACGCTGTGGTTGTTGCGGCGGGGCGAGTCCACCGCCCGATGCTCGCTGGTTTCGGCGTCCGAGGTCTTGTACGTGCGCGTGATGCTCGACGGGACGCTCCTGCGATCCGAGGAATGCGACAGTTATCAGCAGGCCTTCGATCTCGCCAAGCGCTGGTTGATTCGCATGACCGACCGGGGATGGATCCGGTCTTCGGGCGCGGCGCCACGGTCCGCCTGAACCGACGCGCTCTCCAAGAGCGCGACGCCCCACAGCGGCAGG
>DATAEK010000396.1:0-5343 GCA_036258055.1 Vicinamibacterales bacterium
GCGATGATCTTCCTCGTCGTCTTGCACTCGGGATAACCGGTGCAGGCGAGAAACTGGCCGAAGCGGCCGCGCTTGACGACCATCGGCCGCCCGCAGTTCTCGCACGTCTCGTCGATGTCCCCTTCGGCACCCGCCTCCGGCGTCTCGAGCTCGCGCGTGTTCTCGCAGTCTGGATAGCCGCTGCAGGCCAGGAACAGGCCGAACTTGCCGGCCTTGATGACCATCGGCTTGCCGCACTTCTCGCACGTGACCGCCGGATCGGGCTCATACCCTTCTTTCAGGTTGAGCATCTCCTTCTCGGCCCGCTTCAAATCCTTCTGGAACTTCTTGTAGAAGCTCGAGAGCGTCGACTCGTAGTTCTCCGTACCCTCTTCAATCTTGTCGAGGTCCTCCTCGAGCTCGCGCGTGTAATTGACGTCGAGGATGTCGTCGAACGCTGGACTGAGCAGCTTCTCGACGAGCATCATGCCGAGCATCGTCGGTTTGAAGCGCCCATCGATCTTGTTCACGTAGTCCCGCGCCTGGATCACGCTGATGATGGAGGCGTACGTGCTCGGACGGCCGATCCCGTTCTCTTCCATCGCCTTGACGAGCGTCGCTTCGCTGTAGCGTGGCGGCGGCTGTGTGAACTTCTGTTCCGGCTTCAGCTCCTTGAGCTCCAGCCGATCGCCCTCGGCAAGCGGCGGCAACACGCTCGCACCCTCGTCATCGTCCGCGCTGGACGCGTCGGGGCCAGGGCCTCCGCTCCGCTGCTCGACCGGCACTGCGGCTTCCAGGTTGTAGACCGCCAGCCAGCCGGCGAATTTCGGAACCGATCCCTTCACCCGGAACAGGTAGTTTGCGGCGGTGATGTCCACGGTCGTCTCGTCGAACGTCGCTGGAGGCATCTGCGACGCGACGAAACGGTTCCAGATCAGTTTGTAGAGGTAGTACTGATCCGCTGTCAGGTGCCCCCGCACGTCGTCGGGCTGATACTGCATCGCGGTCGGACGAATCGCCTCGTGCGCGTCCTGCGCGTCCGCTTTCGCGCGGTAGTAGGTCGGCTTTTCCGGCACGTAGTCGGGACCGAACCGCTGACCGATGAACTCGCGAACATCCGTCAGCGCCTGATCCGACACGCGCGTGGAGTCGGTGCGCATGTAGGTGATGAGGCCGACCGATCCTTCGCCCGGCAGCTCGATCCCTTCGTAGAGCTGCTGCGCGATCATCATCGTCTTCTTGACCGGGAAGCGCGAGGCCTGTTGGAGCTTGCTCGTAATGAAGGGCGGCACCGCGCCCTTCTTGCGCTCCTTCGTCGTGACCGTGCTGACGACCCAGTCCGCTTTGCGAAGATCGGCCAGGATTGCCGTCGCGTCGGCTTCGTTGCCGACCTTGATGTTCGCGCCGTCGCGCTTCAGCAGCCGCGCGTCGAACTCGGGTGGCACCGGACCGGCGAGCCGGGCGGTGATGTTCCAGTACTCTTCCGCGACGAAGCGCTCGATCTCCCGCTCACGATCGCAGACCAGCTTGAGCGCGACCGACTGCACGCGTCCGGCACTGAGACCGCGGCGGACCTTGTCCCAGAGCAGCGGGCTGATCTTGTAGCCGACCAGCCGATCGAGAACCCGGCGCGCCTGCTGGGCGTCGACCATCTGTTTGTTGATGGTCGTCGGATGTTCGAGCGCCGAGAGCACACCTTTCTTGGTGATCTCGTTGAACATCAGGCGCCGGATCTTCTTTCGGTTGGTACTGCCGAGCTCTTCGGCGAGATGCCAGCCGATGGCTTCCCCCTCGCGGTCCGGGTCGGTCGCCATGAAGATCTCGTCGGCGCCCTTTGCAGCATCCTTGAGTTCCTTGAGAACCTTCCTACGGGTCGCAATGACCTCGTACGACGGCTCGAACCCCTCGTCGACGTCCACGCCCAGTTTGCTCTTCGGCAAATCGCGGACGTGCCCCATCGAAGCGACGACTTTGTAATTCCGACCCAAATATTTGTTGATGGTCTTCGCCTTCGCCGGCGACTCCACCACGACCAATGCCTTTGCCATACCTGACCTTACGTTTACGTTAACAGACCCGAGGGGTGCTCAGCCGCTTCGACTCTGGCAAATCGGCCGCCAGAGGTGGTCACGACCCGGCCGCGCAGCTCCAATTCCATCAAACGTGGCAGCAGTCGCGGCCCGGGCGTACCGGTCAGCGCTGCGAGCTCGTCCAATCTATAAACCTCTCCCGGCTCCATTCGAGCCAGTAACGGGTCTGAATTCAATACTTTGCTGCCGGAATAGCGAGCGGGACGCCCCGCCCGCCATCCGAACTCTTCAAGGATATCGTCAGCTGTCTCGACGACCTTTGCTCCATCCTTCAGGAGGCCGTGCGATCCCCGGTTGCGTCCGCTGAGGACATTTCCCGGCACCGCCATGACGTCCCGGCCCTGCTCGAGCGCGTATCTGGCTGTGATCAGCGACCCGCTCTTGTCCGATGCTTCGACGATCACCACCGCCAGCGAGATCCCGCTGATGATGCGATTGCGGAGCGGAAAGTGCTCGGGGAGCGGCTGGGCGCCGGGCCCTAACTCGCTCACCAGCAGGCCATTGCCGCAGATCCTGTCGGCGAGGTCGCGGTGCTCGGCCGGATAGATTCTGTCCAGACCTGATCCCAACACCGCGACCGTGAAACCGCCAGCCGACAGACAGCCGCGATGAGCCGCCGAGTCTACGCCCCTGGCCAGTCCGCTGGCAACCACGATGCCGGCGCTGCCCAGCTCGGCGCCTAACCGTTCGCCGACCTGGAGGGCGTACTCTGTTGCCCCACGAGATCCAACGATTGCCACGGCGGCTCGTGGCAACACATCGACCGCGCCCCTCACCCAGAGCACCGGCGGCGGATCGGGAATGCAATCGAGGAGCACCGGATATCGCGGGTCGAACCACGCGATCGGCTCAGCCCGAGCGGACGCGGCGCCCGTAAGCGCCTCGTCGGCCATTCGGGAGGCCCGGTCGAGCGCCGATCCCCAGTCCGATGGAGGCACCTCGCACGCCTGGAGAACCGCCTTCAGCGCATGCCGTCCGTCGAGTCGGCGATTCTCCTTGAACGCGGCGGCCCCCCGTGCACGGGACACGGGAAGCATCGAGGCGGCGACAGTTGTGTGCAGATCCATACGACTCCGGTCCGCACATCAGCCCGAAAACCGAAGGGGCCGGCTCCGCGGCTGCCTGTGCAGCAACAGCGGCCCGACCCCTCGTCCTCATTATAGGAGTCGATTGTTTCCGCCCGCAACGCCTTCGATTACGGACACCGTCGTCCGCTTACGAAAACCTCCGCCGTTCTGGTCGTTTCCACTCGCCGGTCGGCGCTCGGCCGTGGTACGGGCATTGCTCCAGCGGTGACGGAAAGCGCTTGCGGCGGTGGGCGCCGGTCGCTATAGTTGACGAAACACCATGACGTTCCGGGCTCTGGTCTTCACGGCGGCGCTCGTGGGAATTGTGCCTTCCGTCCACGCGGAAGACGCACGCTCGAAAGCCAAAGAGCAAGTGGAGTTCGGCGTCAAGGTCGCGCAGGACGGTCTCTGGAAAGAAGCGGCGTATCGCTGGGAGAAAGCCGTCGAGATCGATCCCACCTACCCCGCCGCGTGGAACAATCTCGCGATCGCGTACGAGCAGCAGGGCAACTTCGAGCAGGCGCGCAAGGCGTACGAGAAGGCCCTTCAGCTGGATCCGAAGAACATGATGATCCGGCAGAACTACGATCTGTTCAAAGAAATAAATGACCGCGCGAAACGTCGCAGCGATCGCTAGCTTCGTGCTGATCTGCGGCGCGGCCGCATGCACGAACTTCTACGAGATTCCGATCGAGACACCGATCCAGCCCAAGATGGACGTGTCTCCGTTCCAGCGTGTGCTCGTCGCCGGTTTCATCGGCGGCGGCACCGAGGACGTCGATGCGAACCTCGAAACGGTCCGTCTGCTTCGCAGTCAGCTCCGATCGAAATCGAACCTGCGGGTAATCGAAGCCGAGGTCCTGCCTCTCGCCAACATCGCGGCGGAGCAGGTCAAGGATAAGGCCGCCTCCTCGCCGCCGGGTGGCGCGGCCGACGGTCAACAGACGTCGAACGAGCAGGAAGCGCGCGTCCGCAACGAGAAAGACCTCGAGAAGTATCAGGGCATCTTCGCCGACACCGCATTCTGGAAGAAGCTCGGTGAGGAATACCAGAACCCGCTCATCGTCACCGGGACCGTCCTCTTCACGCCGACCCAGACCTCGGGCTTCGTGATGCAGGAGCGTGAGGTGTACGACCAGTTCGGAAGGCGCCGCGTCGTCCCCGTGCGGACGTACATGGAGCGCAAAGGGTTCATCCTGACGCCGAAGTTCATTTTTATCGACGGCCGGACCGGCGCCACGCTCTACTCGGAGAAGTTCACCGAGCAGGTGCTCTACAGCGCGCAGCAGAACACGCCGGCGCTCTCGTCGTACTTCGAGCTGATGGACAAGCTCATTCCGTTCTTCCTCAACACCTTGAGCACGCAGAAGGTCCGGGGAACCCGGGTTCTCCTCAAATAACCGTCTCGCGCCGAAAATCCCCGCAAGCCTTTACTCCGTAAGAGCTTCCGTGTTACCCTAATAGCTTTGCCGGTAGTCGAATAGCCCTGTCCGTGGGGCCTGTGAGGAGTTGAACGTGTTCGCAATCATTCAAAGCGGCGGACGGCAGGTCAAGGTGACGCCTGGCTCGGTCATCACCGTGGATCGCGTCAACGTCGAAGCCGGCCAGGAAGTCAGCATCGACCGCGTGCTGGTGCTCGAAAAGGACGGCGGCGAAGTGCTCGCCGGCGCGCCGTTCGTCGCCAACGTCCGGGTCATCGGTGTCGTCGACGGTGAGACGCGCGGGCCGAAGATCCGCATCTTCAAGAAGAAGAAGCGCAAGGGCATGCGCCGGACGAAGGGCCACCGCAGCACCCTGACCCGCATCCGGATCAAGGACATCCTCGTCTGATCGCAAGGAAGACACGACATCATGGCTCATAAAAAAGGGCAGGGCAGCTCACGAAACGGCCGCGACAGCAACTCACAGCGGCTCGGCGTGAAGCGGTTCGACGGCAACGTGGTCAGCGGCGGCTCGATCCTCGTCCGCCAGCGCGGACGACGCTTCAAGCCCGGGCTCAACGTCGGGCTCGGAAAAGACGACACGCTCTTCGCCAAGATCGCCGGGCGCGTCAAGTTCGAAGACCACGGCTCGCGCGGCCGCGTGATCAGCGTGCATCCGGTCGAACCGAAAGAGTCGGCAGTCGAGAGTCGTTAGTCATCAGTCACAGTCGGCAGTCAGTCGGCAGTCGGCAGTCCGTCGGCAGTCGGCAGCGTCGGCAGTCAGTC
>DATAEK010000406.1:0-1787 GCA_036258055.1 Vicinamibacterales bacterium
TCGCGGATAGGTTGAGCGTGCTTGAGGCGTACTGGACGAGCGCCGTGATGAACATCCGCGGCGTCATCGAATAGAGGGTCCGCGTTCCGATGACCGTATTCGTGAATGTCTTCTGCGGCAGATCGATCCAGTTCAGCGAGACATTCGGCTCAACGGCGAGACGCGGCGTGAGACTGGCGCGGCCTCGAAAGGCCGCGGTGGTCTTGTTCCCGTTGTAGAAGCTCCCGATTTCGAGCGAGCCCGATCCGGAGATGACGCGCTGCTGCCCAGGGTTATACGCCGCGAGCAGGCTGCTGAAGTCGTAGCCGCCCACCGGAATGCGTACCTCGTTCGCGACGGGAAACGGTACTTGCAGGAACTCGTAGTTCTTCGAGTACGTCACCGACAGCAGGTCGCTGTTCTGCAGCTCCACGCGATACGAGCCGGTCGTCGCGCGGCTCTGGTGGACGCCGCTCGTGTCCGCGACATCGGTCAGGCCGCCCTCGTAGAAGTACTTTCGTACGCGCTTGTTCTTCGCGGGCCGCGGACTGAACCGTCCGCTGACGATGTGCTCGCGGAAGTCCATCCGCCGCATGAATCCGAGCTCGGGATTGAAGTTCGGCTGCGCCTCGATCCGGTCGACCATCAGACCGTAACGATCGGCGGCGTAGCTGAACTGCGTACTGTAGCTGTAATCACGGCCCGACCGGCCCGTCGTCTTCGTCTGCGCGACGAATGCGCTGAGATACATGTTCTGGGAAAACGCGAGGCTCGTGTCGAGCCCCCACGCCTGATTCGACCCGCTGCCGGACGCCGACAGCGATCGATTCGTGAACATGCCGCCGATCGTGCTGCGGCGGAAGATGTCGCGGCGCACGCGCAGCACGTTGAAGCTGGTCTGCAGCGCGCCGGGCAGCGTACCAGTAGGGGCGAGATCGTCGGATTCGATGTTGAGTGCGCCGATGTTCCAGGCGCCGGCCTTGCCGCTCAGGCGTGCGCCGGCGACGATCGGCACGGCGCGCGATCCGCTCAGGCCGATGCGGCGGCTGTAGAAGAGCGCAGGGGCGTCGCCGCTGAATTGCGCCGGATTCGCGCCGGGCGGCGGAGGAGGACCTCCGGTGGTCACCGCCGGCGTTCCGAACGTGAATGCGCCTGCACCCTCGAGGAAGAACTCGCGCTTTTCGGGGAACACGAGGTTGAACCGCGTCAGGTTCACCTGCGCTTCGTCTTCCTCGACCTGCGCGAAATCGGTGTTGTACGTGAAATCGGCGGTAAGGCCTTTGGTGATTCCGTACTTGACGTCGAGCCCGGCATCCTGTTCCAGCTGATTGGTCACCTTTGGCGTCGAGACAGTGTCGGTGGTCAGTCGTGAGATGGCGTAGGGCTTGATCTCCAGATTCTTCGCGGCGGGCGGCACCTCGATGCCGGTGAGTGTCGCCGCCGCCGACATGCGAAAGATCGCGCCGGGTCCCCAATCAGGCCGCATCGGCACGATGTAGGTTCCCTCGTTCTTTGCGCGGATGGTGCGGCGAATGTTGATGCCCCAGGTCTGATCGCGTCCCGCCGGATAGCGGAGCGACTTGAACGGAATCGCGATTTCCGCGATCCATCCGCCGTCGAACCGTCCGACTGCGTTTTTCCAGATGGTGTTCCAGTCGGAGTTGTACGTGCGCTCGTCGAGCGCGAGCGCGTCGAAGAACGCGCCAAGCGGCGTGATGCTGAACAGGAACGCGTTGCGGCGATCGTGGAACGTATCGAGCGCGACGGCGAAGTTGTCGTTATTGCGGAGGTTCGGGCTGTCACGGCGC
>DATAEK010000411.1:0-18696 GCA_036258055.1 Vicinamibacterales bacterium
GTGCTTCCGGGAACGCTCCGCCATGACCGCCCGCATCTCCTCGAGGACCTCTTCGGCGACCAGACTCCACGAGCGTGAGCGTCCCCAAGCCGAAATCGCCTCGTGATCCCATTGGGCGGTCAAGGCCGCGCGCAACGCCTCCGTAAGCGCCCCGCCATCGTGCACCGGCACCACAGACCCGCAACTGTCGGAGACAACCATCTGTCGAACGGCGCCGACATCGGTCGCGACCACCGGCGTACCGCAGGCAAGAGCCTCGTTGACCACATTGGGCCAACCCTCCGTCGAGCTCGCGAGGCAGAAGACGTCGGCCGCGGACATCAGTTCGGCGAGCGTCTCCTGCGTGACCTCGCCGAGGAACGCGACCCGATCGCCAAGTCCATTGGCCGTCACCAGCTGCCGAAGTGTTCCGGCATAGCGTCCCGAGCGCCCGACTCCCCCCGCGATCAGCAGCCTCGCCCGCACGCCGCGATCGGTCAGATTCTTCACGGCCGCGATGACGCGATGATGTCCCTTCAATTCGGCCAGGTCGCCCGCGCTGAGGATGATTCGTTCGGCGGGGGCGATGCCATGGTTGGAGCGGCACCCAAGGCGATCGCGGCGGAAGAAGACGTCGGCATTGATTCCATTTGGCACGGTCTTGACACGCCGCGGGTCCACTCCGAGGTCGATCGCGAGCTCGCGGAGACCGTCCGAGACGGCAATGACACGATCGGTGCGCCGCAGAGCCCAGGACATCCAGAAATTTTTCGACCTCTGACGGTAATATCGAAATTCACTGCCCCGAAGCGTCACGAGAACGGGGCGGCCGAGGATTCGGCCGAGCAGAACGGCTGCGATCCCCTCTGGATGCGCGAAATGCGCATCGATCACGTCAAAGGGGCACCGGGCTCGGAGCCTGGCCAGCACCGGCAGCAGCCTTGCGAACAGGAAGAACGCGTTCGTCCACCCGCCGTACGGCGGATACAGCCAACGAGGATGCAGGACGTGCATGTGGCCCTCTTTCCTCGCGCGCGGTATGCGCAGAGCCGCAAAGAGGTTTCGCTGCGGATTCGCGTAGTCCAGCGAAGCAATCGGCGCGACCACGAGCAGGCTCGTTCGCGACCGAATCGCCTCGAGCCGTGAACGGACGAACAGCCCCTTGCCCGGCTCCGAAGGATTCGGAAACTCGGTGCTCAGACTTAGTACCCTCGGAACTGCCGCTGTCTCTGGGGAGGCTTCCGGGAGGTTGCTGGAGCCGTGGCTGCGCGCAGAGCGAACCGCACTGAGGAGCTCGCCGCATTGCGATCGGGCGACGAGCAGCGCAGCCCCGATATAGATTGTGGCGCCCACCGCAATCTCGACGAGCAGCTGGATCGGAGGCGTCAGGCCGGCGAGCGCGAGCCGTGCCACGCTCACGCCGGCGGCCATCGCGATGCAGGCGGCGAGCGGTCTCATCATCGGGAGGAGAAACTCGGAGATCAGGACACCATCCAGGCGGCGGACCATCCACATTCCCGCCAGCGTGCGCAGGACGAACACCATGCCGACGCACCCACACGCCCAGTTGATGCCGACGCGACCCAGCGTCGAAATGGCGGCGACGAGCGCCATCAGACTCGCGCACTCGAGCCAGAGCACGACGCTCGGCCGGCGCGAGGCGTAGAAGTACGAGGCGAGGATGCTGCCAAGCGGGCGCGCGATGGACAGCGCCGAAAGTGACATCAGCATGGCCCCGACGTTCGACCATCTCGAATCGAAAAATGTGTCCACCACTGTTGGAGCGACGGCGGCCAGTCCGATCGACAGCGGGAACATGATCATCGAGACCATGGTGCAGGAGTGGACCAGGGCCGCGGCCCGTCTGCGCTGATCGACGTGCGGAAACGACGCGGCGACGATGTCGCCCAGCTGATCGCCGATTGCGGTCGCGGGTGTGTCCGCGAGGTTGTACGCGTAGTTGTACGCGCCCATCGACGCGGCGCCGAAGTATCGGCTGATCAGCAGGTTGTCCCACCGGCGCATCCCGAACGTCACGATGGACGCAACGCTGACGTTCAAGCCGTACCCGACAATTCTGAGAAAGGTCGCGAGCTGCAATCGATGCGGCTCGAGCCACTCGCGGATGCCGACCGCCGGCACGATGGCTACGAATCGGACCGCCGAACGCGCGAGGCAGCCCCACGCAATGGCCATCGCGCCTCCCCCCTGCGCGGCACAGATGACGGAGACGGCCGTGTAGGTCAGCTCGCCTCCGGCACGGGCCACTGAAAGCCAACCAAATCGCAGGTTGCGGACCAGGAGCCTCTCCGGCACATAGACGATCCGCTCGAGGAGCGTTGACAGCATCAAGACCGGCAGGAATTCCGCAAGCCCTGGCGCGCCTGACCAGCGTCCCAGAGGACCACCGAGCATCATCGTGCCGATCACTGCGGCAACGCCGGTCGCGAGAAACCAACAGCTCGCGTGAAACGCTTCGGCTCGCGAGATCTTGGCGTTCGCCACGAGATAGATGCCGACGCCGAACGTCGTCGCGCTGCTGGCCGTCGTGGCGGCGATTGCCGCCGCCATGACGACGCCGTACTCGGTCGGCGCCAGGTACCGCGCGAGCAGAAGCGTGCCGAGCAGACCGACGGCTCTCGAGCCGACGCTCGTGGGCACCGTCCACGCTGCACTCCGGACAACACGCTGCCGCAGGGATGATGTCGTCACCACCGTCACACCGGTGGGCGATCTCGGTATTCGGGCCGACGCGTTCCGGCGCTGGCTCGACTGCGGACCGTGAATAGCCCACCCTCCGGAGACCGGAAGGTCAACACGCCCTGGTTCGACGTCCGAACCGTGCCGAGGCTCACGCCGTTGCGCGCGATGATGTACTGCGTATTCGGCAGAAGGTCGGCGAGCACGTGAACGCCCGTCTGACCTGACGCGTAGTTCGCGGTGTAACCGACGTTCGATTGCGGCCCTCCGTCGGCGGAGAACAGGCCGACGCGCTGAACACTGCCGTCCGCCACCATGGCACCTACCATCGCGCCGTTCGTCGACGGCAACCGAACGGTTGTGGGCATCGAGGTGGTCGACGAAGCAGTGGCAACCAGCACGTTCAACGCATTGAACGTGGTGTTCGCGAGGGAATCGGAGACCTCGAGACGGTAGGTAATCGTTCGGCTATCGGTCGCACTGACTGGATCGGCCACCGCAGCCAGAACCGGCGCGGCCGGCATAAGCGTGCGGATGAACAAAGCGGAATTGCCTGCTCGAATGGACGCCGTGTCGCCCGAGATCGCCGGCGGTCCACCCGCCGGATTGAGGTGGAAATAGAGTTTCTTGACGTAGTTCGCCTTGAGAAACCGGATACGGTCGAACACCAGGAGCACGCCGTTCCCCATCGACAGGAAATTTCGCTCGAAGTAACGCACCGAGCGGCTGGCGCGCGGCTTGCGGTCGCCGACGGTGTACGCGGAGGTGAGATCGGTCTTGACGTAGCCGAAGTCGGCTCCGCCATCCTGCGCGAGGACGTTGCTGGTGCCCCAGTAGCCTTGACCGCCGATGTAGTCCACGCCCGTGAACAGGTAGTCGCCGAGGTCGTCGACGAACAGCGTGTTGCCTCGCCACGATCGGAGATCGAATGCCTGCGGCGAGCCGAAATCGCCGGTCGGACCTTTCCATTGACCGGAATTCACCAGCAGGTAGTCGTTTCCACGCTGGATCGCGATGTGGCCGGCTCCTCGCATCTGGTGCGTCGCCCAGTGCATGGTGCCGCCGGCGATCGACATCCAGACAGCATCCGGCTGCCAGGAGCTCCTGCGATAGAAGTGCTCATCACCTAGCGAGCGAAACCAGGTTGGTTGTGTGAGCCGGTAGTCGGCGGCGGGACGCGCGCGATCGTAGAAGAGAAACCGCACGAACGGATCGGCCACCTGACCGCCGTGCGGTGCGGCAGCCAGGCTCTGATACAGATGCTGCATCCACTGGCCTTCCTCCGTGCCGTCGAGCAGGTACGACAACACGATCGGCAGGGACGGCGGCAGGACTCCCGCGTAGTCGCCGGCACACGAGCTTTCGTCGCTCACCTGCCAGTTGTTCGGCCTCAGGTTGTGCAGCAGATTGCGCGCGATCTTCTGCGGGTAGCCGCTCCTCGAGATGATGTCGGCTCCGGTGGCAGTCTCGACGGCTAGCAGGTAGTAGAGCAGGCGCTGAAAGTGATTGGCGCCGTACGGATAGCCCTCGACGGGATATCCGCCAGCGAACCCGCCCGTGGCGAACGCTGGCGCGACCTGCATCCGAAACAGATCGCGAATGTGAGCGACGATCTCCGGACCGCGTGGATTGTCGGCTTCGGTCGCGATCCCGGCCAGACCGAACCCCAGCACGTGCCCGCCGAAGTAGTTGCCGTACGCGGGACCGTTGTTCTCGAATGCCGCGCGCTTGAACCAGTCGAACCACAGATTGAGCGCCTGGACGACGGCGGCTCTCTGCTTCGCGGTCAAGCGATCGTGGAGCCAGTCGTAGCCGATCGCCAGACCGTAGATCGCGCTGCGCGATGGAAAGCCTGAATCGATTGCCGCAGGAGCGAGCATTCCCGCGACGCCAAGCGAGGCAATGTAGTCGACGAGCTCGATGCCTTTCGACGCGTACGCACTATTGCCGGTCACCTGATACGCAATGCCCAGCACCTCCAGCATCGACTGCCAGTCCGAACCGTTGTAGCCGTATCCCGAGTACTCGCCGTCGCTGAAAAAGAGCGCGAGGCGCTGTCCCGTGAAACTGCCGAAGACGCTCGAATCGATCGGAACGGTGAATGTATGGGTGCCGACGCGGGTCGCGGCGATCGGGCTCGGTCGATCGCCGGTTGCGTTCACGGCCGCCCACGGGCCGGTCGCGCCTCCGATGAATACAGACGTCGAGCCGGGCCACGGCACCGGTTCGGCGAGAGTGAACCGAACGGGATTGGAATTGGTCGCGGCGGTCACCGTAAACCGCGGCATCCGCCGGGTCAGGAGCTGATCCGCGGATGCCTTCACGAGCAGCCAATCGAGATCGCCTGAGTCCACTTTCGCGCGGAGCACCGACCGCAAAGTCGGCGTCAGCCAGATGCGCGGATGCGTATCCGAGTGGAGCGGCTCCGAATCGGTTACCAGGAGGAGCCCGAGCAGACTCGCAGCGAGCAGCTTCATTCGCTTCGTTGACCGGATGGCGCTGACCCGATCGTCCGCCGGGGTGGGGTCCAAACAAGGTTGACGCGGGCTCCCTCGCGGGTCAGGTGGAACCCTTCGAACCCGCGGCTTCCGTGACGATCGAACAGCAACTCGCCTATCAGCTGGACGTTCGGCCCGAGCCGACGGCCGACGGAGACCGTCGAGAGCCACGTGTAGATGTACGAGAAATTCCCCGGTCCCCGGAAGATGGACAGATCGGACCGCGCCATCCACGCGCTGCGCGGCGCCGACCACGACCACGATCCAACGACCGACTGCACGTTGCCCTCGAAGCCGGTTGCGATATTGCGGCCGCCATGGCCGTATTCGTCATGTGGGGCGCGGCTGTACTGGACGAGGAGCGTCTGTGTTCGAAATCTGTAGCCGATCGCCCCGTTGTAAATGAGCATCGGCGTCCGGCTGGAAGTCGTCGTCATTGGCGCGGCCGAAGCCGGGGTCTGGAACGGTCGCACGGCCGCACCCACGGTGGTCAGCGTGAACCACTTTCTTCCGGACCATCCGTAACCGAGGGTCGCGGACATGACTTTGTCCGTGATGCCCCCGGATGTCTGTGACCAGCCAAGATCGGCGGTGAGTTGAGTCCGTTCCGATCGGTCGTATCTGACGCCGACGCCAGCGCTTTCGGCCGTCGAATCCGGAGAGGACAGCGCCTCTACTGAAGCGTGGTTCGACGAAATCTGCCGCACGATGGTGTAGCTGCCGCTGAAATGGGTTGCGAGCCTCACGGAATGGAGGTACGTCGCATCCGCTCTCAGGCTCGAGACCATGCTGCGATTGCCATAGACGTCGGATGCGTCAAGCGAATGGATCGGTACGAAGAGCGCCGCGTGGGACAAATCCGGACTCGGCGACCGGGCCAGGGCTACAGTACCTGCCAAATCATCGAAGGACGTCGAGTCGTCGACCAGCCGTCTCGCCTGGCTGGGCTGAGATGCCACCTGATCCGAGTTGGCGATCACGCTCGCGACACCAGCCCCCAGTCGCCATCTGTTCCCAAGCGCACGCGACACCCCGAACGTCAGGTTGCCACCGGGTGCGCTCAGCCGCGAGTAGAGTGCCCGCGTCGTGTACATGCCGAAGAGCTCCAGGGTGTACCTGGTTCGAGAAGTGACACGCCGCCAGTCGACCGCCGCCGTCCCAGTCGTGATGAGATCCGCGTTGAGGACGTCGTTCGGCGTGTAGCCGCCCAGCGTGATCGGCGGAAGCTGCACGGACGCGTATCCGGTCGACAGGCTCACTTCGCGGACGGCGAAGCTTCCCTTGTCATCGTTGGTCTGAGCCAACGCTCCTGTTTGGAGCACGGGCACCAGGAGGGCCACCGCGATCGCGGTGGACGAACACTTCGACACCAAGTTACCGGCGCGCAGTTTCGAGGTGCTCATGCCGCGCTCGCAGCTTCCGCGGCGCCGATCCACCGCTCGTGCCACAGATTGAGGCTCATCGCCGCCCACAAGCGGTTCGAGTAGTCGCGCTCGCCCGCCCGGTGCTTGCGCAGCGTCTCGGCGAGATGGTCGCGCCGAAGCAGCCCGTCCCTGGTCAGACCGGCGTCGAGCAGGATCGGCTCGGCCCACTTGCCCAATGCGCCGCGAAAGAGCTCGATGACCGGCGTGCGGAAACCCTGCTTCGGCCGGTAGATGATGTCGTCGTCGAGGACGCCTTCGATGGCCTTCTTGAAGAAGTACTTCACCAGCCCGTTCCGCGCTTTCAGCGCGGCCGGAATGTTGAAGACGAAATGGGCATACGCGGGCGCGGTGTAGGGACAACGCGGCTCGATGCCCAGCGAGGCCGCGAGCAGATCGAGCTTGCCCAGCATGAGATTGGTGAAATAGAAGTCCTGCATCATCGCGTAGATGACGTAGGCGAGATAGTCTCGACCGGTATGCGGGCTCGCATCGAACCGGCTCCGACACGCGGCAGCGACACGTCCCGCGCGTGGCGTTCGCCTGAGCAGGTCGGGCGCGAGCACCGCTGCCTTGTCGGTGTCCATCCAGGCCGTCTCGTAACTCCAGAAGTATTCGTCGCTGCGTGCGGCCCGCTCCAGGATGTCGCGGCGGCCCGGTGAGAGCGCCGGTGCCAGGCCCGCTAACGCATGGCGCACCCATTCCGGTTTTCCCAGGTACGGCAGCCAACGACGGTAATAGCCCTCCCGGATGTGCATCATGCCGCCATGCCCACAACAGAGCTCGTCGTTGGCTTCGCCCGTCATGACGACACGGAGGCCTTCCTCTGCGGCGAGCCGCAGCGCGTGGTGCAGAAAAACGGCCGAGGGCTCGGACACGAGATCGTCCATCGCGTCGATCGTCAACGGAATGGTCCGAAGGAATTCGTCGGTACTCAGCAGGCGTTCGTGATGCGTCGATCCGATCGATGCCGCCACCCGGCGCGCGTACTCGATGTCGTTGTATTTGGCGTCGCCTTCGAGGTCGGCGAGGCCGACGGTGAACGTGTGGAGCGTTCGCGATCGATCCCGGGAGAGCAATGAGGCGTTCGCGCTCGAGTCGTTGCCGCCGCTCAAGAGCGATCCGATCGGGCCCTCGACGTCGCGGCGGGCGACCGAGGCGTGGTGGAGCGCCCGCACGCGCTCGACATAGAAGCGCTCGTCGGTCGACTCCGGAATCGGATTCTGGAGCAGATCCCAGTAGGTTTCGACGCGAACTGTGCCGTCGAGCCCGCAGATGGCCGCGCTTCCCGCGGGAACCTTGCGGACGTTCCGGAAGAGCGTTGCCGGGCCGGGCACGCTCGTGAACGTCAGAAAATCCGCCAGCGCCGTCTCATCGACCGCACGGGGCACGCGGCGGTTTCGGAGCGTGGCCTTGATCTCGGATGCGAACACGATGCCGTCGGCGCTGCTGCAGTAGTACAGCGGACGTACACCGAGGAAGTCACGGCCCAGCACGAGACGTCGTGCGCGGGTGTCCCAGAGCGCCAGTGCAAACTGGCCGTCGGCGCGCCGCCATCCCGAAATGCCTTCATCTTCGTAGAGATGGAGGAGCAGTTCGCACGAATGCGGATGCACGACCGTGTGACCCTTGTCGCGCAGGTACGACCGCAGCGTGTCGACGTTGAACACGTGGCCATCGCAGACCATCATCAGCGACCGATCCTCGTTGACGAGGACGCGAGGGCTCGCTTCGCCGACTGCCGTGCGCAAAAAGCGGAAGCCAAGCGCCACCGGATCGGTCTCGTCGACCCACCGGGTATCGTCGTCTGGACCACGGGGCCGCAGCGCGACAGACATGCCGTGGAGGTCGACATCGATGCGTGGCTCGGGTCTCGATCCGCCGGCGATTCCGTAGATTGCAGACATGGTGCTATGCGCTCCTCCGCGAGAAATCAGGCACGCCCCGGATTGGCGGAGAGAACCTCGGATCGATGTTCGAGTGATTCGTCATAGAGACGCTCGTATGCGGCTACGGCCGCCTGCAGGCTCTGCTGTTGCGCCTCGATGCGCGCGCGGGCACCGAAACGAACCCGTTGGTCGCGGTCCCGCGCGAGCATGACGAACAGGTCCGCCATGTTCGACGCGTTCTCGGGCGGGGTGAGCAGTCCACTCTCGCCGTCCGCGACGATTTCGGGGATTTCATTGACCGCCGTGGCGACGATCGGCAGCCCGGCCGCTTTCGCTTCGAGCAGCGCCACCCCGAACGGTTCGAACTTCGACGCCAGAGCGAAAAGATCGACGCTCCGGAGCAGCGCCGGTACGTCGTCCCAGTTGCCGAGAAAGCGGACGCGATCGGCGATGGCGAGCGCTCGCGCCAGATGTTCGAGCGTCGATCGCAACGGTCCGTCGCCCGCAATCGCCAGGCGCAGGCTCGGCTCGCGCGCGACGGCGAGCGCAAAGGCCTGCAATTGCGTTGGGTAATCTTTCTGTTCCACCAGCCGTCCAACGCTGCCGATGACGACATCGTCAGATCGAAAGCCGAGCTGCTGGCGAAGCTCGGACACCCGCTCCGGCGTGATGCGATCCGCTGCTCGCACGTCGGCGCCGTAGGAGATGACCCGAAGCTTCTCGAGCGGCACGTCGTTGTACTGACAGAACCGTCGGCCCAGTGACGGCGAGACGGCCACGATGAACCGCATCGAGGCTGCCGCAAGCCGGTTCCGGTACACGTTGCGCCGGGAAGCGGTCGCGAGTGGCTGCGGCAGGAACCCGTACGATCGGTCGGGCACCTGGCACGCGAAGGCACTCAGAAATCCGATGGCGCCGCGGACGCCGATCGCGCGAGCCGCAAACCCTCCGTACAACATCGGCCGCGGGTTGTAGCAGTGGACGATGTCCGCCTTCACAGACCAGGCGAGCCGCGCCAGCTTCAACGCCGCTCCAGGATTGACCCCGTCCTTGCACGTGATCGTGTGAAGGGGGACTCGCGCCGCTTCGAGTTGTCCAACGAGCGGGCTCCACTCGGCGTCGAGCCTGCAGACGACCGGCGCAAAACGTCGCCGATCGAGCTGGGAGACAACCGAGACCAGGTTGCGGGTCTTCCCACTGAGCCCCAGGCCGTCGACGACGTGGAGAACGGTCTTACGCGAACCAGTACTCATACCAGCTGAAGAGATTGATGAGGCACCACAAGTCGAAGCTCTGATCTGCCTTCCGAGAGCGGTGCCGGAGCCACAGGTGCTCGATGTAGCCGAAGTCAAGGAAGTCGAGTTCGCGGGCTTTCCTGGAGAAGAGACGCTCCTCCGCCCACTGCGAAAGCGGGCCAGCCAGCCAGGCAGGAAGCGGTACGCGGAACCCTTGCTTTTGACGATGGACGACGGCCGCGGGCAGGACGTCGGCCACCGCCTCCTTCAGAACTTTCTTGGTTTCGCCGCCGGAGATTTTCGCGGCTTGTGGCAGGCTGAGCGCGTACGACACCAGCTCGTGATCCAGGAACGGCGCCCGCGCTTCGAGCGAATGCGCCATGGAGAACTTGTCGACGCGCATGAGCAGCAGCTCGGGCAGCCGGTTCGACAGTTCCACGAACGACATCTGCTGAAGGAAATCTGCGTTCGGGCGATGGCGGGACAACTCGCGGTAGTAGCCGGACACGACTGACGCACTCGAGTCCTGAGCGGGTGCGCCGCCAGGCCGATACAGTCGGCGTTTTTCGACTTCCGAAAAGACGACGTCCAGGCCCCAGTAGAATGGCTCGCCGGCAGCCAGACGGCGCAGGACATCGGCCCGGCCATCGTCCATGCCGGTCGCGCGCGCGCCGTAATACAGCGCATGGCGAGCCGCGCGCGGAAGGCGGCACAAACGGCGCCACTTGCCGTCGTGACTCGCGATGAGGCGCTTCATGTCCGGATAGCCTCCGAAGACTTCATCGCTGCCTTCGCCCACGAGGACGACGGTGACGCCGCGATGCTTCGCAGCCTGGGCCACGAAGTGCATCGGCAAACACGCCGGATCGCCGATCGGCTCGTCCGGTTGCGACACGAGCTGCGATATGGACCGCTGACAGTCAGCGGCGCTGATCATCGTCTCCTCGTGTTGGCAGCCGAACTCGCGCGCAACCTGGCGCGCGTACGGCAAATCGTGGAAATTCTCGGCCTCGCCGAAGCCCTCGAATCCAATCGAAAACGTGCGGAGCGGCGCCGACGAGAGTCGACTCATCAGTGCGACGTTCGTGCTCGAATCGAGGCCTCCACTGAGGAAGGCTCCGATCGGCACGTCGCTCATCAGTCGCTTGGCAACCGATCGTTCGATCAGCTCGCGCACCCGCTCGACGCTCTCGGCGCCGTTCGCCGCCGGCCAGGCATCCCCGTCGAGCGGCGACCAGTAGCGCTCGATGCGCACCGTGCCGTCCCGCTGGCAGCGGAGGAGGTGCGCAGCCGGCAGCTTGAAGACGTTCTTGAACATCGTGAGAGGCGCGGGAGTGTTGGCGAACGTCAGAAAGGAATCGAGGGCGATCGGATCGAGGTCGCGCACGACATCGGGATGCTGAAGGAGCGCCTTGATCTCCGAGGCGAACAGGAACCGTCCCCCGGCCATCGTGTAGTACAGGGGTTTCTTGCCGAGCCGATCCCGCGCGATGAGCAGCTCGCCCCGGCCCGCGTCCCAGAGCGCAAACGCGAACATCCCGTCGAGCCGCGAGACGCAGCTGAGGCCGCCCTCCTCGTAGGCGTGGACGATGACCTCAGTGTCGGACCGTGACTTGAAAATGTGGCCTCTCGCGACCAGCGGGGCGCGCTGTTCCAGATGGTTGTAGATTTCCCCGTTGAAGGTGATCCAGATCGTCTCATCCTCGTTCGTCATCGGCTGGTGGCCGGCCGGGCTCAAGTCCACGATGCTGAGCCGGCGATGCGCGAGCACGACGCGCCGGTCAGGACTCTGGTAGAGTCCCGAGTCGTCGGGTCCGCGATGCGTCATCGTGTCGCGCATCCGACAGGCGATCGCCCGATCGTCGGTCGGAGACGATCCGTAGTTGAAGATGCCGGCAATGCCGCACATCAGGGTCGCCCCCACCAGCGTTGCCGGCGAAACTTCGAATCATCGACCCGGCGTACGCGGCCGGTGGCGGCGCTCATCATCGGGCACCGCGCTGCCGCACCACGGTCTTCACCGTTTCGACCAGAATCAGCAGGTCCAGCCAGAGCGACAGATTCTTGATGTAGTACAGGTCGTACTGAAGCTTTTCCTTCGCATCGTCGACGCTGGCCGCGTATGAATGGCGGATTTGTGCCCAGCCGGTGATGCCTGGCTTGAGGACGTGTCGCTGGTTGAAGAACGGAATCGTTGCCGTGAGCAGCGTGACGAATTGAGGACGCTCGGGTCGTGGTCCGACGAAACTCATGTCGCCGCGCAACACGTTCCACAACTGCGGCAACTCATCGAGACGAGTCTTCCGCAGAAACCGTCCGACGGGCGTGACACGCGGGTCGTTCAACGTCGACCAGATCGGGCCGGTGCCGACTTCAGCGTCCGCGCGCATGGTTCTGAGCTTGTAGATCGTGAATACGCGGCCGTTCAGCCCGACGCGACCCTGTCGATAGAGCGCGCCGCCAGGTGACGTCAGCGTGACGAGCACCGCCCCCGTCAGCAGAAAGGGTGCGGCGAGGACGAGACCGACGAGCGCCAGCCCGACATCGAGGACACGCTTACCCCACAACAGCAGGCGGGTTTTGCGAAACCCGGACGAGAAGACGAACCAGCTGGGACGAAGCGTCTCCAGCGCGATCCTTCCCGTGTATTCCTCGTACGCCGAGGCCAGATGGTCGAAGGTGACGTCGGTCTGCAGGCGAATGTCGAGCAGCTGATCCATCGGGAGCTTGCCGCGGGCGTCCGACAGGCTCACGACAATCCGGTCCGCGCCGGTGTCCCGGATCATCGCCGGAATGTCCTCGACCGCGCCCACGACGCGGCCGAGGACCGTTCGGCCGATCCGCTCGACATTCGAATCAGCGAACCCGACGATTTCGACGCCGAGCTCGTGCCGACGATCGTTGAGCTCGCGGGCGAACTCCACAGCCGCCGGGTTGGTGCCGACGATCAGCAGCCGCTCGCGCGGCGCGACCCGCGACGTCAGCCAGGCGAACGTCAGACGCCACGAGGGCACGAGCGAGATCACGAGGATGCCCGCGATCAGGAAGACGCCCGGGCCGATCATCCAGCGGGGGAACCACGAATACAGAAGGGCGAGAATCGCCGCGGTTGCGCCCACGGCCAGAACAAGCCTGACCAGGAACTCGCGAACGTTCTGGATGCGCGGGAGGTCGTACAGATCGGCGTAATGGAGGCACATCTGACACACGCCGACGATGAGGATGACACGCAGGATGCCGCCGCCGTCCGACAGCGCCGGGATCGCCAGCGGGCCGAGCTGCATGAACGTGCCGGCAATGACCGCCGTCAACAGCAGGCAGGTCTCGCCTGTGAGCAGCACGACCGAGCGGGGGGTTCGGATGAACATGTCCGCCTTCAGATTCTGCTGGAGCGCCGCCACGCGAAGTGGCTGCGCGGGCCACGGCTCCCCAGGTATCCATACTGTCCGTAGTCGTACCCCGCGGCGATCTCGGACGGCTCGGCTCGGTTGAGCACGACCCCGAGAATGCGCGAGGCGCCGATAGCTGTCACCGCCGTCGCGGCCACGGGCGCCGCCGTGGTTGCCGCGTTCACGACCATGACGCAGGTGTCGAGCCTGCCGGCGAACAGTCCGGCATCCGGGAAGAGCACGATCGGAGGCGTGTCCACCACGACCCAGTCGAAATGGTCGCGGGTCTCTGCCAGGAAGTGCCCCACGGCGTCAGACACCAGCAACGCCACCGGATCCGGGTCGTGGTGTCCGCCGGTGATCACGGAAAGCGTCGGCGACAGTGTCTGTGCCGTGAGGCGTCCACCCGGCCGCTTGAGGATGTCGCTCAGACCGGTGCCGTTCTCGATCTGGAGCAACTCGTGGACCGACGGTTTTCTCAGGTCTCCGTCGACGAGCAGCACGCGAGACTTGAAGCGGCTCAGCATCAACGCGAGGTTTGTCGCGCTGAGTGTCTTGCCTTCGGCCGCGACAGCGCTGGCGACCATGACGGTGCGGGTACCGTTCTGGACCTGGGCGTGGTGCAACGCCGCACCGAGACGCCGATACTGCTCGACGAACACCGGATCCGCCTCGGGGTGGACGATGAGTCGCCGGTCGGCCGGATCGCCCAACGTGTATGCGTCGACGGATCGTTCCGATGTCCGGCTCGTGTCGCGGAAATCGAACAGCCTGGCAAATCCTGGCGCCGCCTCCGCGTGGCTCGCGTTCTTCACGTCGTCCGTCTCCTTCCGCCTACTTCAACAATCGCCACGCGAGCGCGGCTGCGCACGCGAGGATGGCCGTGCCGACCGACACGACAGTCGCTGCCCGCCCGACGCGCCGACGCCCCAGTGACACCAGAGGAATCGCGGCCAGCACGGGCAGCCCAAGAGCGATGCGGACGTCGTCTTGGGTTCGCAGCCCGCGGTCGAACCACTCGAGGATGACGACGAACATCAGGCCGATCCCGAGTCCTCCCATCGCAGCCATCGCGTAGAGACGCGTGCGCCTTGGACTGAACGGCTGCTCGGGCAACCGCGCCGGATCGAGAACCTTGAAATGCGCGTCGATCTGCCGCCGCTCGAGGTTTGCGGCGATCGCCGACTCCTGCTTCTTGGTCAGCAGGCCGCGGTAGGTCTGCTGCAGCGTGTCGTAGTCTCGCGTCAGCCCCGCGAGCTCGGCTTCGCGCGTGGGCGCGACCTCAATATGCCGCTGGTAGTTGAGGAGAACACCGTGAAGCCGTTCTCCCTCGGCCACTTTCTGCGCAATCTGCTGCTCCACAGCCGACAGCTCCGCTCGCAACCCTTCCAGACGGCTGCGTCGAAGCTTGTCCGCGGCGCTGCCTTCGGCCGATTGGCTCTGACGAGCGCTCTCGGCCTCCGCACGTGGCCGGAGCTCGGCAATCGTCTGCTTCATGGCGACTATGTCAGGATGCTGCTCTGTCAAGGTCGATTGCATGTCCTTGAGCGCCGCCTCCGCGCGTTCGAGCTGCTCGGTCGCGGTCCGCTTCGGCGCGTCGGCGGAAGCCACGGGCGTGCGGGTTTCGATCAGCTCGCTGAGGTCCGCGTCTTTCAGCGACCGGTCGAGCATCAGTTGTCGATCGCGATCGCGATTCAGCGAGTCGGCCAGCACCTGTATCTGCATTTCGGTGTTGTTCAGGCCCCGCACGTTCGCCTCGACCTGGTTGGGAAGCTCGCCATTGTGGCGGCGACGGTACTCCTCCAGCCTCGTCTCGTTGTCGATCAGATTGCGGCGGGCGTTCTCGAGCTGCGCCTCGAGGAACTGGTCCGTGCCTTCGGCGAGAGTCGCTCGATCGAGCGAGGTCTCGACGATGAAGAGCGACACCAGGCGTTCGACGACCCGCATCGCCTCGTCCGGACTGTCGGCGCTGAACCCCAGACGGAACGCATCTCCCTTCACCGGCCGAATCTCGATGTCGCGCGTCCGCATCGAGTCGACGATGTCCTGCATGGTGTCGGTCTTGCGGCGATCCGCGTAGAGATCGAAGTCACGAATGATCCGCTCGAGCTGGGTTCGACTCAGAATCTGCTGGGTGATCGATTGCAGCCTCTGATCCCCCCGCGTGGTCACGGTCGATCGAACGAACGTCTCGGGAACAGGCTGCGGAACGACCAGGAGCAGCGCATCGGAGCGATATCGGTCCGGCAGCCGATGGATCCACCACGAGGCAACAGCGGCAACGACGATGGCAGGCAGGACGATCTGCCACCGACGCCGCCAGGCGATCTTCAGCATGACGTCGGGCCTGTATGGCTGTTTGGAGACAGTCACGAGAGAATCTCCTGTGCGATCGTGCAGATTACGCGCGCGGTCCATTGGTCCCTCTCACGGCACAACGACCGTGTCGCCTGGCTTCAGCTCGATGTTCTGCCGAACGTTCTTGCGGATCTCTTTGTAATTGAACACATGGCTCGATGTCTGGCCGTCCTCATGACGGACGATCGTGATGTTCTTGCTGTCGGCGAAGTCTTTCAGGCCGCCCGCCATCGCAATCAGCTGGAGCACCGTCGTCGGGGCGGCGATCACGTAGGGCCCGGGCTTGACAACCTGGCCGGTGATGAACACCTTGCGGCTGTTGATCTGGTTGACGACGACCGTCACGGTTGGATTCCCGAAGAAGCGCTTCGATCCTTCGATCAGGCGCGCGCGCAGCTCGGCCGGCGTCAGGCCCGCAGCCTGGACCTCGTCCAACAGCGGCAGCGAGATCTTGCCGTCGGGCCGGACCGTGACCTGGGTCGACATCTCCTTGTCGCGCCAGAAAACGATCGACAGCACGTCCTCCGGACCGATGACGAAACCTGCGGGTGGATCGACAGCGGGTTCCGCCGCCACAGCCTCGTGTCCGGACGCGGGGCCGCGTGCACGGGCCTCCTGCGCGCAGACGCCACTCCCCAGGGTCACCGCCATCGGGACGAACGAGAGTGCTACAAACCAGCGGCGCATGGCGCTCCTCCATCCATGTGGCACGTCACAGTCAAAAGAGAATGCATACCTTCCAGCCTCCGCCGCCGCCGGGCGGCGCTGCGCACTCGCGATGGCCGTCCGCAGAAACGGCGAGTGCAGTCCACCAGCACGGCGAACGGCGGGAGGCGCTTGACGAAAACCGACCAATGTCTTCGAGCGACCGTTCATCACCTCCTTCAGACTTCCTATCTCAGATATCGAAACCGGAGGAGGAAAGCCGACACCGGTCACGGGAGTCGGCGTGGACTGCGTCCGTCAGGAGAGTCGGCTGACAGGAGTGGCCGGTACGCCGCTGCCCTGGTAAGAGGCTTTCCCGGGAAACGCGTCATCCACGTTCGCACCAGCAAGAACGAGCTTCACTATTGGTTCTTGTTCCACGTCAAACGGTCCGTCAGCAACGGCATCTTGCCGCCCGATTCCGAGTTTCGCGCCGTTGCCCGCGTGAGTTTCCGCAGCGTCGTCCCGCGCGCGGCACCGTTCAAGGGGCCCGTCTATCAACAGTTGCTGCAGGAATTCGGCAACGCCGTCAGCACACTCGGCGCTTCTTGACTGTGCGTCGACCGAGGCGTATGGTCCGCCGTGTTGAAGGGGCATCCATACGAGGGCGGAAGCTGATCCGTGTCGGCGCGTTGTCTAATCGTGTCCCACGCCGCCGGTGACTCCCACGCGATGCTTCCGTGATGAAGCACATCAAGGAACACCACATGAAGACTCGACTCAGGATCACCCGCCTTGCCATCGTTGTTCTCCTGGCTGGCACGCTGGGAGCCCACTCGCTGGTCGCCACCACCTACATCTCGGCCGAGCCGATTCCGAGTCGAGATGTGGTCGGGCAGGACGCGCTCGCCACCATCCTCAGCGCGGGTTACCCCAACCTGGAACGGTGGAGCGATCGGCTGCTCAACGACTGCGGCATCGTGCAAAAGGTGATCGACGTGCTGACGGCGAATGGCGCGATCAGCACGGTCAATTCCGGCAACACCAGCTTTCGCGTGGCTGCGGGTGGCTTTGAGGCCGTCACCGATCCTTCCTTCGTGGCGACTGTCCAGGACTCAGGACGCAATCCGGTGAGTGAGGAAGACGTTGACGTGCTCGACAACGCGCTGGGTTACGTCCTGAATCAGAGTGGAACCGCACATTTCAGTCCCGATAATGCGAAGGCCTATCAGTTCTCTCTCGACTACGCGGTCGTGACATTTGCGGGCACGCTGACCGGCGTGGAAGCCAAGGCGTTTTTCGATCACCTGGGCACCATCGATTTCGCGCTCTGGGGTGGTCGGTTTGCCGGTTTCACCCAGATCGACTTCGAAGATTCGCCAACCAACAATTCGATGCTGTTTCTCAAACCTGCCGCGTCGAAACGGCGGTTGATTGACGGCCTCTCCCTTGCAACCAGCACCACTCCCGGGGCGACGTATGTCACGCTCGACAACCACGGCGACCCAACGACGGACAAGGCTGGCATCGCCTTTCCAGGTAATGACTGGATTGCCTTTCCTGATGGCGACCAGTACCTGACCAATCTCAATAACCCTTCTCCGCAGCTGCTGTCGGCGCTGGCCTCGTTGCGGCGGCAGCATCTTCAGGCGGTGGCCGATCTTCTGGAGGCGATCAACAAGGGCAAAGTCGATCAGTACCTCAACCAGCAATTCAGCTGCCCCACCTCGTGACGCCTTGGCGGCCTCGGCGCACGTCGTCGCGGACGCAGCCGCGTGGTGGGCACCAATCTTCGAGGACACGCGTCAGTGCCCCGCTCGCGAATTGCGGCGCCACGTAGTCCTCGAGCGAGAACGCCAGTCCGATCCCATCAGGACCGCTCGAATCGTCATGTCCATGTCGTCGATGATGAGTTGACGCCGGAAGATTTGCGAGATCGAGCGCGCCTCTCCCCGGAACACATGGCGTTCATCGACCAAGATCGTTGAAGGAGAAACAGAGCAATGCAGAACCGCATACTGGGTAGGAGCGGACTGGAAGTCTCGGCGCTCGGCTTCGGCTGCATGGGCATCAGCTTCGGCTACGGGCCGGCTACGAGCCGGGAGGAAGGCATCGCGATCATCCGCGCGGCTGTCGAAAGGGGCGTCACGTTCTTCGATACCGCCGAAGCGTACGGGCCGTTCACGAATGAAGAGCTCGTCGGGGAAGCGCTCGGCCCGGTTCGCGATCAGGTGGTGATTGCGACCAAGTTTGGTTTCAAGTTCGAGGGCGGCAAGCAGACTGGGCTGGACAGCCGGCCGGCGCACATCCGGGAGGTTGCAGACGCGTCGCTGAAAAGACTCAAAACCGATCGGATCGATCTGTTCTATCAGCACCGCGTCGACCCCGACGTTCCGATCGAGGACGTCGCGAGCACCGTGAAAGATCTCATTCGGGAAGGCAAGGTCAAACACTTCGGCCTCTCTGAAGCCGGCGTGCAAACGATCCGTCGCGCGCATGCCGTGCAGCCGGTCGCAGCGCTGCAGAGCGAGTACTCACTCTGGTGGCGCGAGCCCGAAAAGGAGGTACTGCCGACGCTCGAG
>DATAEK010000418.1:0-23495 GCA_036258055.1 Vicinamibacterales bacterium
CGAACTCAGGTTCTGTTGATATAGTACTTGAGGCGATCCTGCCGGTGGCGCTCGGCGCTCTGATCTTCGGCGCGTTCTGTTTGGGGTCCTACGTGTTCCACCTCCTCATTGGACACGGCGAATTTGCCAGGCGAACCCTGGCTTGGAGCCGACGTGCGTGAAGTGCCCCAGAAACACGGGCGACCCTTGGTCTCCGGCGCAGTTGCGTTCGTGGAGCGTAACACTTCGCCTCGTTCGAACGGGCGTCGCGTCCGGTTCGCCGTGCCAGGCATCGCCCTCTTGGTGTGCGCCGCCTGCGCCTCACTTCCGAAGACGCACACATGCAGCCCCTCGTTTGCGCTCGCTGATACCGCCGACTCGACGTCGCTCGGGCGAGTGGCGGCCCGCAGGATGACCGAGTTGAACGGACCGTCGGGCATCAACCTGATACCCCGCGGTCCCGATGCGTTCCTTGCGCGCCTCACCCTCGTCGATCTCGCCGAGCGCAGCCTCGACCTGCAGTACTACAGCTGGCACGACGACACGGTCGGCAAGCTACTGGTCGGGGCCGTGCTGCGCGCGGCTGATCGTGGCGTCCGCGTGCGACTGCTCATCGACGACGTGGGCGCGTCGCCGGACGATCGGACGCTGCTGCTGCTCGACGCGCACCCGAAGATCGAGGTGCGACTCTTCAATCCCATTTCCTCGCGGTCGGTCAGGGCGCTCTGGATGATCTCGGACTTTTCGCGCGTCAACCGCCGCATGCACAACAAGTCGATCACAGCGGACAACCAGATGACGATCGTCGGTGGACGGAACATCGGCGACGAGTACTTCGAGGCCAACACGGCGATGAACTACGCCGACCTCGACGCGCTCGCGATCGGCGCCGCCGTCGCTGCGGTCTCAGCCAGGTTCGATCGCTACTGGAATAGCCCGATCGTCTACGGGATCACCGAGCTGCGTCACGAGTCGCCTGCGTCCGGCGACCTCGAACGCGCGGCGGCCGGGCTGCGTGCGTTCGAACAGCAGCAGCGAGACGCGCGTTTCGCCCAGACGATGCGCGACAGCCGGCTCTCGCAGGAGCTGCGCAACGGCGGCGTCTCCTTCAGCCCCGCGCGCATCGAGGTCACGTCGGACGATCCCATCAAGGTGGAGCAGCCCGGGAAAGACCGTTCCCAGAACCTGATGCCGCAGCTCAGGCCGCAGTTCGACGGCGCGCGCGAGTCGGTGATGCTCGTGTCGCCGTACTTCGTGCCCCGCAAGGGCGGCGTCGAGTTCCTCCGGTCGCTGCGTGCGCGAGGGGTCCGGGTGAGGGTGCTCACCAACGGCCTCGCATCGACCGACGTGTTGCCCGTTTTCGGCAAGTACAAGAAGTACCGCCGTCAGCTGCTCGAAGCGGGCGTCGAGCTCTACGAGATCGATCCCGCTTACGACCTCGACGGACCGGCCGGCCCGCTGCAGACCTCCGACGACGCGAACGCGACCGACGCGAAAGCGCCGCGCGCGGCGCTGCACGGCAAGGTCTTGTCGTTCGACTGCCTCCAGTTCTTCGTGGGGTCGATGAACCTCGATCCGCGGTCGGCGTTCACGAACACCGAGATCGGGTTCCTCGTCGATGCGCCCGACGTCGCGGGACCCCTGTGCGAAGGCCTGGAGGCGACGTTCGCACGCGGTGCCTTCCGCCTCGAGCTGACGACGACGTCGAACGGTGCCAGGCACCTGGAATGGGTGGATACCGACAAGGGACGCGAGCAGCGCTTCACAAGCGAGCCGCGCGCGAGCCGCTGGCAGCGCTTCAAGGCGTGGATGTTCGGGATCATGCCGATCGAATCGCTGATGTAAGGCGAGACCCGGCGCGCGGCGACGTGCACGCGGCCGTCGCACTGAGCGACGCGGCGGTTACGCGGGATAGCGTTATCGCGCTCCCAGGCGCTCGAACGCGGCGCGATCGGCTCCGATGACATCGGCGTCGAGCAGCTGCGCCGTGGCTGCCGCTGAGGGGAGGGGATCTGCGCTTTCGCTGAAGGACTGCTTCGGCAACGCTTCAGCGCACCACGCCGGGCGTGTCGGTAAAAACGATCTCGCACCGCAGCTCGAACGGGTTCGCGATCTTCTGCGTCGGCTCCGGCGGCTTGTCGTTCGTTTCGGACCACCACGCAAACGCGCCCTCGCGCGTCTTGTCGGCGGTGACCCACGGGCCCCACTCGTTCGGCGGCTGATCGCCGAGCATCGGCAGGTGAAAGATCTCGGACGGGTCGTACTTCGTTTCGGATCCCTGCCGCGGCCACGAGATCTGCACCAGATAGCTCGAGCGCCCGTCAACGTCTGCTTCGTGGAGGACGTCCTCGATCTTCCACAGACGGTATCCGTCCCGCGTTTCGAATTTCACGGAATCGAGTCCGCCGGTCTGCGCGGTGCCCGGCTGCAGCAGCTGGACGGACATCAGGTCGCCCGAGTCCGGAGTGGAAAGCGGATCCGGCAGTTCGCGCGCGACCGGCACGCGCAGCTCGCAGCGGCGGTTCACCCAGTTCTTCGTCACGCGATCGCGGACGAACACGAAGTTGGTGCGCGTCGTCCGGAAGTGTTCCGCCGCGTAGCGGCCGCGCTGCGCGGAGCAGGCGGCCGGCACCGTCATCGACGCGATCCACAGCACCGCCGCGCACGCGCCTCTGAAATGCCGGTTCGTCATGACGTCTCCCCGCAGGCCGCTGATCATACGTTGCGCCGCCCTCGGTCGCCGCTGTGCCGGCTCGCCTTGCTCCTGCTCATCGGTCTGAACGTGTTCCTGCTGCCGTATGCCGCCAGGGGCATGCGACAGACCAAGCGCATGACCGAGTTCGTGGGCGATCGTGAGCCCGACCCAGATGCCCGACCTCCAGCGTTGCCAATGCCGGGTGCCACGACCGGTCGGGCTCGACCGCATCTTCAGAGTCACCCCGCCGGTTGCGATTCAGATAGACGAGCACAATCGGCGGATCGGTCCGGGCATCGTGTACGACCTCTCCGCTGTCATCGGGGTCCGCCAACGCCCCGTCGCTTCAACCGAGGGCAAGCGGAGAACTCGTCCAAAGACTCACAGGACGGACCAGATCGCAAGGCACGTCGGCGGCGGACCGGTCCACCTGCTCAATCATTGCGTCGTGCGACGCTTCTGCCTGTCGCGCCAGTTGAACGTGTCGGAGCTGTCGGGAGGGATTCTGATCCTTTGGTGCCAGAGACTTCGGGGATAGGAGTCTACTCTACCGACGCAGTGCGAAATCAGCCCTGCGGCGCAGCGCAGCCTGCTCCATCCGATAATGGTGGCGCACCGAGCGCGCATCGTACAGAGCCGCGGCAACGTGCGCGACCAAATCCCACCGGTTTCGACGACGATAGTTATAGACCGCCCCCAACACGTGCAGGGCTGTCAAAGCGCCGTGGACGAAGCAACCAAGGGCGTGCACCTCGGGTGGTTCACGGGACACGAACTCATCACTCTTCTCGGTCAGAGCGTTATGCATGGGCCACGACGTACTGTGCCAGTGCAATCGCGACGCCACCAATGAGATGCCGTGATTTCGCCCAATGCGGCCATGGCGATGCCTCAATGGTCGCCAGTAAGCAGACGAAGTGCTGGATGGAGACAGAAGGTTTTCCGCCGTCTCAATCGCGACCGGCCCGACGATGGCGAAGCCATTTCACAGGACATTCACCCGGACGGATCTCGCCGACCTGTTGGCCAAACTCAAGGCGAAGGAGCTGGGCCGCGCGGCCTGACCGGAAAAATACGTCACCGTAATTGTGAAACACAGCACTTAGCCAGCGTTGAAATCGACATGGAACGCACCCGCGGCAACCTGCTCCGTCCTGTACGCCATGTCTGTCGCGTACCCGCGTCCTGTCCGAGTCGTCTCGTGCTGCCGGCGTTAGAGGTCGCCAGGATCCCCCGTCTGCACGAAACGGTCGAATCGCATGTGCTGCAGATAGCGTTTCTGGTAGCCCCAGGTCATTTGATCACTGAAGCAGTGTCCCCCGTCAACGGGGGCGGCGGGAAATTCTTGAACATCTTCAACAGCGCACCACTCAGTTTGTTCGCAGTCTTCCCGGACTCGACCGACAGCGCTTTGGGGGAGGTGCCTCTCCAGATGGCGTTTCTGGTCCGTCCGTCGAAAATGTCGACGACGAGCGTTCCTACATCATAGGTGTTTGGATCCGGCTCGGCGGACTCGAAACCACCGAGCCAGCGCCAGCCTCCATCGACGCCGTCGTAGAACGCGTACAGCGTTCGCTGCTGTTCCGTCGCCACATGGGCGGCGACGCCCAGGTCGCCGTCGATCGAGACCCGCTGCAGGCCGCTTCGTGTCAACGCTGAATCGACTGCCTCGACGATCCGCGTTCGAATTGCTGGGTCGTTCGTGTTCGGCTCCTTGATCCACGTGAACGTCCTGTACTGAGCGAAGTTCGCGCGAATGTCGAAGAGCGTGACTTTTTGGGCGACCGTGACGTTAACGACCCCGGCCGCCAAAGCGATTCCAAGTAGAACTGGTGTGACTCGCATTGTGCTGGAAAGCTGCAGCGCAAGGGTAATGCCAAGGCGCCAGACAACCGAGCCCACGCCCCCCGACCGATCGCCGTTCGGTCAGGGCTGCCGAATGGCGGCATTTCGCGTGTTTCTGTAGGGTCACGGTCTTCTGGAACGTGTGTATTGGTGCACGAAAACGTACGCCATAAGGTGCGCGTCGTCGCGCAACCGTTACGACCAGCGCAGAAGGAATACAAGCCGAGGCGCCGCCAGCTTCCGCCCGTTGGCGTGCACTAGTGCGCACGACTGCTCAGAACTGTCGCGTGCTCCACGACCGGCGCGCTGATCGGTCAGCGCAGGCGCGGGATTCCACGACTAGACGAAGTGGCCCCGAAGTTGCCGTGTGACTGTTCGCATGAAGGGGATCGACGCGATCCACCCGAGTGGAGGTGATCGTCATGAGGCGCAGCAAGCGGATGCTCCGGATTCTTCGGGCAGAGTATCGCGTGGTCTGGATTCGGAGCTGGTAGGTGGACGTCCGGCCGTTTGGACAGGGCGGCGGAGACGGTTCGCACTGTTCGGGTTCTCTCCCACGGCGACGATAGAGAAGTGAGGTGACGCCCGGGGAACGGGTTCCCTGACGTCGTCATCGATGACGGCAGCGTTGGCACGAGCGTTCCCAAGGCTGCCATCGAATCCGGCAACGGGTGGCTACCATGACACGAAACACGGTTGGAATCGTCATCGAGCGACTGCTCACGGATGAAGACCTCCGAGTCCGATTTGCGCTTGATCGGATCGATACTCTGGCGCTGCTCAGGGGGCAAGGCTTCGAACTGACATCTGACGAGATCGATCTGTTTATTCTGGCGGATCCTCGTCTGTGGTTCTGGGGCAGCGCAGTTGTCGGTGAACTGGTTCACTGAGAAGAAGCCTGATCAGAGTGGGTTCCGATCGGGCCGCCATTCACCTGCCGCTTTGCAGATTCCTGCGGACTTCTCGAGCCTGACCACGTTACATGTCGCTGTAGAAATCGCCAGCGTCGAGCGAGCCGACGCAATCCGGCGCTGTGCCCATGCTTCGCCTGAGCACCGCGCGACAGCGCGCGAGCAGCTCGCCGACGTCGAACGGCTTCGCGACGTAGTCGTCGGCGCCAGAATCAAGCGCTTCGACCGTCGATCGCTCAACATCGTCGCCGGACACCACGATGATGGGCACATTCGACGCCGCCCGAATATGCCGACAGAGCTCTATGCCGTTCATCGGTGCCATGCACAGGTCTGTGATGACGAGCCCTGGACACCACTCGCGGAAGCTCTCGAGCGCGTCGCGTCCTTCGGCTGCGGTACGCACGTGATACCCATCCATTGAGAGCATGTGACGCAACAAGTTCCTGACGCTCGGATCGTCGTCCACGACGAGAACCCGCGATTTGTCGAGGGCGGTGGTCTTGAGCAGCTCCACGGATCGCACGGGCAAGGGCCAACCGCCGGGGCGACAAGCGCCACAGCAACTGGCTCCAGAGCGCCACCGTTTCGCTCAACTGTTCGCCTGTTCCACGATTCCGTAGCGTCGCAGCCGCACGTACAGCTGCGTTCGCGTCAAGCCGAGGCGCCGTGCGGTCTTCGCCTTGTTCCAATCGGTCTGTCGCAGCGTGCTTTCGATCGTCTGGCGTTCGATCGTCGCGAGATTCGCCGTCGCCGGCACGGACGCCAGCTTCGGGTGCAAGGAGAGATGGCGACGCTCGACGCGCTCGACCGAGGATCTTCCGGAGCACGAGTGGAGCACGATCGCGGGGCACGAGGAGTTCTCGACCGTGAGCGATCTGCGACGAGTTCGAACGCCGTCCACCGAGGCCGAGCCGAACATCCTCGGCCGATTAGTCACCGCGCTGGCTGAAAACGAACACCGCCAATTCTGACAACCGCGAGAATGCAACAGATGCCGCTTCAGGATCGATCCGCAAGGGAAGTCCGCGGAGCCGGCGACGGAGGCATCTGCGACGCCGGCGCGCGTCACCGTTGGCCTTCCTCGATGGCGGATCGCACTTCATCCGTGTCCTCGCTTCGAATGCGGTGACCTTCGCCACCTGGGGCTCGTCACATCAACCTCTTTTGACCAGGCCAGCACCCGTGGGACAGGCCCGGGTGCGCCGATGAGCACGTCAGGCACGGCTGGCGGGTCTCAAACGCACGCCGCGCGTCGGCGAGTGAGCGCAGTCAGCGCACCTTCATCACGATGAAAGTGAGATCGTCGTACTGCTCCGCGTCACCAATCCAGTTGTTCATCTCGACGGCAATCCGCGCGCTGATCTCGTCGGCGGGCAGGTGCGCGGTCTGACGGAGCAACGCCTGGAGGCGTTCCTCGCCGAACTCTTCGTTCTCGGGGTTGTGCGCCTCGGGAACGCCGTCGGTGAAGGCGAGGAGGACATCGCCGGGGAAGAGCTCCACGGTCGCCTCTTCGTACTCCATGTCCGGGAACATACCGACGACGGTTCCGCCGATCGTCAGTTCCTCGATCTGGGGCGGCGCGGAGCCGGCGGTCGATTGCCGGCCGGCGCGCAGGAGATACGGCGCATTGTGCCCGGCGTTGACGTAGCGCAGCTGACGGTGCCGCTCGTCGAGCTGCCCATAGAAGAAGGTGGCGTACTTGCTCCCGGGCGTTGACCGGTAGACGAATTGATTGATGAGCGCGACGAGGCGTGGCGGCGCCACGTCGCCACCGGACGAGATGATCCGCAGCGACGCCTGCACCACCGACATGATCAAGGCGGCGGCGACGCCCTTGCCCGACACGTCGGCCAGTGCGATGCCGATCCGGCCGTCACCCAGCTCGACGAAATCGTAGTAGTCGCCACCGATGCGGCGGGCCGGAACGCTGGTCGCGGCGAAATCGGCACATTCGGCGCGCGGCGGGGCGTCGGGCAGCAGGCGGCGCTGGACGTCCGACGCCAGGGCGATGTCGCGGCGCAGCGTTTCCTGCTCGACGACCCGATCGGTCAGCCGCGCATTTTCGATCATCAGCGCGAACTGATCGGCGCACGCGCGCAGCACCTGTTTCTCGTGCGCGCTGAAGCCGGCGCGCTGCGGCCGTTCACCCAGCAGCTGCACGCCCAGGATCTCGCGGCGTGTGCGCAGCGGCACGGCCAGGCGGACGCCGGCGGCGGCGAGCGCGCGAATCTCGTCGAGCCGGTCCGGACGGTGCGCCGCGGCCCATTCGGCGAGGGCGTCCAATTCGTTCGGCGCAAACGGCAGCGGTAGCGGATAGGCGCGCAGCCGTGTGATCAGGAATCCGTCGGCGGCCACGACCGGTGCGGCCGTTTCGAGCGCGCCGGCGGCGACGAGGCAGCGGTACTCCGGCGTCGAGCCGTCGCGCCGCACGAGCAGCGCGGCCGACTCGACGTGCAGCTCCTCGCACACGCTGGCGAGCACGGCGCGCAGAGCGCCGGTGTACGAGTCGGCGCCGCGCGCGGCGTCGACGAAGGCCGTCAGCACGTCTGCCGCCGAGACGCCCGATCCGCTGTCGTCCCCGCTGACCGCCTGGCGAATGTCGCGAACGGCGCGGTGCATCCGCTGACGCGCCCACCACCAGACAGATGGTGGCTGCTCGCGGATGGCGGCCATCGGCGACAGGAGAGTGGTGCGCCACGCCGGCACCGACGCGGCCGCCGCGGCGACGAGCGTGACCACCGCCGTGGACGCCGCGAACGGCAGCCATCCGAAGTTGGCGACCTCGAGATACCGGACGAGCAACCAGACGCCCCCGGCGAGCGCGATCGATCCCACCGCGACGCCCGCCAGCGAGAGCTTCAAGCCGCCGCCGAGGACGAGCGCCACGAGATCGCGGTTGACGGCGCCGAGGGCCATCCGCGTGCCCAGCTCCATGGTGCGCTGGCGGACGAAATACGACAGCACGCCGTAGACGCCGAGCGTCGCCATCAGCAGCGCCGCCAGGCCGAAGAACGTCATGACCAGTGAGCTGAGACGCTCGAGCTGCAGGGTGTTGAGCACGATGTCGTGTATCGTCCTCACGTCTTCCATCACCAGTGTCGGATCGGCCTGTCGGACGGTGCGGCGGACGGCGGCGATCAGTTGATCGGCCGGCAGGTCCGAGCGGACGACGACGTTCATCGGGTTCACCCCCAGCACGGCGGCCGGCAGATAGATCTCGGGTGCTGATGGCCTGTGGAAGCCGTTGTTGCGCACGTCGCCGACGACGCCGACGACTTCGAAGGGGTCGTTGACGGGTGTGCTGTAGCGCGCCGAGGCGCCGATCGGATTGCGTCCGGGCCAATACGCGCGCGCGGCGGCTTCGTTGATCACGACAACCCGCTCGCCGTCGGACTCGTTCAGCAGCCGGCCGGCGCGTAGCGGGATCCGCAGCGTCGAAAAGAAGTCCGGTGTGACCCCGACGGGGCACGCGCGTTGTGCGAGAGCATCGCGCGGCTGGCCCTCGACATAGATGGGAGTGTCGCCGCAAAAGGGACCGGCGGGCAGCGCGCTCGCGAACGCGCCGCCCGTCACGCCGGGAGTCTGCCGCAGCGCGTCCATCAACCGCGCCTGCTCGGCACGCCGCCGCTCGGCCAGCGCGTCATTGGATTCGCCGACGCGTCTCGGCAAGGCGATGTTGAACGCGACGAGGCCGTCGGGGTCGAAGCCCAACGGCACGCTTTCGAGATTGCGTATGTGAACGACGAGAATGGCCGACGTCGTCAGGAGCGTGAAGGCGAGCGCGATTTCGACGACGACGAACGCCTTCGACAGGCGTTGTGCAGGCGCAGCGGCTGATGCGCGAACGCCTTCGGCGAGCACCGCGTTCGGCGCCGTGCGCATCGCCTGCCAGAGCGGCGCCAGGCCGGCGAGCACGCCGGTGACGACCGCCGCCGCCACGCTGAAGCCGAGCACCTTCCAGTCGATCGCGATGTCGTCGACGCGCGCGATGAATCCGGCTGCCGCGTCCAGGATCTGCTGGACGAGGATTAGGCTCAGACCGACGCCGGCGGCGGCGCCGGCGACCGACACGAGCGCGCCTTCGGCGAAGTAGCCGAGCGCGAGCTGCCGTCGCGACGCGCCGAGCGCGACGCGGATCGCCGTCTCGCGAGCGCGAACGACGGATCGCGCCAGCAACAGCGTGGCCACGTTGGCGCAGGCAATGAGCAGCAGGAGGCCGGCGCCACCGAGCAGGATCATCAGCGGGGCTCGGACGGTGGATCCAACCAACCCAATCGTCGCCTCGCGCAGGTCGGCCACGCCCGCCGTGTAGAACTGATAGCGTTGCGGATCCTTCGGGGCGACGATCGCGGCGACGCGCCTGGCGTCCGCCTTCGCCTGTTCCAGCGAGACCCCCGGTTTGCGACGCGCGTACGCGAAGTACGCGCTGCTGCCCCGCCTCGCGTCGCGCGGCGACGGATCGAGCGGAATCCACACCTCGGTATCGCCGCGTGTTCCCCCCAGGCTCGCGAGTGGAAACTGAAACGTTGGCGGCATGACGCCGGTGATCGTGTAGGGGCGCTCGTCGAGCGTGATGGCGCGGCCGATGATCTCGCGCTCGCCGCCGAGACGGCGCCATAGCGACGTCGAGATGACGGCGCTCGTGTCATCGACGAACCACTGGCCGAGGCGCGGTGGACCGAGCTGCCGCGCGAGTGCCGGCGTCACCGCCGCGCCGGGGACGAATTGCGGCTCGCCAGGGGCCGTCATGCGGTATCGGCCGGCGCGGAACCAGCCGAACGCGTCAAAGCTCGTGGTCTGCTGCTCGTAGTCCTGCAGCTCGGGCACCGACATCGCCATCGTCGGGCCCGGGTTGTTCGTGTTCACACCGTACAGCGACACGAAGCGCTCGCCGTGCGGGTAGGGCAGCGGCCGCAGCAGCACGCCGTTGATGACGGTGAAGATCGCCGTCGCCGAGCCAATCCCGACGGCAAACGCGACCACGGCGAGCAGCGCGACGCCCGGCGCCGTTTTCCAGGAGGCCCAGGCTTGGGAGAAGGCCGATAGCACGTCGCCGTGACTTTAGCGCCAAGTCCCACCGCGCTCCAATACCGCACCCGCAGACCTCAGATCTTCGGCGGTTACCCCATTTGTTAGCCAGTGAGATACCGCGGACTATCAATGACGTCGGAATCGATACTTTTTGTTTGAAAAACTGGAGCCGGCAGTCGCACTTAAACCGACGACCTGCTGATTACGACTCAATTTGTCGTGGAGCTCGGGAATTATCGAAAGGGAATTACAACCCTGATCGTCGTGCCGCGTTCGCGCGCGCTCTCGACCTCGAACGTGCCGTTCAGTTGACTGGCGCGTTCCCGCATCATGACCAACCCCAAACCCCCTCCGCCGGCCAGTCGGGTTCGGTCGAAGCCGCGGCCATCGTCCATCACGGCGAGCGAGACGACGCTGTCTGATCGGTTCAGGCGAACGACAATCCGCTTCGCGGCCGCGTGCTTCGCCGCGTTTCCGAGCGCTTCCTGAACGATGCGGAAGAGCGCGAGCGCCGTGCCGCGCGACAGCTCACCCACGCGCTCATCGGCCTCGCACGCGACTGGAATGCCACTCGCCATACTGAACTGCTCGCAGTAGGCGTGGACGGCTTTGGGTAAACCCGCGTCCTGCAGCAGCGGCGGGTGCAGGTCGTGAGACAACTGACGGATCTCGGTGCCTGCCTGAATCAATATCTGCTGCACCCTGTCGATCGTCGCCTTCGCGTCCGAGCTGTCGGAGATCCCACGCTTCGCGGTGCCCAACATCAGGGTGGCCGCCGACATGTTTTGCTGGATACCGTCGTGCAGCTCGCCCGCAATCCGGATCCGCTCCTGCTCCTGCGGTGACAGGAAGTTATCTGAATACCAGTCGTAATTCAAATATAAAGTGGTATCTATCAGAAGCTCACGCGGCCGGAAGGCGGGCAATCGATCCAGCGCTTGATGTCCGCGATGCTGTGGATATCGATCCAGTGCAGCAGTAAGCTGGCGATTGATGTCAATCCCACACCGTTTGAAGTGCGCCGAGACATGGGCCAGTAACCAGGAGACCTCGAGCGTCGCAGACCTGCCGGGCTTGAGGGTCTGGGTCCACTCCACCCCGTTCGGGCCGGGTGAGGCCGGGGGCGACGTGCACTACGTCTCCGTCTGTCCCAGCTGCATCGTCTCTCGCATCGCCCTTGCTGATGTGAGTGGCCACGGACGCGCCGTCGCGTCGCTGAGCGCCAAGCTTCGGGAATTGATGCAGAAGTATCTCACGGCCCTCGAGCAGGCAAGTCTCATGCGGGATCTCAATGAGGCGGTCATCGTGGAACTCGATGGGGTCCACTACGCAACGATGGTGGCCGTCGGTTTCCACGGCCGCAGGGGTCTCCTCGTGATGACGAATGCCGGCCACCCTCCGGCGTTCTGGTATCGGGCACATCGTGACGAATGGGCCTGGTTCGAACCGCAACGTACAGAGGAGGGCTTGGGCCTGAGGGGCACACCACTCGGACTGCTGCCGAACGTCTCCTACGACCGGATGATCGTCAAACCTGACCCCGGCGATCTCATTGTGCTGTATTCCGACGGTGTCTCCGAAGCCACCAACCCTGCCGGCAAAGAGCTGGGTCGCGACGATCTCTTGTCGCTGGCCAGAGCGCTGAACCCAGTTTCCGCGGAAGCGTTCGGCATGCAGCTCGTCGAGGCCGTCGGCGAATTTCGTGGAGGAAGCGTGTCAGAGGACGATGAGACCATCATCGTGTTGCAACGGCTTCCCGATCAATTGGGCTGATTGATGAGCGCGCGCGCGAGTGCTGCAACACCTGCGCTGTTTTGTCTCTCTTTGCTGCACCGAAAAGGCAAGAAAAGGGCAACGTCCTCGGCGCGGTCGGTCTCATCTTGCCGGGTGCTTCCGCGCATCAAATCAGTCGCGCGCGCTCCGGATGACCGGCCAGTGCGACTGGAGCCAGGAGACAAGACCGAGCACAGGCTCCGTCAAGCCTCTGCCGAGCGGCGTGAGCTCGTACTCAACGCGTGGCGGCACCTCTGCGTAGACGTGGCGCGTGAGCATGCCGTCACGCTCAAGGTTGCGCACGGTGGCAGTGAGCATCCGCTGCGATATCCCCGGAATGCTGCGCTTCAGATCCGAGAACCGCCCTCGAAACGCAGGCCTGCCTTTGAGAATGAAGATCACCAGCAGGCTCCACTTGTCTCCGATGCGGCTCAGCATGTCTCGAAAGTCGCAGTCGTGAGATCTCAACGATATCTACTTCTTTGCCTCGGTCGTCCAATACGGCGGGTTTTCTGCGGCGGCGCGCAAAATCGGCGTCGAGAAAACTCGCCTGAGCCGGCGCATCGCTGCCTTGGAGAAGCGGCTCGGTGTCCGTTTACTCCAGCGCACCACTCGGGCCCTGGCGCTGACCGAAGCCGGACAGCGCTTCTTTGAACGATGCGTCGCGACAGTCGAAGGAGCACAAGCGGCCTATGACAGTGTGGCGGAATTGCGCCGGGAACCTGCGGGACTCGTTCGCTTGAGCAGCCCCGTCCTGCTGACGCAAAGGTGCCTGGCTCATGCACTCCCCCGCTACATGACGGTACGTCCAAAGGTTTCTGTCTTCGTCGAGCCTACAGACCGGACCGTGAATGTGATTGAGGAACGGTTTGATATCGCGATTCGGGCGAAGCCCGAGATAGAGGACGTCGCCGGGCTAGTGGCGAAGACTCTCGGTACTTCCCAACGCGTGCTGGTCGTCAGTCCCGCCTTTCTTGACCACTATGGGCGTCCGGAAAGTCCAGCCGACCTGCCGAAGTTCAACACGGTCGCCAGCACCGACGACATATTCGACGGCGGGGCGCGATGGAACTTAACAAATCTTGGGACTCGGACGCAGCATACTAAACACGTCGTAACTTGGCGCCCTGTCGACGGGAGTCATTAACTGGCAGCCAGATTTGTTACGCCGTCTAACCGTTTGAGCGCTTCGACAGGCAGATCGAGCTCGGCCGCCGCGAGGTTCTCTCGAAGATGCGCCACCGACGACGTGCCGGGGATGAGAAGGATGTTTGGCGCACGGCGAAGCAGCCACGCGAGCGCCACTTGCATTGGCGTAGCACCAAGACCCTGCGCCACATCGGATAACGTGGATGACTGAAGCGGTGTGAATCCGCCGAGCGGAAAGAACGGCACGTAAGCGATTCGATCGCCCGCCAGACTGTCGATCAACGCATCGTCAATTCGATGGGCGACGTTGTAATGGTTCTGCACGCACCCGATCTCGCAGATCCGCCGTCCTTCGGCGATTTGCGCAGGGGTCACGCTGCTCAGCCCGATGTGTCGCACGAGTCCCTGCCGCTGGAGGTCGGCGAGCGCGGTCAGCGGCAGTTCTATCGACGCCTCTATGCCGAGCATGTTGCGAAGGTTGACCACATCGAGTACGTCGAGGGACAGATTACGCAGGTTGTCGTGCACCGCTTGCCTCAACTCGGCGGGCGACGACGCAGGGATCCAGGACGCATCCTCTCCGCGTCTGGCGCCGATTTTCGTGACGATGACGAGATCGTCGGGGTACGGATGCAGCGCCTCACGGATCAATTGGTTGGTGATGTGCGGGCCGTAGTAATCGCTGGTGTCGATGTGGTTCACACCGGACGAGACGGCCTCCCGCAGTACCGCCAATGCCGTCTGGCGATCCCTGGGCGGCCCGAATACGCCGGGGCCGGACAGCTGCATCGCACCGTAGCCAAGGCGCCTCACGAGCAGGTCGCCGAGGCGGAATGTGCCGGAGCGCTCAACCCTGGACATGGGTCACCAGACCTTCATGCCGCCATCGACCACGATGTCGACACCGGTTACGTACGAGCTCTCTTCGGACGCCAGGAACAGCGCGACGTTTGCCACTTCCTCCGGCCGACCGAGACGCCCCAATAGCGTCTTGCCAAGCATCGCGGCCGCCCACGCCGGATCTTTCAGCTGCTCTTGCGTCTGGTTGGTTTCGATCAGTCCTGGTGAAATCGAATTGGCGCGAATCCCATACTCTCGCCCTTCCATCGCGAGCTGCCGCGTCATGGCGATCACGCCTGCCTTCGCCGTCGTATGAGCCAGCGAGCCCAGCGTCTTGAAGCTCATGAGGCCGTTCAACGATCCCGTGTTCACGACCACGCCGTGGCTCGCCTTCAGATGCGGCCACGCCGCGCGGGTGAGGAAGAACACCAGGTCGACTTCTTCCCGGCGATCGCGATCCCACTCCTCGTCGGTGATGTCCTCGATCCAGTTGAAGTACGCCATCGCGGCGTTGTTGAACAATACGTCGATCCTGCCGAACGTGCGCACGGCGAAATCGAGCAGCGCCTGGCAGTCGCCTGGCTTGGTGAGCTGGCATGGCTGCAGGGAGACCATCGTGCCTCCCGCGGCCCGAACCATGTCTACGGTGGCTTGCGCCGGGTCGACATTCAGATCGCAGCCGACGACCGACGCACCTTCTCGAGCGAATGTCCGCGCGGCTTCACGGCCCATGCTCCCGCCCGTCCCCGTGATGACGCACACCTTGCCCGAAAGCCTGTCTGACATTAGCCGTGCTCCCTGGCCTTGGCGGCCGGCTCATCGGCTGCGCTGACACCGACGTTTGCATTCAGCTTCGACACTGGAGATGTCTAGCAGCCCGTGGCGAAACGCTGGCGTCGCACCGAGACGGGCGAGCCGCCTCGCGGGCAAGGCGCGACGACTGAGAATACCGGGAGTATTTGATGGAGGAGCAACGCAGCCCGCGAGGATGCATCGCCCGTCGAATGCAGCCAGCGTTTTACCACGGGCTGCTAGTACTACTTTGTCAGTTTCGTAACTCGATTTCTTTGAGCTTGAGCATCCACTTCAGGTAATGGGGCTGCGTCATGAAAAAGTGCGCGGTCAGGACTTCCGTGACGACCGCGCGTACGCGTGGAAGCGTCAGATGAGTCTGCCCGCGGCGCCGACGTTCGTTCTGGAGAAAGCCGTACGCGATGGCGGTCAGCACGACGTGGCGTTGCCAGCCAGGCAGCGTGCGGCCCTCGAAGTGATCGAGCCCGATTTCGTCCTTCAGCTCTTGGTACTGTTGCTCGATGGCCCAACGCTGATGGGCGAGGCGCACGAGCGCGCGGAGCGCCGCCGTCGCGGGCAGGTTGATCAGAAAATACTTGGTCCGCGGCGTCGGCCCGAGGTCGCGTTCGCAGAGCAGCCAGACTTCGGGTGCGAGGCGGCGTTGCTCTTTCCAGTCGTGCCACGGCGTGACGCGAATGGCACAGAAGCGGGCCCGCCAGGGGGGATTCGCGCCGTTGCGCCACGAGACGAGTCGCCACTGGCGAGCCGATCGGGTGGCGGCCCAGGCCCGCGCCTCGACCGGCTGCGTGTCGTCGGGCAAGCGCCACTGGGTCCGCGGACGTCCCGTGCCCGTCGGCGACGCAGGCGGCTGCAGCACCGGCGTGCCCAGCAACACCGTCAGGTCCGCAGAGACGCCCAGCGCATAGGGCAGCTGGGCGCGATGCAAGGTGCGACGCAACGTGGCGCTGTCGCCGAATTCCGCATCGCCGACCACCGCGCGACGTCGTCGAGAACCTCCCTGGGGTTGGCGAAAATCTGCAGGACCACGTGCTCGTGTCAGGTGTCGTATTCAAGTACAAAGGCAAGATGCCGGACCGACCCGCAGACAGCAATGCCGTCGAGGCAGAGGCGTACTTATCGAGTGGTCCATCGGCCGATACCGACATCAATCTCGTTCTTGAACAACTGCCTGCGGTTACACCCGAAACTGCCGCGCGCTTTGGATCGCCTCCCGCAGACGCATTCACGATTGCGCCGGCTCTGGTGCAGCCGACGAGCAGAGGCTCCGTCCGTCTGGCCAGCAACAACTCTCGGGATGCCGCTGTGATCGATGGCAATTATCTCGGCACCGATTGTGATTTTGCGGCCATCGTGCGCGCCATCGAAGCCGCGCGTGAACTCGGGAACCAGCCAGCCTTTGACAGTGTGCGCGAGGCCGAGCTCGTTCCCGGTCCGAAGGCGACGGCCGAGGAGATCCGGGAACTCGCCCGATTGGCTTCGGCAAGCTTCGGACATCCAGTGGGCACCTGCAAGATGGGTGTGGATCAGCTCGCTGTTGTCGACCCGACGCTGCGTGTACACGGAATTCTGGGCTTGCGCGTGGCCGACGCATCGGTAATGCCGCGAATCATTACGGGACCGACGAACGCGCCGACCCATATGATTGCGGGCCGAGCCTCCAAGCTGGTTCTCGGCCGGGAGGCATAAGAGGCCAATTGCAGGTCGAGAGCGTTGGCGCGCCCGCGTGACAAGGCTGGAGATATGAAATGAGCTCACCTAATGACCAGAACAGAATTCAGGTGATCCAGGACTACTTCAGGCTGGCCGATCAAGGCCGTCCAGAGATTCTCGAGCTGCTCCACGAGGACGCAGAGATTTACTTCCCCAAGTTTGGATTCGGCCTTGGTCGTCAGTCACTGTTTGAGATGATGAAGGGATTTGAGGGCTCCCTCGAGTTCATCCAGCATGACTATGACCAGCTGAAGTTCATTCCTGCTGGCGACTATGTCGTTGTGGAAGGAACCTCCCACGGCAAGCTTTCGGGAAAAGTCTGGACTGGAGGAGAAACTCCTGGTGGTCGCTTTTGCAACGTCTTCAAATTCAGTGGAGATCGAATTTCAAGTGTCCATATCTATCTTGATCCCGACTACACCGGAGAGGATGCCGCGCGATTCAGATGGGGCAAGAATCGTAAATGGTGAAGTCGCAACATCACGGAATTCGCTGTCCGGCCGGCAAAAAAACACCGAGGAATGACGGCACCCGCGGCGGATTGGCGGGTGTCGTCATTGTTTGTGCGATTAGGTCGCTACTGCGACGTCAAGGCCACGCTGGTCGCGGCCTTCGCGATAAGCGTCGCAACGGCCTGCGGCTGCGACACGTAGACGGCGTGACTCCCCTTGACCTCGGTCACAGTCGCACCGGCGCGCTTCGACATCGCGCGCTGCGCATCGGGCGGAATCATCTTGTCTTCGGTCGACACGAGGTACCAGCTTGGCTTCGACTTCCACGCCGGCTCGGTGACGGCGCCGTTGAGTGCCTCGAGCCCCCATGGGACCTGCGAGTCCGCCATGAAAGCAGCCGCCTCCGCGCTCACATCCGCGGCAAATGACGCGCGAAACTGTGTCCGATCGAGAAACAGATAGCCGTCCTGTGGCGGCAGGATCGGAGGGACGGGCGCACCCGGTGGCGGGTTCTTGATCAGCGCGGACACCGACTCGCCCTTGTCGGGAGCAAACGCCGCGATGTACACGAGGCCCGCGACCTTCGGATCCGTGCCGGCTTCCGTGATCACGACGCCCCCGTACGAGTGGCCAACGAGAATCGCTGGGCCGTTCTGCGCGGCCAGCGCGCGTTTCGTGACCGCGACGTCATCCGCCAACGAAGTGGTCGGATTCTGGACGATCGCCACGTTGTAGCCGTCCTTCTTCAGAAGATCGTAGACGCCCTGCCAACCGGAACCGTCGACGAACCCCCCGTGCACCAGAACGACGTTCCTGATTCCTTCCACGGCTTTCGCTTCCGCCATAAAACCTCCCCATAGCCAGCTTGATTCATTCCTCTTCTTCGTGTGCTGAACACGGCGTCACAGACGCGCGCCATCCGTAAGTTTTTGCGTTCTATAGCCGAACCCGCTCACCCGCGCGATCTTCGGGAGAACCGCTCGCGAAGTCTCGTGAGGCCAGGGTGCCGAGACACGTCGTTGATGCGGCCCAGAGCACGCGCACGGCGACAGTGGCCGAGTCGGCCTAGAATGCAGCGAAGAGAGCTTTCGGCTGATCGTCGAAACGATTCCCGGTCTGATCGCGGTCATGATACCCGAAGGCGGGGTCGACACGTCTTCAGAGAATCTCCTCGATGGTGTGAACCGGCCCGTCTCGGTGAACCTCCCCACTACCCACTGCGAGCAGGCGATTGAGGAACGCGTACTTCGGGGCGGCAGTCTCGAAGCGGGGCAGCGTGCGGAAATAGTGGTTCGCGTCGTCGCGCACGCCAGTGAATGTCATGTGGATCAACGCGCTGTCGTCGGTCTCGAGGGTCACCCGGAGATCGAGCTCGAACGTTCCATCGGCGGCCGCGGTCACCCAATCGGTTCCGCCGCCGAGAACGATTCCGCGCAGGCGCTCGCCTTCAAAAGACCCGCCCGTAATCGGAAAGATCGAGAGTATGCCACGCGGCGTCGGACCGATCTCCTCGGGCGCAGCGGTCGTCAGACGCAGGCGCATCAGCGGACGGGCGTTCATAGAGTCCTCAGCCTTCGGAAACCAGTTTAGAGCAGTTCATGAATGGTGTAGATCGGACCTTCAGGGCGTCGATCGCCGCTCGCCACCGTTATGAGATGGTTCAAGAATGCGTACGCCGGGTGGGCGGTTTCGAACCGCGGCGTCGTCCGAAAATAGTAGGCTGCCGGATCCACCGCCTCGCCACGTGCCAGGGCCGCTATCACATCCGGCGGACCGTGACGCAAGCCGAACGACCTCATCGAAATGAGTGCGCCGTCGTCGGTCCGCAGCGTGGCGCGAAGGTCCAGCTCGAGAACTCCATCCGCTCGAAGGAGGAGCCAGTCGGCGCTTCCACCAGGTAGCACAGATCCGCGAAGTCGCGGGCCCTCAAAGTCGCCGCCCGTGATGGGGACCGTCCGACGAGTCCCATAGGGCACCGCGCCGATGCTCTGCGGCGTCGCGACCGTCACGCGCAGGATCATGAGCAAACGCGTGTTCATCACTCACTCCACAAAGGGCACCAATTCGGCGTTCACGCGATCGGCGTGCGTCCAGCACAGCCCGTGTGGACCGCCAGCGATTTCGGCGAACTTGACGTGCTTGATCATCTTGGCCTGTCGTCGTGAGGTTGATCGTGCGTTCATGTGCATGCTCCTTTCACACGTGGAATTACACAAGATGGCCCGCCGCGAATCCATCGGACGAAGGTATCGGCGACACCTTCGTATCGGTTCCCGCTCCTGGAAGACGCAGACTCGTCGCGACGGATTGAATTCGTCAGTTGTCGCACTGCGTACGACTGCACGAATGCGCCCCGCGGCGGTGGCAGTGAACCCAATACCAAAGTCTCATGGACGATGGTCGGCAGCGTGACGCATTCTGTAGGCGTACAGGTCCCATCGAGGGATGGGATGGACCACGAGCTCAGGCCGTCGTGAATTCGCTACCGTGCTCAAGAACCCTGGTTGCCGACGAGACGGATTGAGGAACGCACCATGAGCGAACAGAAACGAATCGCGAAGGAGCTCGACCAACGCGTCGCGGAACGGACGAGAGACCTGGCCGAAGCCAATGAAGCGTTGAAGAAGGAACTTGTAGTGGAGCGTCAGCGGACAGAAGCAGTACAACGCGGAGGACGATTGATCGTGGCCAGCATTCCTGGCCTCGTCGCTGGTCTGACCCCGACGGGTGGCGTCGACTTCGTCAACGACCCACTCGTCGAATACTGCGGTCGGACACTCGAGGAATTGCAGCAATGGGGGACCAGCGATACGGTTCACCCTGATGACCTCCCTCGCGTCATCCGGATCTTCACCCAAGCGATCGCATCGGGCGCGCCATATGAATTCGAGGCGCGCCTCAGACGCTTCGACGGCGCGTATCGTTGGTTTCAGGTTCGTGGGCTTCCCCATCGGGACGCCAGCGGAGCCATTCTCCGCTGGTACGCCGTGCACACCGACGTAGACGAGCGCAAACGCGCGGAGGACGCGCTCAGGCACAGCGAGGCCAGCTTGCGGGCCATCGTCGAGACGACGCCTGAGTGCATACATGTGATTGCCGGCGATGGAACGTTATTGAGCGTGAACGCCGCCGGCGCCGCGATGGCGGGCGCACCATCCGTCGATCTCATGCTTGGGCGAAACTTCTACGACTTCGTCACGCCGGACGATCGCGAGCGATATCGTGCGTTCAACGAAAGCGTGTGCGCCGGGCAGAAGGGCTTTCTGCAGTTTGACATCATCAGAATGGACGGCGAGTGTCGCCATCTGGAGACGCGCGCAGCCCCACTGCGCAACGACGATGGCACCGTCGCGCAACTGGGCGTGGCGCGTGACATCACGGCTCGCAAACAGGCCGAAGCACGATTGCGCGAGAGCGAACGCCACCTGCGCCAGTTGACCGAGACCATTCCTGAGATGCTCTGGAGCGCCACGCCGGAAGGAGCGATCGACTACTGCAATGCGCGGTTGCGTGATTACACTGGTTTCGACGCCGAACAGGTCATGGGTGACGGATGGACGAAGCTTCTTCATCCCGATGATGTCGATCAAGCGGTTCAGGAGTGGTTGTCCTGCATCAGAACCGGAGCTTCGTACCGGGTCGAGGTGCGGACGTTCCACGCCGCGGATGCCACCTATCGATGGTGCATGACAAACGGGCGCCCGTTACTGGACGAATACGGGCGCATCCTCAAGTGGTACGGCACGGTCGTGGACATGCACGATTGGAGACAGGCGCAGGAGGAGCTGCGCCAGACCCAAGAGAAGCTCGCGTACATGATGCGCGTGATCACGATGGGCGAACTGACCGCGTCGATCGCCCACGAAGTCAACCAGCCGCTGTCGGGCATCATGACCAACGCCGGCACGTGCTTGCGGATGCTGGCCGCTGATCCTCCAGACGTCGACGGCGCGTGCGAGACGGCGCGGCGAACGATTCGCGACGCCAACCGTGCATCCGATGTGATCGTGCGATTGCGCGCTCTCTTCAGCGGGAAAGAGCTCGCGACGGAATCGATGGACCTGAACGAGGCGACGCGCGAGGTGATTGCGTTGTCTATGAGCGAGCTTCAGAGACATCGTGTGATGCTCCGGCCGGAGCTCGCCGACGATCTTCCGCTCGTCACAGCCAATCGTGTCCAGCTTCAACAGGTCATCCTGAACCTGCTCCGCAATGCTTCTGACGCGATGGTCGGCGTGGACGATGGTCCGCGACAACTCCTCATCAGAACTGAACGCGACGAAGGCGATCGTGTGCGCCTGACGGTGCAGGATGTCGGCGTGGGCCTCGAGCCCCACGTCATGGACAAGCTCTTTCAAGCCTTCTACACCACCAAGAGCAGTGGCATGGGCATCGGGCTGTCCGTCAGCCGTTCCATCATCGAAAAGCATGGGGGTCGTCTCTGGGGTGAACCGAATGACGGGCCCGGCGCCACGTTCGCTTTTTCCATTCCCCGCGATCCAGCACGCACGACGGACGCGGCACGCGTCATGAGGCACTCGTAATGGTCCAGCGCTCGCTCGTGTCGGTCGTCGACGACGATGAGTCCGTGCGCGAGTCGCTGCCAGACTTGTTGCGGCAGTTCGGCTTCGCCGTCCAGGCATTCTCGTCGGCCGAGGCGTTCCTCACGTCGGAGTTCGTCAGCCAGACCAACTGCCTCATTCTCGATATCGCGATGGTCGGCATGTCGGGACCCGACCTGCAACAAGAACTGACACGCCGGCGGCAGGCGATTCCGATTGTGTTCATCACCGCGCACGGTGACAAAACTGTCCGTCCGCGCCTGTTGGCGCAGGGGGCCGCAGAGTGCCTGTTCAAGCCTTTCAGCGACGATGCCTTGCTCGAGGCGCTCACCAAAGCTCTTGCGATGAGGTAAACATGCGAACAGTGAGCACGGATCCATGGGCCACGGCCATATACACTGAGTCCGCCGAGCAAGGGGGCGAAGTCGAGGGTCGTCAGATGTCGGATGTCCCGTCCATCGTCTTCGTCGTCGACGACGACGTCTCAGTGCGCGAATCGTTGGAGCTGTTGATCAGAGCGGCAGGCTGGCAGCCCGAGACGTTCGGGTCGGCACAGGAGTTTCTGTCCCGCCCACGCCCCACGGTTCCATGCTGCCTGGTGCTCGACGTGACGCTTCCGGGGCTCAGCGGGCTGGAACTGCAGCAGCAGCTTGCCGGGCGGACGGACATGCCGATCATCTTCATCACCGGCCACGGCGACGTGCCCATGAGCGTGCAAGCGATGAAGGCCGGAGCCGTCGAATTCCTGACGAAGCCGTTCACGAACGACGTGCTGCTGGACGCCATCGGCGGTGCCATCGAGCGAAGTCGCACCGCGGTGCGCCAGGAGTCGGAAATGCAAATGCTGCGGAGCTCCTACGCGTCACTCACTCCACGCGAACGCGAGGTGATGGCGTTGGTCGTCTCGGGTCTGTTGAATAAGCAGGTCGGCGGCGAACTTGGCATCAGCGAGATCACGGTCAAGGCGCACCGAGGTCAGATGATGCGCAAGATGAAGGCAGACTCTCTTCCCGAGCTGGTCACCATGGCCGCGAGACTCGGGCTGCGACCTGCGCGAAAGGCCTGAGCTGAAATCGAGCAAATCAGGATTTGCTGAATTCATCGGCGTATGAAAGCAGAAACTCGCGAGGTCCAACATTGGACGATGGTATCGATCCCTGCATGAGCCGAATCGATACCAAGGTCTGATGGACGATTTCGCTGTGGACGAGCATCCTTCACGCAAAGGAGCACGCATGTCTACGATCCACCTTCGCCAGACGACCACCTCGACGCCCGAGCAGTTCCTCCCCGGGCTACCGACTTCGGGCCGGGCCGCTCGAAGCTCTTTGGAAACAGCGCCGACGAGTACCTCAAGGTGCATCACCAGGGCCCCAAAGAGGCCGACGTCACCGAGGGCTCCGGCGGCGTCTGGGAACGCCTGCCTAGGTGCCAGCGAACGTTAAGGCGAGTGTCTCCACGCCAGCCTCACATCGTCAGAACGACGCGGAACTGTGCATTGCCGCTCATCATTCGCGCGTACGCCTCCGCCGCTCTGTCGAGCGGATAGGTTTCGATCATCGGACGCACGCCGGTCAGTTCCGCGAAGCGTAATGTGTCCTCGGTATCGGCTGGTATTCCCGCTTCCCAGCCTTGAATGGTTCGAAGTCTCGAGATGAGCTGTACCGGTGTGACCTCAATCGGATCGAATGTCACCCCCACCACGATCAGCTTGCCGTTCGGCGCCAAACCG
>DATAEK010000432.1:0-11046 GCA_036258055.1 Vicinamibacterales bacterium
CGCTCGCGCTCGGCGGCGCGCGCCTCGCGCGGGCCGCAGGCGCTGCTGATTGACCAACCGGCCGCTCGTCGCCGTCAGCCCAGCACGGTCACTCAGCTCGTGTACTTCTTTCAATGCTCGCGGGGCCCCACCCCCGCTCGCTCGCGCTCGGCGGCGCGCGCCTCGCGCGGGCCGCAGGCGCTGCTGATTGACCAACCGGCCGCTCGTCGCCGTCAGCCCAGCACGGTCACTCAGCTCGTGTACTTCTTGAGGAACGCGATCGTCAGCGGCCAGGCCTCTTCGGTTGCCTTCATGTTCCCGTCGGGCTGTGCCTGCTGACGCAGGAAGCCGTGGCCGGCACCCTCGAACACGTGCGGCTCGTAGGTTTTCCCCAGCTTCTTCATTTCTGTTTCCGCTGTGGGCACGGTCGCGTTGACGCGGTTGTCGTTGCCGCCGTAGAGCCCGAGCACCGGCGCCTTGATATTCGTGTACGCCGCGGGATCGGACGGCGAAGTGCCGTAGTAGACGACCGCCGCGTTCAGACCCGGCTGAGCGACGGCGTAGTTGAAGCTGGTCGATCCGCCCCAGCAGAACCCGATCGACGCGCTCTTGCCGTTGGCAGCCGGCAGCTTGATCGCGTAGGCGCGCACCGCGTCGAGCCGGGCCGTCGCGTCCTGCGGCGTGAGGTTGCGAATCACCTGCGTCGCCTTGTCGCCGAGCTCGTCGGTCCCTCCCCCGTTCGGGGCCATCCCCGACAGCAGATCCGGCGCGACGGCGATGAAGCCGTCCTCGGCGAGCTGGTCGGCCACGCCGCGAACCCACTCGCTCAACCCGAAGATCTCGTGAATCACGATGACGACGGGGGCCTTCTCTTTGCGCTCGGGGTAGACGACGAACGTCTTGATTTTGGTGGTGGTACCGGGAACCGCGACGTCGACCCATTCCTGGTGCCGTGACGATCGCTTGAGCGCTGCCGCCGCGCCAGCGGCGTCAGGCGGAAGCTTCTCGTTGACGGCGGCTGCCGGCGCCTGCGCGTCCATCGCGTGCCCGGCGTGGGGATCGGCCTGCGGCGTCTGCGCGAGCGACGGTAGCGCACACAACAGCACTGACGCGAGGAGAGTCAGCACTCGTGTCATCGGACCTGTCCTTTGTCGAGGGAGGCGCCGCACGACGCGGCACCAGTTACGCGGCTTCGCGCCCGCGCCGCCATTCTTCGAACAGCCGCGCCGCGTTACCGGAAACGGAATGGAGCGAAGGATTCCAGCCGAGCGCCCGGGCGCGCGGGCTGCGCAGGATCTGATCCAGCGCGAGCGCGTCGGCATAGGCGCCCATCTTGTGGCGCGCCTCGGTGAGCGGCACCCGGCGGACACTCGGGCGAATCGGGACATGTGACTCGATCGCGGCGACGAGATCGTTGACCCGCTCGTCCCCCTCGTCGTTTGCGTGGTAGATGCCCGACGCATCCGGCGAAGCCGCCAGCCGCGTGTACAGCTCGCCGAGGTCGCGCTCGTAGACCAGCGGCCAATGGTTGTCCCCCGGCCCCACCACGCGGACGAGCCCGTTGGCGGCGGCCTTCAACAGATCTCCGACGATGCCGCGCGATCCGCCGTAGACGATACCGGGCCGGACGACCGCGGTGCGAAGGCCGTTGCCGGATGCCTCCAGGACCCGCTGCTCGTGCGGCGCGCGCCACGCGGATTGCGCGATCGGATTGACGGTCGCGGTCTCGTCGGTTGGCGTTGGACACGGACCGAGCACCCAGATGCCCGAGGTGTAAATGAGGAACCGGGAGCGGCCGGCTGCCGCCACGGCGAGCGCGTCAATCGCGATGGCGTCGGTGGCGGGACCGCGCGCCGAATGCTCGAGGGCCGCGTGGATGGCGCCGTCCGCCGCCGCGGCCGCCGGCGCGTAAGAGGCCGGCTCGGACAGGTCGCCGATGACCGGGTGCGCTCCGCGCCGCTGGACGTGCGTGGCTCGCTCACGATTCCGCACGAGCGCATCCACGTGATGTCCGGCGCGAACGAGCGCCTCGAGCACCGCCGACCCCAAGTATCCCGTTCCGCCGGTCAAAAAGATCCGCATGACCAGAAACCCAGGCTGCCTATTCAACGCGTTTACGCCCGCGCAGTCAATGGGCAAGGAAATGGGAGATGGGGAATGGGAGATGGGAAATGGGACATGGGAGATGGGCCATGGGAATGGGCCATGGGAAAAGGGACATGGGGGAGATGGGAAACGGTGGGTATTGTTATTGGAACGAACGTTGCGCGGCTGAATGAACTGAATACACGCTCCGATCGGATCGCGCCATCCAGGGAACGGACTCACGCGCCCCACGCGTCAGTGTTGTGCCAACGCCCTTGCCATGGCCCATGGCCCAGGTTCCTCCCATGGCCCATGGCCCATCAGATGTCCCAGATCTTTTCCTGCTTGTCGTAGAAGGTGATGAGGCCGTCCTCGCTGACTTTGAGGACGGCGCCGAACCGCCCGGCCGCCATCGCGGCGGTCGTTCGTGCGCCTTCGACGGCAAGCGTCGAGTGCGGCTCAGGTGGTTCGCTGTGCAGCAGGATCGCGCCGATGGCGAGCAGCCGTCCGGCGCTGTCCATGACCGTCGCGCCGTCGGTCCGGGCGAGTCCCGCGAGCACCGCTGGATCCAGCGCGGTTGCCGTCTGCCCCTTGAGCATGTGAAGAAGCCGCGCCCGCATCGGGGCGTCGCCGGTCTGCCCGCGGATCTCGTCGAGTTGATCGCCTGGCGCGACGAGCATCGGGAGCGCAGCGGCCGGGTCACGAAGCACGACGAAGAGCGCGCCCTGTCGCGCATCCGCGAGGTTCAGCGCGGTCTGGAACAGCCGCTTCGCCAGCGCGCGATCGCCGACCGCCCCTTCCCACATGTCGTACTTGGCCTGCACGTCGAGCAGATGCCAGCGTGCGTTGCGGAAACTGAAGATCTGGGTGCCGTGCGCGAACACCTTGATCTCATGTGATGGGCTGAGCACGATGCAGATTGCGTCGTTGCCGGCCGTCGCCAGCGTGTGCGCACGATACGACACCGGACACAGGACGTCGGCCGATCCCGCGGCAGCGTAGCGGCCCACCTCGATGATGTCGAGTACCACGCCGTAACGATTGACGAGGAACAAGGTCTCGAGTCCATCGCACAGGCGATAGAAGCTTTTTACGCCGGTGAGCGCCTGCGTGTAGCGGTACGCATCACCGGGCGGCTGCGACCCCGGCCGGCGTGGATCGACGTCGCCGTCGAGCACGAGCAGACCGGACGAGATCGCACGGTTCTCGTAGCTCGAAAGCGCGGCCACGCGCAGGACCTCGATCGCCGTGGCGATGAGATCGCTACGCGACTTCGGGGGCTCGCCAGGTTTGTCGGGATCCAGGAACGCGCTGACGTAGCGATCTTCGATCGCACCGCGGAAGAGCTCCGTCCGCTCGAGCATCTGCTTCGGATCGAAGATCGCCCGGTAACGGATGCTGAGCACCGTGCCGATGGCACGCGCCAGCCGGACCTCGTGCGCGGTGAACGGACGCCGCGCCGGCACGTGGAGGACGTGACGTGACCCGAACCAGCGAACCGTCAACACCGACGGATCGTTGGTGGGCTCAATCGCGAGCCGTCCATCCGAAGACAGTGACGGGGTCGGTTCGGTCTCGAACGTCGCGCGGCTGAAGAACTGTCGCAGCGCAGCCTGCAACAGCTGGTCGTACAACGCGCTGGCCGCAAATACCGGCGGGAGCGACATGGATTTTCCATCATAATTCATCACCGATGCCGCGGCGCACGCTCCTCGATTTCTTCGCCGATCTCGCGACGACCGACGGCGACTTCCTGGCGTACGACGACGGCTATCGCACCTGGCGCTATCGCTACGCCGAAGTCGCCGGACGCGCGCGCACGTTCGCGGCGCGGCTCGAGTCCGCGGGAATCGCCAAGGGCCACGCTGTGGCGATCTGGAGCGAGAACCGCCCGGAGTGGGTCATCGCGCTCTGGGGTTGCTTGCTGCGCGGCGCGGTGCTCGTGCCGATCGACTACCGCACGTCGGCATCGTTCGTCGATCGCGTTGCGGCGATCACCGACGCCCGCCTCATCCTCGCCGGCGACGTGGTCGAAACGTCGGCGCTTGCGTCCGGACGCCTGGTGTGGACGCTCGCGGATCTCCGGCAGTCCGACGGCGCCGGCCCGGGAACCCTGACGCCGGTCGAGGTGGAACCCGGAGATACCGCAGAGATCATCTTCACGTCAGGCGCGACCGCGGATCCCAAAGGCGTGGTCATCACGCACAAGAACATCCTCGCCAACATCGTGCCGATCGAGCGCGAAGTGGCGAAGTACAAGCGCTACGCCAGGCCCTTTCAGCCGATCAGATTCCTCAACCTGCTGCCACTGAGTCACATGTTCGGCCAGGCGATGGCGACGTTCGTTCCACCGATGCTGCCCGGCGTCGTGCTCTTCACCCGCAGCTACGCACCCGAGGACATCATCAGACAGATCCACGACCGGAAGATCTCGGTCCTGGTCTCGGTGCCGAAAATGCTCGAGGTGCTCAAGGACTACGTGATCCGGGTGCTTCCGGAGACCGCGCAGGATCCGCCGCGCAAGATGCACTGGACCGGACGCTGGTGGCATTACCGCCGCGTTCATCGTCTCTTCGGGTTCAAGTTCTGGGCAATGGTGGTCGGCGCGGCACCGCTCGATCCCGACCTGGAAGCGTTCTGGGGACGACTGGGGTTTCTCGTCGTTCAGGGCTACGGCCTGACCGAGACGGCGCCGATCGTCACGCTGAACCACCCGTTCCACGCGGCGCAGGGCGCCGTCGGCAAGCCCATCGCCGGCGTGGAAGTAAAGATCGCAGACGATGGCGAGATCCTCGTTCGCGGCGACAACGTGACGCAGGGATATTTCAACGCGCCGGATGAGACCCGGAACGCGTTCAAGGACGGATGGTTCCACACCGGCGACATCGGTGCGATCGACGACAAGGGTCAGCTCCACATCCGCGGGCGCAAGAAAGAGATGATCGTGACGCCCGAAGGCCTGAACGTCTTCCCCGAAGACGTCGAGCGGGCGCTGAACGCGCAACCCGGCGTTCGTGACTCCGCGGTCGTCGGAGCATCGGCGCCCGGATCGCACGCCGAACGCGTGCACGCGATCCTGGTGCTCGAACCCGGTACCGATGTGGACGCCGTCGTCCGCGCGGCCAATCTCCAGCTCGGCGATCACCAGAAGATCCGGTCGGCGGTCGTCTGGTCGCAGGGCGATCTGCCGCGGACCGAGGGGACGCGGAAACTCAAGCGGCGTGAGTTGAAGCAATGGCTGAGCGGCCAGCAGGTTGCGTCGAGTGGTTCGCCGTCGGGCGGCCGCAGCGTCGCCGCCGTGCTCGAACGCTTCTCGCCAGGACGGCGCGTCACCGCGGACACGACGATCGACGAGCTCGGACTGACGTCGCTCGAGCGGGTCGAGCTGATGATGGCTCTCGAAGAGGCGTTCCAGGTCACGGTCGACGAAGCCAGATTCGGCGCCGCGCGCACCGTGCGCGATCTCGAGGCCCTGACCCAGCCGCTCGACGTCGCCGGACCGTCGCCGGCCATCACCGCTGCCGAACCGATCGACTTTCCGTCGTGGAACCGATCGGCGCCGGCGCGCGCGCTGCGCCGCGCCAGCCTCCCGACCTGGATCCTGCCGCTGGGTAAAGTCTTCATGCGGCTGGACGTGCGGGGTCTCGAGCACCTCGAAACGCTCGCGGGGCCGGTCATCTTCGTGGCCAACCACCAGAGCCACCTGGATACGCCAGCTATACTTGCAGCGCTGCCGCCACGCTGGCGATACCGCGTTGCGCCGGCCATGGCAAAGGAGTTCTTCAAGGCCCACTTCTTTCCGGCGGACTACCCGCTCTCAGCACGGATCACCAACAGCGCGAACTATTACCTCGCCTCGCTCTTCTTCAACGCCTTCCCGCTCCCACAGCGGGAGACCGGCACGCGCCAGACCATGCGCTACATCGGGGACCTGGTGGGCGGTGGGTACTCGGTCCTGATCTTTCCGGAGGGTCGCCGGAGCGATGGCGGCGAGATCGGGCGCTTCCAGCCAGGCGCGGCGATGGTAGCGGCCAGGCTTGGCGTACCGGTCGTGCCGATCAGGTTGGATGGGCTCGACCGGGTGCTGCACCACACATGGAAGTTTCCGGCGCGGGGGCCGGTCGGAGTGACCTTCGGCCCGGTTATCCTGCTGGAGGGGAATGACTACCCGGCGCTGGCTCATCGGCTGGAGGCGGCCGTACGGCAACTCGAGCCAAATCCGCGCGTCCAAGTAGGAACGGCGGCAAAACCGTGAAGCGGCTATTGATCTTTTGAATGGATTAGTTTGCGCCGCATCGCCGAATGTGGCACAATCTTTGATTGGAAAGGATAGCACTTGAGCAAGGATGATCTGATCGACGTGCAAGGAACCGTCGTGGCGGTCCACAGCGGCGGCCTGTACCGCGTGCAGTGCGACCAGGGCCATGAGGTCCTCGCTCAGTTGAGCGGCCGTATGCGCCGTTTTCGAATCAAAGTGGTCCCGGGCGACCGCGTCACCGTTGGCGTCTCGCCATACGATCCGGTCCGGGGCATCATCACATTCCGCGCTCGCTAAGAAACCAGGTTTGAGCTCCCACACAACACAACATCAAACGCCTCGGAAAGGTCGGCCCCGTCGAGGTCCGCGCCCACCGCGCGCACGCCATGACGCCCGGCCGGCCACGCCGCCGGCGCCCCCGGCGCCGCGTCCGCAGGCGGAGTACGACCCGAGCCCAGTGCCATTCGAAACGCTCGGCCTCGAGTCGTCGCTCATCGAGGGCATCCGCATTCGCGGCTTTTCGGCGACGACCCCGATTCAAAGCGCGGTCATCCCGATCGTGATGAGCGGCGACGATCTGATCGGCTGCGCCGATACCGGCACGGGCAAGACGGCCGCGTTCCTGCTGCCGATTCTCAACCGGATGCTGAAAGCCCGCGCGGCGGCGCCCGACGAACGCGGGTTCACGCGGGTGCTGATCCTCGCGCCCACGCGCGAGCTTGCCGTGCAGATCGAGGACGATGTCCAGGGATTCACGTATCACACCGACCTGACGAGCATCGCCGTCTACGGCGGAGTGGGCATGGACGCCCAGGAGCGCGCCCTCAAGGCCGGCGTGGACATCATCGTCGCGACGCCCGGCCGGTTGATGGATCACATGCGCAACGGCGCGGTGAAGTTCGACAAGCTCGACACGCTCGTGCTCGACGAGGCCGACCGGATGATGGACATGGGCTTCTGGCCCGACGTCCGCCGAATCGTGACGTCGCTGCCCGACTCGGCGGCCCGTCAGACGCTTCTCTTCTCCGCCACGGTGCCCGATGACGTGATGCGGATGGCGGGAGAGGTCGTCTGCGACGCGAAGTACGTACAGATCGGCACGACCGGCGCGCCGGCGCGCAGCATCACGCACGCGGTCGAGACGGTGCCCCACGCGCAGAAGACCGAGTGGCTTGCGAAATTCCTGCGCCGCACTGACGGCCCGGTGCTCGTCTTCGTCCGGACGAAGTCCGGCGCCGAGCGGCTCGCGCGGAAGCTCGCGGCCTTCGGCTTGAAGGCCGCGTCGCTGCACGCCGATCGCACGCAGGCGCAGCGCACACAGGCGATCGAAGGGTTCCGAAGCGGCCGCTTCCGCGTGCTCGTCGCGACTGACGTCGCGGCGCGCGGCCTCGACATCGACGGCATCACCCACGTCGTCAACTACGAAGTTCCAGTGAATCGCGAAACCTACGTCCACCGCGTGGGCCGGACTGGCAGGGCGGAAGCCACCGGAACCGCACTCACGCTTGCAGCGCCCGAAGAGCTGCGCGCCCTCCAGGCGCTGCAGCGATCGTTCGGGCTCGAAATGCAGGGATGATGGAAGATACAAAATTCGGCCAGGCGGCTTCGCTGCCGGAGCCGCACGTCGACGAGGCCCCCGCCGCTCAGCCCGCCCCCGGGGATCCCGCGGTTTCGCCCGCGGTCGAGAAGTTCAAGTCGTGCCGCTGGCGCGCAACGCCGGATCAGGGGGAATTCTGCACGCATCGCGACGTCCTGCCGTTTGCCGGCAAGGAGGGCTTCAAGCCGGAGTCATGGTGCCCCGAATGCGCGTTCTACAAGCTTCGGCGCACGCCGAAGAAGCGCGAACGCGTGGACTACATGTATTGAGGCGACCGACCGGTATGGAGGCGACCAACCGCCGTTTGCGAACGCTAGGCCTGTAGGCCCGAGCTTCAGCTCGGGCGCGTATCAAGCGACCCGGTTGGCCGCATTATTCAGAGAATTCCCGCGCCAGTTCCACCCATTCCCCGTTCGGGGCGAGCTCCTGGTACGCCTTCCAGTGCGGCTTGGCTTCCGTTGAGTTCCCGGTCTTCTCGAGCGTCACCGCCAGATAGAAGTGCGCGTCGGCGTAGCCGGGGTTGAGAGCGACGGCGTTGCGGTAGCAGTGCAGCGCGTCGTCGTAGCGACCCAGGTCGTGATTGATGTTGCCGACGTTGAAGTGCGCCTCGAAGCAATGTCGGTCGAGCCCGATGGCTCGCTCGTAGAGCGCCTGCGCCTCGATGAGCTCGTCGCGCGCGTAGTGAATATTGGCCAGGTTCACGATCGCGGGTACGAGCGTCGGATCCACGACGAGCGCCTTGCGATAGGCGGCCGCCGCGTCCTCCATGTTCCGCGCATCACCGTCATCGAGGCGCGAACCTTCGATGAAGTACTTCGCGGCAAGCGCCGCCTGCGGATCGGTGAACGGGAAACCCTGGATGCCAGGGTCGACGCCCGACGCGGCGCCGGCCGCGAGCGGCGCCGGCGTGTTGATCGAGGGTGGACGCTGCCGACGCGCCTGGAGCGCAACCACCTTCGCGCGCGGCGTATCGGGCGCGGCATGAAAATCGAATTCGAGCTGCCCGTGCCGCTCGGCGCTGAGCGCGCGCAGGATCACGCGGAGCGGCGTGCCGCGTTCGAGCTCGGTGGCGACGTGTTTGATGGTCTGAAGGTCCGCGAAGGAGTACTCGCGCTCCGGCCTGCCCGGCGGAGTCTGCTTGAGCAGACCCCATTTTTCCAGATAACGAAGATGGTTCTCGGTGACGTTGGGGTAGAGGCTGCGGATCTCGCGGGGGCCGTACGGCCCGCCATGCGCTGACGAAGACGACGTCATTGATCGCGAAGATTAGCGAGACGGCCGCGAATGTCAAGTAATCATTGCACTAGAATTGGGCCGTGATGCTGCTGGCGGGGGACATCGGCGGAACGAAGACGCTGCTGGGCCTCTTCGCAACCGCGCCAGAGCGTCCCACCGCCGTCGAGGTCGGCGAGTTCCCCACGCTCGCCTACGACGGTCTCGAGGGCATGGTCCGCGAGTTCCTGCGCGCGCGCAACGTGCCGCCGCGCGGCATCGAGTCGGCCTGCTTTGGCGTCGCCGGCGCGGTCACCGACAACGTCGCCAGGCTGACCAACGTGCCTTGGCTGGTGGACATGGACATCGTCGGTGAGACCGTCGGGTTGAAGCGATCGATTCTGTTGAACGATCTCGAGGCACTGGCCTACGCGGTGCCTGTGCTCGAGCCCGACGAGCTCGCCGTGCTGCAGCAAGGCGTCGCGGTTCCCAGCGGGAACGCCGCGGTCATCGCGGCGGGGACCGGACTCGGCGAAGCCATCCTGCACAACGTCGACGGACGTTTCGTGCCCGCCGCGTCCGAGGGCGGCCATGCCGATTTCTCGGCGCGCACGGCGCGGGAGCTCGAAATGGTCCGCCAGCTGACACGGATCTTCGGCCGCGTCAGCGTCGAGCACGTCGTCTCCGGTCCGGGACTGGTCAACATCTATCAGTTCACGCACCAGTCGTTCGGTTCGGGTCCGACAATCACCCCGAGCAGCATTGCACCGGCGCGGCTCTGTACCGCAGTCGGTGTCGTACACGACCCGCTGGATCTCCCCGCCCGCATCTACCGCGCCGCCGTCGAGAAGCGCTGCCCGCACTGTGTCGAGGCGCTGAACATGTTCCTGTCCGCCTACGGCGCGGAAGCGGGCAATATCGCGCTGCGATCGGTCGCGACCGCCGGAGTGTACGTCGGCGGCGGCATCGCGCCGAAGATTCTCCCCGCGCTCGAATCAGGTCTGTTCCTCGACGCCTTTCGTGCAAAAGAGCCGATGGCCGATTTCGTGGCGACGATACCGGTCGCCGTGATCCTCAACGCCGAGTCCGGTCTCCTCGGCGCCGCGGTCCATGCGATGAATGAGACGGCGGACGAGCGCAATTAGCACACCGGGCGCACACGGACAGCGGAAGTAGTTCACCTTTCTGACGTCAGTTCCGCTGTGTTAGCATCGAGCCCTCACCTGTCTTTTTTGCAAAACGTGGAGGAGGGTCAACCATGCGGTTGAGAGGTTGGCTGGTGCTCATGCTGGTTTGGGGCATGAGCGTGGTGCCAGCGCGTGCGCAGGATACCGGCTCGGTGTCCGGGGCGGTGTTCGATCAAACAGGCAGCTTAGTCGCCGACGCAGGGGTCCGAATCTCGGGCGATCAAATGCCCGCCGGCCGAACGGTGCGGACCGATGCGAGCGGCATGTACAACTTTCAGCGCCTGCTTCCCGGCAAGTACGTCGTCGAAGTCGACAAGCAGGGCCTCGGCAAAGCCTCGCGTCCGATCGAAGTCGAAGTCGCCAAGGACACCCAGGTCGATCTGGTCATTGGCGTCACGGTTCAGGAAGAAATGACGGTCGTGGCCGCGTCGCCCGTCGTCGACGTCAGGTCGACCGAAGTGAACTTCAACTACAAGGCGGCGCAGATCGAGACGCTCCCCCTCGCCCGCTCGTACACGGGGCTCTTCCAGCTGATCCCGGGTGTGGCCGAGAACAACAGCTTCGCGCCGAGCGGCGGCGCCAGCCGTCAGGACAACAAGTACCTGATGGACGGCGTCGACATCACTAACCCCGGGTTCGGCTACCTCTCGTCCGAAGTCAACGACCTCGACATCGCCGAGTTCAATGTCAAGAAGGGGGCGATCACCGCCGAATTCGGGCGCGCGGCC
>DATAEK010000433.1:0-5652 GCA_036258055.1 Vicinamibacterales bacterium
ATTCGCGCGCGCCTTCGACGACCTCCGGCGCCGGCTGGACGACCATCCTCTCGGCCGTAGAACCCGCTACAACTGCGAACTGGTCTTTGAGGAAGTCGTGACCAACGTCATCAGGCACGGGTACCGGGATACTCGCGAGCACGAGATCGAGGTGTCGGTCGAGTTTCCGGGCGAGAGCGTCGTGATGCGCTTCGAAGATGACGGAGTGCCGTTCGATCCGACCCAATATCAGTCGGTGGCGCCGTCAGGGACCATCCTCGACGCCAGCGTCGGCGGGCGCGGGCTGCTGTTGCTGCGCGGCGCGGCGCAGCGGCTGGAATACGAACGCACGTCGAGGGATCGGAACCGGCTCACCGTCACGATCGGAGAACGGAACTAGGGCAATGGTATCGGATGAGACGGCGGAAACGGGTTCACGCGGAGAAACGCAGCAACGAAGGTCGCTGACGGGTGTGAGCTGTTTACAAGCCGGACATCCGGTTCAGGACGACGATGATCGGCGAGGCATCTTATGCGACGGCGGAATGTACGAGGAAGCGGTCACCATCTAGGGAGATCGGGTACCGCTGGCGAGGCGCGTGCGCCCCGAGTCAGGCCTGCCTGAGCGCGACGATCGGATCCACCCGCATGGCCCGCCGCGCCGGGATGTAGCACGCCACTGCAGCGATCGCGAGAAGGAGCACCGACGTCGAGAGATAACTCGTGGCGTCGAGCGGCGTGATCTCGAAGAGCATCTTCTCGATCAGGCGAGAGAGCAGCAGCGCTCCGGCCACGCCGATCAGGACGCCGGCGACGGCGAGCTTCATGCCGCCGCCGACGACCAGGCCGAGCACCTGTCCGCGCTGCGCGCCCATCGCGATCCGCACGCCGATCTCCTGGGTCCGCTGGCTGACGGTATAGCCGACCACTCCGTACAAGCCGACCGCGGCGAGAAACACCGCGATGCCGGCGAACAATCCGAGCAGCAACATCGAAAAGCGCTGTTGTGCCACTGAGTCGGCGACGACGTCGGCGAGTGGGCTCATCATGAAGGCCGGCAGCGCCTGATCGATGTTGCGGACGACCTGCCGCGCAGATGCCGCGACGTGCGCCGGGTCGCCCGTCGTCTGCACCGCGACCCACACCGTGCTGAACACATCCTGATGCGACGGCACGTACATCGTCGCCGTCGCCTTCTCGTCGAGACCGTTGTAGCGAACGTTCCCGACGACGCCGACGATTTCGTAGAAGCCGTCGCTGCCGTTGCCGATGTCGAGGCCGCGGCCGATTGGGTTCTCGTTTGGAAAATGGCGCCGCACGAAGGTATCGTCGACGATCGCCACCATCGGCGACTTGTCCGTGTCCTGCCCAGTGAACATGCGTCCGCGCAGCAGCGGGATGCCCAGCGCCCGGAAGTAGTCCGGGCTGACCGACCGGTAGTTTGCAGATAGTTCATCTCCTGGCTTCGGTTTCGGGCGTCCCTGGATTTCAAAGGACAGCACGTAGTCGCCTCGGAGCGGCATGTTCTGCACGATGCCGGCGGCGGTCACATCCGGAAGTGCCTCGAGATCCGACAGCAGCCGATCGAAGAACGCGATCCTGTTGTGGTCTTGAGGGTAGGTCGCCTCAGGCAACGCAATTCGAAATGCGAGGACTCTGTCGACGCGGAAGCCGGGGTCCACATGGGTCAGACGGCTGAAGCTGCGCAGGAGAAGAGCGGCGCCAACGAGCAAAACGATCGACAGCGCCACCTCGACGATGAGTAGTCCTCCGCGCACCCATCGGCCACCGGATGCCGACGATGATCGCCCCCCTTCCTTCAGGAGCTCGACGAGCCCGGTCCGCAGCGCATGCCAGGCCGGCGCGAGGCCGAACAACACACCCGTCACCAAAGAAATCGTCAGCGCGAAGAGCAATACCGGAGGATCGACGGAGACATCGTCCACACGAGGGATGCTGCCGGCGCTCAGGGTCTTGATCGGCTGCAGGACGAGATAGGCGAGCAGCAGCCCGAGCGCTCCGCCGGCGATCGACAGCACGAGACTCTCCGAGATCATTTGCGAGACCAGCCGCCTCTTTCCGGCACCGAGCGCGGCGCGGATCGCGATCTCCTTGCCCCGGACAGAGGCGCGGACCAGCAGCAGGTTGGCGACGTTGGCGCAGGCAATGAGGATCACGACAGCGACGGCGCCGAGCAGCGTGAGCAGCGCAGGACGAATCCGGCCAACCACCTGCTCGTGCAGGAGTACGACCCCCGCACTCTCGTTCGCGCTGTTCTCCGGGTACTCTCTCGCCAGGCGTTCCGCGATGGTCTTCATCTCCGCGCCCGCGCGTTCAACCGAGATGCCGGGTTTCGCCCGCGCAACCACTCCCAGAAAGTGTCCGCCACGCGTCGCTTTCGCTGGGTTCAGCGCGATCGGTTGCCAGAACTCGATGGCGCGAGTTGGGAAGTAGAAGCCCTGCGGCATGACACCGACGATGGTCACGGGTACGCCGCTCAGCGTGATCGATCGGCCGAGCACGTTCGGATCGCCGCCGAATCTGCGCTGCCACATGCCGTAGCTGAGCACGATCACGCTGTTCTTCCCCGGCGCGTCCTCATCCTCGCGAAAGCCGCGGCCCAGCGCCGGTGTCACCTCGAGCAACTCGAACAGATCCCACGAGACGGCTGCGCTCGTTATCCGCTCGGCGTTGCCGCCTTCGGTGAACGTCGCACTGCTGTTGTTGAAGGTGGCGATTCGTTGAAACACAGTGTTCTGACGGCGCCAATCCAGAAAGTTCGCGGGTGCCACTGAAAAGCGCCCGTACTGGGGAACGACCTCGTACACCAGGACGAGACTGTCGGGATTCGGGAAGGGCAGCGGCCTGAGGAGCACACCGTTGACGACGCTGAAGATGGCCGTTGTGGCACCGATGCCGAGCGCCAGCGTGAGAATCGCGACGACGGTGAAGGCAGGGCTCGCGATCAACTGCCGCACGGCGTAGCGCATGTCACGCAATACGTTGAAGAACATCCTCAGTCTCCTCACTCCTGATTCGACCTAGTCTCGCCGGGATTCTACGCCTTCCGCCGCCCAGCCGCATCGAGTTGAGCCGTTCCGGGGCCCGGGCTACCGGCTTTCGCGTTGGCGCCAGCCGGGACATAATGCGCCTGGTCCCACCGTCCACCACCTGCCACGGGAGCGCCTGTATGCGGAGAGCCAGCATCGTCCTCGGTTTCGGTGCGTGCGTTGCCATCGGCGCGACGCTTGTTGGCGTCGCAGCTCAGTCCGACAAGTCCCGGCAGCCAGCCGCGGGCCAGACACAGTCGCCGGCCCCGGCAGCCAGCCTGGCGGGCCGACAGTACGGCCGGCTCGTCATTCGGAACGCGATGTTGATCAACGGCCGCGGGACCCCGACAGAGGGGCCTATGGACATCGTCATCGAGAAGGACACGATTGCCGACATCATCCCGACCGACGGCGTCTCCATCCGCAGCTACGGCGCGAACTGGAAGCGGCCCGAGGGCGACCGTGTGATCGATGCAACCGGGATGTACGTCATGCCCGGCCTCATCGACATGCATACGCACGTGCCGGGCACGCGTCGCGGCGGCGCCGATCAGTCCGATTATGCGTACAAGCTCTGGCTCGCACACGGTGTGACGACCTTGCGCGACGCGGGCGCTGATGCCGGCATCGAGAGGATGGTGAAGGATCGCGAGATGAGCGCCGCAAACCAGATCATTGCGCCGCGCTTGTTTCTGTACGAGCGCTGGCCGAACGTGTCTCGCCAGCGCGAGCTGGGGCACACGCCGGAGGAAGCACGCGAGCTCGTGCGCACGTTCAAGTCGCGCGGCGCGGACGGTGTAAAGGTGAGCAAGGGACCGGGGCACTTTCCCGACATCATCGAGGCGATCTGCGACGAAGCCAGGAAGCAGGGGATGCGCGGCGTGATGGTGGATCTCAAGGTCAGCGAGACCGATGCGGTGGTGGCCGCCAATGCGGGGGTCCGATCGCTCGAGCACTACTACGGCGTGCCCGACGCCGCCATCCCTGGATCGCAGCATTTTCCGCCGGACTACAACTATTGGGACGAAGTCGATCGCTTCCGCTGGTCGGGCCAACTCTGGCAGGAGGCGCAGCAGCACCCGGAGAACCTGGAGAAGGTCATCAACACGATGATCGAGAAGAAGATGAACTGGGATCCGACGATGGTGGCGTACGAGCCGAGCCGTGACGTGATGCGGGCGCGACGCCTCGAGTGGCACGACACCTACGTGCTTCCCAGCATCTGGTCGGCGTGGATCCCGAACGCGTCCACCCACGGCTCGTTTCACGCCAATTGGAGAACATCGGATGAGATCAACTGGAAGCAGCACTTCGCCATCTGGCAGAAATACATCAAGATGTTCTTCGATCGCGGCGGCGTGCTCACGGTCGGAGCTGATTCCGGCACCGCCTACGGGTTGTACGGCTTCTCGACGATTCGGGAGCTGGAGCTGATGCAGGAAGTGGGACTCCATCCGCTCGACATCATCAAAATCGCGACGTCGAACGCGGCGCAGATCCTGGGCGAAAAGCGCCTCGAAGGCGTTCGCATCGGCAATCTCGCCGACCTTGCCATCGTCGACGGCAACCCGCTCGACAACTTCAAGGTGATGTACGGCACGGGTGTCGACGTCTTCGATCGCGACGGCAAGCCGTCGCACAAGGGCGGCGTGCGGTGGACCATCAAGGCCGGGATTGTGTTCGATGCGCCGGCCTTGCTGAAGGATGTCGAACGCCAGGTTCGCCAAGCCGGGAGCCGCCCGACGATGTGAGCTCGTCACGCCGCTCGGTTGACAGGTGCACCGGTCAGACTTTACAATGCAAAGTAATGTAAGTCTGAGAGCGCAAGGTCTCGGTGTTCGACAACTCAGTCACCCATTGCGCTCGGACATCCGGCCATGGAAATTATCCGCGCGGCACATCTCGGGATGTGTTTCGGCGTCCGCGACGCAATCGCGCTGGCGATTGAGCACGCCGAAGCCGCACCCCTGACCATCCTCGGCGATCTGGTTCACAACGACGCTGTCCTGGCAGATCTGCGGGCCAGGGGCATTGCAACCGCCCGCGACCCGGCTCAGGTGGCCACTCCGATCGTGATGGTCACGGCGCACGGTGCGTCAGAGCGGACACTGGCTGAGACCCGCGCCCTCGGTCTCGAGGTCGTCGAAGCGACCTGCCCGCTGGTGTACGTCGCGCATCGGGCCGTTCGAGCGCTCGTGCGCGACGGCTATCACCCCGTCATCATCGGTCAGCGCGCCCACGTGGAGGTGCGGGGACTGACCGGAGATCTCGATGTGTTCGATGTCGTGCTCGACGAAAGCGATGTTGAACGACTCAACGAACATCCGCGGATTGGGATCGCCGCCCAGACAACCCAACCGCTCGAGCGGGTGCGACATCTGGTGGGCGTGATCCGGCGGCACTTCCCGCGATCCGAGGTCCGTTTCATCGACACCGTTTGCCGCCCGACAAAGGAGCGCCAGAGCGCCGCCATCGAGCTCGCGCGCCGCGCTGACGTCGTCATCGTAGTCGGCGGGGCGAACAGCAACAACACGCGGGAGCTGGTGCAGACCTGCAGCCGCCATTGCTCGGATGTGCATCACGTCCAGACGGACGCAGATCTTCGCGCCGAATGGTTCTCGAC
>DATAEK010000033.1:0-22265 GCA_036258055.1 Vicinamibacterales bacterium
ACCGTTCGATTCGTCTTCTCCGACATCACACCGACGTCGTTCAGGTTCGAGCAAGCGTTCTCGAAGGACTGGGGCAAGACATGGGAGGTGAACTGGAAGGCGGTCTTCACGCGATGAGACCTGCGTATTGCGGCTACAATCTGGAGCCGATCCATGCGCCTCACGTGTCCCGCAGCGGGTCGCGTCTACGACCCTGATTTCTGACAGATGCAGCGGGCAAGCGAGCTTTGTCGCTTGCCGGTCAGCTTTGCGTACTCGGATGCCGGTGCGACGCCGTCGGCAGTACTGCCGTACCCGTTGAACCCGCGGCTGAAGATCCAGCTTGCGCCAACCGTGATCCCTCGGTTCAGGACGTGGCCGTTTCGTCCGGCAACCTCACGAGAGAACGATCCAAACACATCTACAGAGTCGGTGATCGAATACGCGAAGCCTCCTCCCGCGTTGAGAGCGTTGACTATCGGGCGATTGTGACTTCGTGATGTCCGCGGGGCTGCGACATATATCTGAAGGGTGCTATCCCTTGCGGCTACGCGACCGTCGCCAGCTCGCAGCACCTGATCACGACACGTCGCGATTGTCGTGAGCTGGAGGTGCGGGTGCACGCCGTGCACCACGCACCTCCGTAACTTTCGACCTACTGCGAGCCGTCGTTCTTCGTCCGCACCGCTCTCCTTCCCGAGCGCCCGCGCGAAGTCGGCGCGTGTTGTCGATCTCGCGACCTTGCGGTGCCGGCTGGCGGGCTATCGGCTGACGGGGTCTGACAATCGGGCGGCGGACAGCATCGATTGACGGTGGGACACCCGCGTTCGTCGATTACTGGCCGCAAAAGGTGCGAAACAGGGTATGCTCACCTCTCGCTCCAACGTAAGCCGCCAGCGTGTACTAAACGCCGACCGGCCTTCCGGGCAGGCGTCGGATCGCATCCCAGCCATCCTGCCAGAGCGCGTTCGCTATCACATGCATGTCAAGGAGAGCGCATGGCACCTATGAACGGCACGATCAAACGCCTCGTCAGTGAGAAAGGGTTCGGCTTCATTCTGGCGGGCGACGGGAACGAGTACTTCTTCCACAACTCGGCGTGCGTCGGCACGCGCTTCGACGAACTGCGCGAAGGCCAGGCCGTCACGTTCGACAAGGGACAGGGCCCGAAGGGTCCTCGGGCGGAGAACGTCAAGATCGCCTGACGCGTATACGCGTCGGCCACACAGAAGCACCCGCAGAGAAGGCCGCGGAGCCTGACCTCCGCGGCCTTTCCCGGTCAGTGTCGCTCGAGTTCTGGCATTCTCTACCCACCCGCCTTCCCGACAACACTTCAGCGAAGTCCGCACGGCACGGCGTTGACTCATGGGGCGTTACAATGAGCGCATGCCCGTATCAGGAGCTCCGATGAAAGCCGCTACAGTTCCCGCTGTCGCTCTCGTTCTGGTGGCCGCCCTTTCCGCCGCCGATGTCAGATTCACCTCCACGTTCAAGTCGATGAATGCGGGGTCAGTCAGCTTCGCAGGCAAGAAAGTTGCGGCGCTCGTGATCACGCAGGACGACTCGCTGCGGGTCGCCGGGGAGGAGGGGCTCGCGCGCGAGTTGACCGCACGAGGCATGCAGGGCGTCGCGACGTATCGAATCGCGCCAAAAGAGGAGCTGCAGGCCGCCGAGCGTGCGAAGCCCTGGTTCGAAAAAGCGAACATCGACGGGGTCGTCGCGCTACGGCCGGTGGGCTCCGAGCAGCGCACGACGTACACGCCAGGCACCTGGACCAGCCCGTACTACAGCACGCTGTGGGGCTACTACGGTTACGGGTGGGGCAGCGTCTACATTCCCGGGACGAGGGAAAACGAGACCTTTGTCACCGTCGAGAGCATCATCTTCAGCGTGCCGCGCAACGAGCTGCTCTGGGCGGCGGTGAGCGAGACCAGGAATCCGAAAGATCTCGCGGGATTCATCGAAGAACTGGTGAAAGCATCGGTGAAAGAGATGCAGAAGCAGGGATTGGCCAAAGGCCAGCCGAAGTAGCGCGTTTGAATCAGCGACGCGCGGCTCCAGCTCCAAGCACTGACGCTCCGGCGAGAGAAGCCGATGGACCGGTCTTCAGGAACGCGACCACGAAGAGAATCCCCGGTTGAATCGTTGCGCGGCAGCGCACAAGTCTGCACGCCGCCGTTGCAGTTTCGTCATCAACGATGATCGCCGGAAAACCCCGTGGACAAGGCCGCGCGGTCCGGCCGATAATTCTTGTATTCCCTCATGATCAACCGGCTGGTGCTGTCGCTGCTGCTCGTGATTGCCGCCTCGCTGCCGTTGCGCGCGCAGTCGGAGGCAACGAGGCAGGCGTGGGAACAGGGATGGCAGGCCATCCAGGCGGGTGACGCGCAGCGTGCCTCGACGATTTTCAGGCAGGCTCTCGAGTCGCAGCCGAACGACGGCGTGCTGCATTTCGGCGCGGGCATCTCGGCCCACATGCTGGGCCGGGAAGACGAGGCCGAGCGGTCGCTCAAACGCGCGCTCGAATTGAACCCTCGACTCACCGACGCCGCCAAAATGCTTGGCGAGATCCAGTACACGGCCGGAAACGTGGACGAGGCGATTCGTTCGTACGAGCAGGCGCTGGCGCTGAGGCCGGGAGATCTCGCGCTCCGCGAACGGCTCGAGACCTGGCGCAAGGAATCGACGGTCCACAGAGGCCTGACGCAGCGCAACGACGGCCGCTTTTCCATCGTGTTCGAAGGACGCACCGACACCGAGCTGGCCGACCGTGCGGTCGCGACCCTCGATGCGGCGTACTGGCGCATCGGCAGGGCCATCGGCGCCTACCCATCCAACTCGATTACGGTCACGCTCTACACCGAGCAGCAGTTCCGCGATCTGACGCGCGCGCCGGAGTGGTCCGCCGGTCTCTTCGACGGCAGAATTCGCATTCCGGTGAAAGGGGTGCGGCAGAACCTGCGACAGTTCGATCGAGTGCTCACGCACGAGCTCACCCACGCGATGGTCAGCAGTCTCGCCCCGCGAGGCGTGCCCGCGTGGTTGCACGAGGGACTCGCATCCTATTTCGAACCCCAGGACATCGCATCAGCGGTCCGTGTGCTGAGAGTGACCGGACCGGTGCCCGTCGAAGTCCTGCTCGAAGGCTTCAGCGGCCTCAACGAACGGCAGGCGACCGCGGCATATGCCGAGAGCCTCCTGCTCGCTGACGTCCTCATGCGCCGTGCCGGGGACCGGATGGGCATCGTGTTGCAGAGCCTGGACCGCGGACAGACACTCCAGGAGAGTCTCCTGCTCGTCGGCGTCGGTATCGCGGAACTCGAAGCCGATGCGATGAAGCGCTTCAAGTAACAGGACCTGAACTCAGCCGGTCGATAGCGATCACGACATACCGTGACGGCCGGCGGCCGGCGCGGGCAATTCCTTCGGCCAGGGCCTATCCGATCCTGGCGCCCACTTTGCTCTTGTACGACTGACTCCTGACATCGATGGGGAATTCCACAGTGACCGTGGCACCAGTCCGCATCGGACGGTACGAAATTACAGGGCTGGTCGGCGAAGGAGGGATGGGACGCGTCTACCGCGCCCACGACACCCAGCTGGTGCGTACCGTCGCCATCAAGATCCTTCCTCCCGCGTTCGCCGCTGACGCCGACTGCCTTCGACGCTTCGAGCAGGAAGCGCGCGCAACGGCGGCGCTCAACCATCCTGGCGTGCTGGCGCTCTACGACGTGGGCGTCCATGAAGGTTCTCCGTATCTCGTATCGGAGCTCCTGGAGGGTCACACGCTTCGCGAGCGGCTGGAGGCGGAACGGATTCCGATCCGTCAGGCGATCGACTACGGGACGCAAGTGGCCGACGCGCTGTCGGCGGCGCACGAGCGGGGGATCGTCCACCGCGATCTCAAACCCGAGAACGTGTTCGTCACCTCGCAGAACCGGATCAAGATTCTGGACTTCGGGCTGGCGAAGCTGGCGGCACCGGAGTCCACCGACTACACGCGCGTAGACGTCACCCAGCCCAACACGATTCTCGGCACGCCCGCCTACATGCCTCCCGAGCAGGCGCGCGGACAAGTCGCGGATCATCGCGCCGATATCTTCTCGTTCGGCTGCATCCTCTTCGAGATGCTGCAGGGGCGTCGCGCGTTCTCCGGTCAGACGATGGCCGATGTCATCGGCGCAATCCTGAAGGATTCGCCTCCGGCGCTCACCAGCACGGTCGAACGTCCGGTGCCGCCGGTACTCGACGGGATCGTTCAGCGGTGCCTGACGAAGGAGCCAAGCGGACGCTTTCAATCGGCCAGCGATCTCGCGTTCGCGTTGCGCGGGATCTCCGACACGATCACCGGGCGGGTTCCGACGATCGGGCAGGACCCTGCGACGGACCCGGTGAAGCCGCGGCGCCGATTGAACTGGCGCCTTCCGGCGATCGTCGCCGTGGCAATCACCGCGGGTGCAGCGATTGGCCTGCTCGTGACTCGCGGCGGCAAGAACTCGCCGGCGCAGCCGATCGAGTTCCTCGTGCCGCCACCGGGCGCCGACGAGACCTTTGAGTCGATGCGGCTCCCAGGTCTGCTGCCAACCGCGCCGCAGGTCGGACTCTCGCCCGACGGCCGGCTGCTCGCGTTCGTCAGCTCGGATTCGACCGGCCGCCGCAGACTCTGGATCCGCTCGCTCGACAACAGCCGGCCGAGGGTGATCGACGGCCTCGACGGTGTGACGGCGTGGCCCTTCTGGTCACCCGACAGTCGCTTCGTCGTCGTGTCGGCGAAGCGCGCGCTCGTCAAGGTCGATGCCGCACGTGGCACGGTCGAACGGCTCTGCACGTTCCCCGACATCACACCTCCGGATCCGTTCGTCACCGGTTCGTGGTCCGAGGATGGATCGATACTGTTCTCGGTGGGCGGACCGCAAGGTCTCTACCGCGTTCCCGCGTCAGGAGGAACCGCGACTGTACTGACCACGCTCGACGCCGGCCGCGGCGATCAATATCACAGTTGGCCGCAGTGGCTCGGCGGCGGCCGCTTTCTGTTCTTCGTGCGCACGGATAACGGGGAGACGAACGGTACGTACGCCGGAAGTGTCGATTCGAAAACCGTAACAAAGGTGCTGGCGAGCAGCTCGCGGGCGCTCTACGCATCCGGGCGGCTGCTGTGGACAATCGAAGACCGTCTCGTTGCCCAGCCCTTCGATCCCGCCAGCCTTCGCCTGAGCGGACAGGCGGAGACCATCGCGCCCTCGGTGTTTCAGGGCGCGGGCCGCACCGCCGCGTTCTGGACGTCGAACGCCGGAAGCCTGACCTACGCGGTGGGCGACACCCGCGAACGGCAGTTTCGCTGGATCGATCGGGCGGGAACCGCGCTCCAGAGTCTGGGACCACCAGGGCTCTACGTGACCTTCGATCTGTCGCCGGATCTCTCGAAGGTCGTCGTCGAAGTGAGCAAGGATGCGACGGCGAGATACTCCACGCTGTCGATGTTCGACACGGCGCGCGGCGGGCTCGCACCGCTGACGCTCGGCGATCAGAACGATACCGATCCGCGATTCGGACCCAAGGGCGAAGTCGTGTTCGCGCGCAACTCGCGTGACGCACCTGGCATCATGCGCGTGGATCCGGCAAACGGCCGCGTAACTACGGTCATGCCACGCGGCAGCTTGCCGGTCATCTGGCTGGAGGACTGGACGGCCGACGGAAGCTCGGTTCTGTATCGCACCGGCGGCAACCGCGACGTGTGGCAGCTCCTGCCCGGCGGATCAGAACCACGACGACTGACGCAGGCACGGGAATCGGTCGAACAGGTGCAGGTCTCTCCCGACGGCCACTGGATCGCCTACAACTCCGCGGAGACGGGACGGTCAGAGGTCTCGATTTCGTCCGTTCCGTTCGGCGGCGACCGGCGGCAAGTCTCGGTCGACGGAGGTGTGCAAGCTACCTGGCGTGCCGACGGGCGCGAGCTCTATTACCTCGGGCTCGACGGCGGTCTCTATGCCGTCGACGTCACCCCGTCGGCATCGACACTGATCACCGGGCCGCCCCGGCTCCTGTTTCGGTCAACGCTCCCCGTGATCAGCGCCGTCGTCGAACAGTACCGCCCCAGCAGCGACGGGCAGCGGTTCCTGTTCTGTCTCCCGCTGGCGTCGGTATCGCGCGAGCCGCTGCGAATGGTGCTCGACTGGCCGGCCAAAATCGGAGCAAAGGAGTAACGCCGAACCCCGAACGCCGAGAGATAAGATAACCCGATCGATCCTGACGCTGCGGAGACTCGAATGCAGGATCCTGCGCTCTGGCACCGACTGCAGTTCGCCTTCACGATCACCTACCACTACCTGTTTCCGCAGTTGACGATGGGCCTCGCCCTGCTCATCGTTGTACTGAAAGCCGCGGGCTTGCGCACCGGCGACGCGCGCTGGGACGACGCGGCCCGATTCTGGATTCGGATCTTCGGGATCAACTTCGCCGTCGGCGTCGTCACCGGCGTCCCGATGGAGTTTCAATTCGGAACCAACTGGGCGGCGTTCTCGAAGTACGCCGGCGGTGTCATCGGGCAGACGCTGGCGATGGAAGGACTGTTCGCGTTCTTCCTCGAGTCGAGCTTCCTCGGGCTGCTCGTGTTCGGCGAGCGTCGCCTCGGACGCCGCGCGCATTTTCTGGCGGCGGTTGCGCTGTTTGCGGGCAGCTGGCTCTCCGGCTACTTCATCATCTGCACGAACGCCTTCATGCAGTACCCGACGGGGCACGCCGTCGGTCCCGGCGGCGCGCTCCACCTGGCCGACTTCTGGGCGTTCCTCTTGAGCCCCTGGGCGATTGCGCAATACGCGCACAATATGATGGCCGCGGTCGTCACCGGCTCGTTCGTGATGGCCGCGGTCGGTGCGTACTACACGCTCGAGGACTTTCACCGGGATCAGGCCGTCCGCTTTCTGAAGGTCGGCGTGATCGCTGGTCTCGTCTCGAGCGTCCTGGTCGCGTTTCCAACCGGCGATCGTCAGGCCAAGCTCGTCGCGCAGCACCAGCCTGTCAGCCTGGCGGCCATGGAAGGGCACTTCGAGACAGGCGCGAAGGTCGGCATCGTCCTCATCGGTCAGCCCAACGTCAGGGAACGGCGGCTCGATAACCCGATCGTCGTCCCCGGGTTCCTCAGCTTTCTTGCCTACGGCACGTTTCACGCCGAGGTGGCCGGACTCGATCGCTTTCCTGAAGACACCTGGCCCGACAACATCGAGCTGCTCTACTACGCGTTCCACGTGATGGCCGGACTCGGGACGTTGTTCATCGCGCTGATGGGGCTCGCAACACTGCTTCTCTGGCGCGGAGTGCTCTTCCACACACGATCGGTGCTGTGGGTGTTGATGCTGGCGTTCCCGTTTCCCTACATCGCCACAACCGCAGGATGGATGACGGCGGAGCTGGGGCGCCAGCCGTGGCTGGTGTACGGCCTGATGCGGACATCACAGGGCTCGAGCCCGATGGTTCACTCCGGGGCCGTCCTCTTCACGCTCATCGGTTTTGCCGGTTTGTATTTCGTACTGGGAGTCCTCTTCCTGTTTCTCATCGGCCGTGAGATCGCGCATGGTCCGGTCCCGCTGGACGATCACCACGTGGAAGCCGCTTCTCTCGGACCCATGGGGAGGTGAGAGTTGGTTGAGCTCTGGTTTGCGATCGCATCCGTGATGATGACGGCGTACGTCGTTCTCGACGGGTTCGACTTCGGCGCCGGCGTCCTGCACCCCTACGTCGCGCGAACCGATCGCGAGCGGCGTCAGGTGCTGGCAGCAATCGGTCCTTTCTGGGACGGCAACGAAGTCTGGCTGCTCGCGACGGGTGGCGCGCTGTTCGTCGCGTTCCCGCCGGTCCTCGCGTCGGGCCTGTCGGGGTTCTATTTCGCCATCTTCCTCGTGCTGTGGTCGCTCATCCTGCGCGGGATCTCGATCGAATTCCGGAGCCACATCGAGCATCCGCTGTGGCGGAGCGCGTGGGACTTCACCTTCAACGTGGGCAGCACGCTGCTGCCCGTACTGTTTGGCGCTGCGCTGGGGAATCTGCTGCGCGGTCTTCCGATTGATTCGGACGGGAACTTTTCGCTCGGGCTGTTCACCGATTTCACGGCACGGCCGCCCGTGGGGATCCTCGACTGGTACACCCTCTTCGCCGGTGTGTTTGGTCTGCTGGCGATCGGCGGTCACGGGGCGACGTTCCTCGCGTGGAAGACCGATGGCGACGTTCAAACGCGCAGCCGGAGGGCGGGCATCTGGCTCTATGGTGCCGTGTCACTGCTGTGGCCGCTGATGACGGCTCTCACCTGGTTCGTGAACGCGGATCTCTTCCGCGCAATGCCGGGCAGGCCTCTGGGTTGGCTGTCGGGGCTCGTCGCGTTCGGCGGACTCGTATCGGTCAGCTTTGGCCTTCGCCGCCGGCGGGATCTCCAGGCGTTCCTCGGATCGTGTGCCTTTCTGGCCGGCATGCTGGCGGCGACGGCTGCGTGCGTGTTCCCGGTCATGTTGAGAGGGCTCGACGGCGCCCACTCGTTGACGGCGTACAACGCGAGCGTGCCCGTCGCGAGCCTGCGTACGGCGTTTGCGTGGTGGATAATCGGATTTCCGCTGGCAGTCGCGTACTTCGTCGCGCTGTTCCGGATACACCGCGGCAAGGCCGTCGCTGCGAGCGCGAGGGAAGGATACTGATTCAGGCGGCGCGCGCCATTCGCCGTCGCGGCTTCACCGGACCTGAGCGAGGCGGACCCACCACATGCGCCGAACCGGTCACGAGAGTCCGCCGCTGTCGATGCGCGGGCGCGTCCCACAGTCGCAGTCCACCGAGTACGGCGTCATGGTTGTCGCCGACGCGAACTCCAGGCGGCAGCGCTTTGAGTTTTTTCGTCTGCCCTCCGCCGAGCACGACGTAGTCGGCTTGCAGGCCCGCTTTCAGCAACGCCACGACCGCGTGCACGTGGCGGGTCCACTTCCTGCGGCCGAGTCGAATGAAGCCGCGCATGCCGACGTAGTCCTCGTAGGTGAGACCGCGCCGATACGGCAGGTGCGCGAGCTCGAGTGGCATCAGGACCCCTTCGGCGACAAGCGCTGAGCCAAGGCCCGTTCCGAGGCCCAGAAACAACATTCGCCCGCCCGCATACGCGCCGAGCGCCTGCATCGCCGCGTCGTTGACGATCTTCACTGGCGCGCCGAATGCCTTCCCGAAGTCGAAACGCATCCAGCCGCCACTCAGGTTGTGCGGTTCGTGTGCTGGCCGGCCGTGCTTGACGACACCCGGGTAGCCGATCGACACCGCGTCGTATTTCCAGCCCGCGACGGCCTCGCGCACCGCAGCCGCCATTCGGGCCGCCGTCATCGTTTTGCCGGACGGAATCTTAATCGGCACCCGGCGCCCTGAGGTGCCGATCTTGATGTTGGTGCCGCCAATGTCGACGACGAGGATGTGTTTCATTGCGGTGTGTTCCAGCCGCCCACTTCGGCGACGAGCCTATCCGCCTGTGGAGGACCCCAGGATCCCGGTTCGTACTCGAACATCTGGCCGGGGTCGGCAATCAACGGATCCACGATGGCCCACGCCGCTTCCACCACATCCTGCCGCGCGAAGAGCGTCGCGTCACCGACCATCGCATCGCCGAGCAGGCGCTCGTAGTCGCCGAGACGCATGTCTACGGGCTGCTCGACCACGGAAAGTTCCACGTGTTGCCCGGCCATGCCTTCACCGGGCCGCTTTGCTCGCGCCCCGATGGCGATGGCGACTTGCGGGTTGAGGCGGAAGCGAACGTAGTTGCCGACAGCAGGGGTCGCCTCTGTGAAGACGACCTGTGGCGGGACCTTGAGCTCGACGAAGACTTCGGTGGCCGTCATCTTGAGGCACTTGCCGGCGCGCACATAGAAGGGAACGCCCTCCCATCGCCAGGAGTCCACGTCGAGCCGAAGCGCCGCGTAGGTGGAGACAGGCGAGTTCTTGGCGACGCCGGGCTCGTCCCGATAACCGCGGAACTGGCCGCGCGTGATCTTCTGCGCGTTCATGGGTCGGATCGTGCGCAGCACCTTGGCCTGCTCGTCTCGGATGGCTTCGGCATACGTTGACGACGGCGCTTCCATCGCGAGATAGCTCACGATCTGCAGCAGGTGATTCTGGATCACGTCCCGGATGACACCGGTCTCGTCGTAGAACTTGCCGCGCCCCTTCACGCCGAAGCTCTCGGCCATCGTGATCTGCACGTTCTCGACGTAGTGCCGGTTCCAGATCGGCTCGAGGAACGCGTTGGCAAATCGGAAGTACAGAATGTTCTGAACCGCCTCTTTCCCGAGGTAATGGTCGATGCGAAAGATGTCGGATTCCGGAAAGAACTCGTGGAGGATGCGGTTCAGTTCCTTTGCCGACGCCAGGTCGCGCCCGAACGGTTTTTCGACGACCACGCGCGCGTTGGTCGTGCAGGCAGCCTGGGCGAGCTGTCCGATGACGGTTCCGAACATGCTCGGCGGAATCGCGAGGTAGTGGGCCGGACAGTTGCGGTTGCCGAGCTCCGCCCGCAGCCTCGTGAACGTGTCGGGGTCGTTGTAGTCGCCATCGATGTAGCGAAGCTGCGACACTAGCTTGGCGAACGCTTCCGGATCCTCGCCGCCGCCGTTTTCAGTCACGGACGCGCGGGCCCGCTCCACGAGCTGATCGAGCGTCCACGACGACTTGGCGACGCCGACGACTATGAAGTCCAGTTTGCCGCGCCGCGCCATGGCCTGAAGCGCGGGGAAGATTTTCTTGTAAGCGAGGTCGCCGCTGGCGCCGAAGAAGACGAGGGCGTCGGACCGTTGTTTGTCCATGCGCCTACTTTTTCTCGACGTGGCCGCCGAAGCCGAAGCGCATGGCCGACAGTACCTTGTTCTGGAAGAGATCCAGGTTTCGCGAGGCGAATCGCTCGAAGAGCGAGGCGGTCAGGACGAGCGCCGGCACACCCTCGTCGTTGGCGGCCGCCACTGTCCATCGCCCCTCTCCTGAATCCGCCACGTTGCCACCGAACCTCTCCAGGACCGGATCGGAGGCCAGCGCCTGCGCGGTCAGATCGAGCAGCCAGGAGCTGACGACGCTACCCCGGCGCCACAACTCGGTGATGTCGGCAAGGTTGAAGTCGTACTGGTAGTGCTCGGGATTACGAAGCGGCGTCGTCTCGGCATCCTTCTCGTGCGAGCGCTTGCCGATGTCGGCATTCTTCAGGATGTTCAAGCCTTCGGCGTAGGCTGCCATCAGCCCGTACTCGATGCCGTTGTGGACCATCTTCACGAAGTGCCCCGCGCCTGACGGACCGCAGTGCAGGTACCCGTTCTCTGCCGTCCCGCCAAGCTTCTCGCGGCCGGGCGTTCGCGGGATGTCTCCGGGTCCGGGCGCGAGCGTCCTGAAGATCGGATCGAGCCGCCTCACGACATCCGTCTCACCGCCGATCATCAGACAGTAGCCGCGCTCGCGGCCCCAGACGCCGCCGCTCGTGCCCATGTCGACGTAGTGGATCCCTTTCGGCTGCAGGCGCTTCGCGCGCGCGATGTCGTCGTGGTAATGCGAATTGCCGCCGTCGATGATCACGTCGTCCCGGTCCAGGTGCGGCACGAGCTTGTCGATGATCGAGTCCACGATTGCCGCGGGGACCATCAGGCAGACCGCTCGCGGCTTCGACAGCTTGTTCAGGAAGTCCTCGATCGACGAGGAGCCAGTCGCGCCTTCCTTCGCGAGGCCGGCAACGGCGTCCGCCGAGACGTCCTGAACGACGCAGGCGTGGCCACCCTGCATAAGACGCCGCACCATGTTCGCGCCCATCCGTCCGAGACCGATCATTCCGAGCTGCATGCCGATATCCTTCTGTTGATACAACGCGCGCGTGTCTTTCAGGCGCTTTCGCGCGTTCTACGCCAGCGCCTTGTCGATCGCCGCATCGAGCGTGCGCAGCCCGGCGGCGACATCCGAGCCGAGGTGGATTCTGAGCGCACGGCGGTTGCGCTCCGCCAGCACCTGGAAATCGCCGCGCGCCTGCGCCGCCTTGACGAGGCCGAAGGTGTACTTCTGTCCCGGCACCGGCAAGTCCTGCGCGTCGTCACAGGTAATCTGCAGGAACACGCCGCTGTTGGGGCCGCCCTTGTAGCCCTGACCGGTCGAGTGCAGGAATCGCGGGCCGAAGCCGAGGCAGGTCGCGACTCTCTTCCGGTCGCGTACCTGATGGCGGGTGCGCTGAAGCGCAGCTTCGTGAGCGGCGTTCATCTCCACGTACCCGAGCAGCGCGAAGTAGTCACCCTGACCGAGACGGGCGAGATGGGCCCTGAGGTACGAGGTCAGCGACGGTGACGCGCCCGCGGCACTCTTGAGCGCGTCGGCATTCTTCGCGTCGGCAAAGAGCTTGACCCCATCGCTCTCGAAGAACGGGGCTTCGGACGGAAGCTTCCCGGTTTTCTCGTACTCGCTCGTCAGCGACTTCGTCGCGATCTTGCTGGCCTCGACATCCGGCTGATTGAACGGATTGATGCCGATCACCGCGCCGGCGATGGCCGTGGCGATTTCCCAGCGGACGAACTCCTCGCTGAGGTCGTACTTCGTCGCCACGCGAATCGTCACGACCGGTTTTCCGGCTTTCTCCAACGCCGCCACCGCGGCGTCCTGCGCGGCGTCAGGCGCATCTTCGAGACGCAGGTAGGCGAACACGCGATCGTCCCCGTACACCGGCGGTGCGCCGACGGCTTCGCGATCGACGGGGATGATCCCCTTTCCCTGCTTGCCCGTGGACTCGGCGATGAGCTGCTCCAGCCAGGCGCCGAGATCGTAAATGCCGGGTGACGCGATCAGCGTCAGCTTGTCGGCGCCTTGATTGGCCGCGATGCCGAGGATCGTGCCGAGCACGAGCCCGGGGTTCTCGTCCGCGGGCACACCCGGCGCGCAGGCGTGCAGCATGCGCTCGGCCTCGTCCAGCAGTTTCGCCACGTCAAGTCCCATGACCGCGGCCGGAACCATGCCGAAATTCGAGAGTGCCGAGTAGCGGCCACCGATGCTCTTCACGCCGGCGAAGATGTGTCGGAATCCGTCCGCCCGCGCTTCCTTTTCCAGGTTCGATCCTGGATCGGTCACGGCGATGAATCGGCTGCCTGCCTGGTCCGAACCAAGGGCTCGCTTCACGCGATCGAAGAAGTACGCCTTGAAAATGTTCGGCTCGAGCGTGGAGCCCGACTTGCTCGAGACGATGAACAGCGTGCGCGCGAGATCGAGCTTGGCCTCGAGCGTGCGGATCTGCGCCGGGTCGGTGGAGTCCAGCACGAAGAGTTCGGGCGAGCCGCCAATCCTGCCGAATGTCTCCTTCCACACCTCAGGACACAAGCTGGAGCCGCCCATGCCGAGCAACACGGCGTGGGTGAGGCCCTCTTTGCGGACTTCCTGCTGGAGATCGAGCAGTCTCTGTTCGTTCTCGATCTGCTGATCCACGATGCCGAGCCATCCAATCCAGTTCGCCTCGTCACTACCGGTCCAGAGCGACGCATCGCCCGCAAAAAGACGCCGGGTGCCGCCGTCTGTGTCCCACGCCTTCAGACGCTCGGACACTTTCGCCTGAAGTGTCGGCGGCAGCGAGTACTTCTGCGTGTTGATTCGCGCCTTGTTGGCGTCGCGCGAGCGACGTTCGACCGCGCCCAGCAGCTTCGTGAACGGCTCCACGAACTTGCTGACGCCGTCGGTGAGCAGGTCATCGGTCACCTGACGCAGCGAGATGCCGGATTTTTCGAGATCGTCCAGCAGCTGCATCGCGTCGGCGACGTCCTCCTCGAGGCTGGCGCGCGGACGGCCGTGATCGCGAAACGCGGAGAGCGTTGCCGGAGGGACGGTGTTGACGGTGTCTGGTCCGATCAGCTCTTCGACGTAGAGCACGTCGCTGTAGTGCGGGTTCTTGCTCCCGGTGCTCGCCCACAGGACACGCTGCCGCTGCGCACCTTTGGCGTGCAGTGCTTCCCAGCGCGGGCCGGCAAAGATTCGCTTGTAGCTCTGATACGCGAGCTTGGCGTTGGCGATCGCCACCTTGCCGGCGAGGCCTTCGAGGCGTGCTTTCTCGGCTCCGGTCGCCGTCTTCAGCTTCACGTCGACGAGGTGGTCGACGACGGTGTCGATGCGGCTCACGAAAAAGCTCGCGACGCTGGCGACGTGATTCAGCGGCTGACCCGCGGCGGCACGCGCCTCCAGACCCTCGATGAACGCCTGCGCAACGACCTCGTACGCATCGCGCGCGAAGAGCAGCGTCACGTTGACGTTGATCCCTTCACCGATGAGCGTGCGGATCGCGGGCAGTCCGGCCGGCGTCGCCGGCACCTTGATCATGACGTTCGGCCGCGCCACCGTCTTCCACAGCTGACGCGCTTCCGCGAGCGTGCCGTTGGTGTCGTTCGCCAGATCCGGCGAGACCTCGAGGCTGACGTACCCGTCGTGGGAACCGGTGCGATCGTAAACAGGACGGAGCACGTCCGCCGCGTCCTGGATGTCCTTGATCGCGAGCCGCTCGTACACGGCTTTGGCGCCGAGGCCGGGATGCTGGTCCGTGATCTCCTGAATCGCCGTCGCATAGTCGTCGCTGCCGTCGATGGCTTTCTCGAAGATCGCGGGGTTCGAGGTCACGCCGCCCAGGCCGTCATCGTCCACGAGGCGCTTCAACTCGCCACTCGCAATCAGGCTCCGCCGGATGAAGTCCAGCCACACCGACTGGCCGAACTGCTTGAGGGCGGCCACCGGATTCACGGCGGCCGAGGTACCTGAAGTCGGATTGGTCATGATGGTTCTCTCTTCCGGAACGTCGGACGCATCCGCGGTACGGCGTTTCAGCGTCGTCCGAGCTGTTGCTTCGCCGCCGCCACGACGCGCGCGGGCTCGAAGCCGAACTTCTTCTGCAGCTCCTTCAACGGCGCCGACGCGCCGAAGGTCTTCATCCCGAGCACGTGTCCGCTCGAGCCGGTGTAGCGTTCCCAGCCGAGGGTCGTGCCCTGCTCCACGGCAACGCGGGCGGTGACCGACGACGGCAGCACGGAGTCTCGATAGTCCGCCGGCTGATTGTCGAACAGCTCCCATGACGGCATGCTGACGACGCGGCTCCGAATACCGTCCTGCGTCAGCAGCTCGTGAGCCGCGACACACAACGCGACTTCGCTGCCGGTGCCGATGAGCAGAACTTCCGGCTTTGCACCGGGCGCATCGGCAAGTACGTACGCGCCCTTCGCCAGCCCAGACGCGGGTGCGTACTTCGTGCGATCCAGCGTCGGCAGGGCCTGACGCGTGAGCACGAGCGCCACCGGTTCATGTCGGAGCCCCAGCGTGAAACGCCAGGCCTCGGCCACTTCGTTGGCGTCGCACGGACGGATCGTCACCAGGCCCGGGATCGCGCGGAGCGAGAGGATCTGCTCGACCGGCTGATGCGTGGGGCCGTCCTCGCCCACGCCGATCGAGTCGTGCGTGAACACGTAAATGACCGGGATCTCCATGATGGCCGCGAGCCGAATCGGCGCGCGACCGTAGTCACTGAAGATCAGAAAGCCCGACCCGTAGGGCCGGATCTTCGAGAGTGAGAGCCCGTTCAGCACCGCGCCCATCGCGTGTTCGCGAATGCCGAAATGAAAGTTGCGGCCGGCGTACGATTCGGCCTCGAAATCTCCGGCGCCGTCGAACGTGAGTCGGGTCTTCGTCGACGGCGCCAGGTCCGCGGATCCGCCGATCAACCAGGGAATGCGCTGGGCGACGGCGTTGAGGACCTTGGCCGAGGCGTCACGTCCGGCGAGCCCTTTCGGATCTGGGGGGAAACTCGGGATCGCCTTCTCCCACCCGTCAGGCAGCTGCCGGTGCTGCATGCGAAAGAGCGCATCGGCCTCGTCGGGATACTTCGCCTTGTAGGCCTCGAACCGCGTGAGCCATTCCTTGCGCAGCGAGGCTCCGCGGGCGCCGATGCCGGCGGCGAAATGCTCGCGCACGCCGTCGGGAACCAGGAACTTCGCGTCCTCCGGCCATCCGTAGAATCGCTTCGCCGCGCGGATCTCCTCGTCGCCGAGCGGCTCGCCGTGGGCGGCGTGAGTGTCCTGCTTGGTCGGCGCACCGTATCCGATGTGGCTGTCGACGATGATGAGCGTGGGCCGGCCGATCGTTTTCTTGAACGTCGCGAACGCACGATCGAGCATCTCCAGATCGTTCGCGTCCCCGACGCGCGTGACGTTCCATCCGTACGAGATGAACCGTGTCGCCACGTCTTCGCTGAACGCGAGCGACGTGCGTCCCTCGATCGTGATGCGGTTGTTGTCGTAGATCCACGCCAGGTTGTCGAGCTGCAGATGCCCGGCGAGCGACGCGGCTTCCGACGAGACGCCTTCCATCATGCAGCCGTCGCCCGCGAGCGCATAGACGTTGTAGCCGAACATCGGGAAGTCAGGACGGTTGAAGTGGGACGCCATCCACTGGCCCGCGATCGCCATCCCGACGCTCGTCGCCACCCCTTGACCGAGCGGACCGGTCGTCGTCTCGATGCCCGACGTCCAGCGATACTCGGGATGTCCCGGGCACCGGCTCTCGAGCTGACGGAAGCTCCTGATGTCGTCGAGGCCGACCGAAAGCTGACCGAGCGTCTCGTACTTCGGGTTGACGGCCTTTACGCCCGCGAGGTGCAGCATCGAATACAGCAGCATCGACGCGTGGCCCATCGACAGCACGAAGCGATCGCGGTCCGGCCAGATGGGATCGTCAGGGTCGAACCGGAGATGGCGCTGCCAGAGCGCGTAGGCCACAGGCGCCATGGCCATGGGCGTACCCGGATGCCCGGAGTTGGCCTGCTGCACGGCGTCCATCGCCAGCGTACGGATGGTGTTGATACTGAGGGTGTCGAGGTCGGTCGTCGGCATGACAAGGGGGCGTCGCCGCCTCTGTCAGCTTACTGCTGATCCGTCGAAAAGGAGAACGCCGGACGCGGTGCGACGCAGCATCGTTCGCGTCCGAACAACTCCGCAGAACAGCACCGTGTCATGTGGGACGACAACGATGTCGATCGCGGAAGGATCGACCCACGCGCCGCTACATGGTTCGGATGAGTCGGTCGCTCAGCCGTGCGATCAAGGCTCCGGCCATGACTCCTTCAGGCTCGCAGGGCCGAAGAAAGGGGGAAGGTCGTGGAAGTGCGCGACGAGAGCGTCGGGAATCGCTGGCGGATTGCGGAAAACTGACCGAGTGGGCTAATGAGGTCAGCCCACTCGTGAGGCGCGATCAGAACACGACCACCTGGTAGCCGGTACTGACGCGGCGGTAGTAAGTGCCTCCGCATTGCTGCACCGAGACTCCACTCATCACGGTCGTAGTGCAGCCTCCTGGCAACGTCGTGATGATCGCGCCAGCGGGCGCCGCGACGACGCGGTACTGTACCTGCCCTCCGTAGTAGACCTGTTCGTAATACGCGCCCTCTGAGTACATGTAGTTGGTGCCACTGGCCACGACAGTGACGGATGTTGTGGGCGGTCTGGCGATCATCGTGCCTACCGCGATCCCCGTCGCCACGCCCGCGGCCACCTTCCAGCCCTCGTGGGACTCGTACCGCTCGCCGCCGACGACCGCGCCGTATCGTCCGACGCCCACGAACCCTTCCTCGCCGACGGCCACGGCGCCCCGACGTCCGACCGCCACCGCGCCTTCCTCACCGACGGCCACCGCACCGCGAGGCCGCCCGTAGTAGCCGCTGTTGACGTTCACGTTGCGGTTGACGTTCACGTTGGTGTTCCGATTGACGTTCACGTTGCGGTTGGCGTTCACGTTGGTGTTCCGGTTCACGTTCGTGTTGCGGTTGTAGTTGTTGCTCCGGTCGGCGCCGCCACCGCTGTTGCGCGACTGCCGCACCGAACCGCCCGAGCCTCGCCGGTCGGCCGAGAGATCGACCGACGCGAGCACGATGAGCGTGGCGACGCCGGCCGCGGCAACACGGAAGGTGCGCGCCCGTCGAGGATGACCTGCATGGGTCGTATGGTTGAACATTGCTGTCTCCTCACATCTCACTTGGTTCGCTTCTTCCCGCCGGTCCCGGTCGGGGCGGCCTCGGGCGGAGTCTCGACCACGTTGGGATCGTTGACCGTCGCGTGACGCATGATCTTGATCCGGTTGTAGCCGTCGGGTATTTTCGCCGCGAACGTCTCGTCGGTCACCTTCGGCGTCTCGAGCGCGTGATACGTCACCGTGATCGTGAGCTGACTTGGATCCTTCTTGTAGGTGATCTTCGCCTGGCACGGCAGGTGGCGGTTCGGGCCTAGCCAGATCTCCCAGTCGACGACCTCCTGCTTGTAAGCGAGGTGATCGCAATTCAGGTCACCAATCTTCTGGACATCCACCCAGCCGCCGGTGGTGTCTTTCGTCATCAGCGCGTCATACGGGGAACTCGAGGGTCCAGCCCAGCCGGCCGTAGTCCCAAAAGGTGCTGTTGAGCGACAACGACGGGGACGGCTTCTCCGGGATGGTCAGTGCTGCGCGCCGCGTTCCCGTGTCTCACCCGGCACGGAAGGGCCGAGGGACGGGCCAGACGGCCGGCCGCTGATGTCTTCCACGTCGGATTTCTCGGCCTCCTCCAGATCCTTCTCGAGGAAGTAATTCAGAAACGTCCTGATCACCGCGATAGCGCCGAGCATCCCGACGTCCTGCCACGTGGGAGAGATGACGCTGTCGATGATATCGCCGGCCAGCTCGAATTCCAGGCCGAGGAGGAGCCACATCCCGAACCGTCGCCAGATGGCCTTGCGTTCGCCGTGCGTCGCGCCGGGCGTGATGACGATCCACAGCAGCTTCGCGAACGCTTCGAGCGCGCCGAAGGCGACGACGAGGACCGCCACCATTTCGACGAGCAGGGCCAGCCAGTTGGCGAACGAGTGGAACAGCTCTTCCATGATCACGCTCCCGTCAACGGTGGCCGCCGAGAACTTGACCGACGTGCGCTACGACACTCGGGGAACGGCGGCATTTTCATCGCCGGTCCTTCACGACGGGTCGGTCTCCAGATCTCGTCCGCGTTCTGATCCCTTGGAGTTAACGGAGATGACGGAGGGAACCGTTTCCTCCGTCCTCTCCGTTTCCCAGACAAGCGCCCTCAGAACCGGAAGATCCAGCCCAGTTGCAGCTGACCCGCGCGGCCCGACTGCCGATCCTTGTTCTCGCGCCGGCCCGCCAGGAACTCTGCAATCAGATCCACACGGTTCACAGGCGACCATGAGATGTTGAGGCTCGAGCGCGTCGTCTGCCGCAGCGAATCGGGCGTCTGGATCTCGAGGTTGTCCACGAAGACGAAGCCGAACGTGCCGGTCGTCCGCAGCTGTTCGGTCCACCAGTGCTCGTAACCGACGTAGGTGGAATAGACCGGAAGCGCGAGCAGCGAGTTGGTCTCCACGTCGTAGACGGCGTCCTGGCCGCCGAGAGTCCCCAAGTCCGTGATATAGCGGCCTATGCCTTTGCCCGCAGCCGTCGCGAACTTCACGTAATCCCGCTTGCTCCAGCGCGCGGGCAACGCGCCGCTGACGTGGACGCCGTACGCGACCGTCGAGACGATCTGGTTGGGGCTCTGCTCGGGTTCACCGCGCAACTGCCGGATTAGCAGCGCGGCCTGCGTATGACCTCCCTGGCCGAAGAGCAGCCGATGGCCGGAGGCTGGTCCGCCTGAATTGAAGCGGATACGGGCAATGAAGTCCGGCGCCTGATTGACGCCCGATGCGCCCGTGAGATCCGGCGACGGATTCTCGACCGCAAGCGCCAACTCGTATCGCTCGTGAAATGGCAGTGTCCAGCGGATCTCAGGCTGCCGGAACAGCGAGATCGCGTTCAAGCCTTCGAAGTCCAGGCCGTCTGGTTCAGCCTCGGGATCGGAAAAGGTGGACCAGGTCTGACCGATCAGGAACCCGTGCCACTGGCCGAAGGCATGGCGGAGACGGTAGGTGCGGTTGCTTCCGGCGAAATCACCCTGCAGGTACGCGCGGAGCTGTCCGTGGGGCGTCGGCACCCTGAAATCCGTATCGAACCGGCTCGGGCTGGCAGAGATCGTCGTTCGTGATTCCTCCGCGGCCTCGGGGGTCCCCTTGATGGGGATTGAGGACGTGACGAAGCGGTCGTCGGTCCCGAGCGCGCCGATGTTCCGCACGAAGATCGTCCGCACCTGACCGCCGAAGCGGATGCCCGCATCCGTCCCCGGAATCTTGAACGATCCGGGAAAGTCGCTGGATGCGGCGAGCTCTTTCGGCGTGAGCTCGGGCAGCCGCCGCAGCGACTGCTCGACCTCCGTGAGTCGCTGCTCGACTTCAGGCGTCGCCGCCGCTGCCTTCTGCTCCAGCTCGGTCAGCCGCTGCTGGCTCGACGTGACGGCTTTGCTCGTGGCATCGAGCCGGTTCTTGAGGTCGTCGATCAACCGGCTCTGTTCTTCGATTTGCTTCCGCTGCTCCTCGATGAGCTTCGAGAGCGCGGCGAGATCGGGCTGTGCCTGCTGCGCGGGTGCCGGGGGCGTCTGCGCTCTGGCAACGGATCCGGCCGCCATCGCCAGGGCGACGGCGAAGGCAATAGATCGGCTGCGTCGGGTGGCGATCGGCAACATGTTCGGGCTAGCGCTTCACAGGCGGCACGGGGAACTTCGCGAACATGCTGGCGATGCCCTCGTTCACCCGCGCGATCCGCTTCTCGAGGTTGTTCTCACGATTGATCCGCGAGGCCACCGAGCCGCGCCAGATCGCCTTGTTCGATCCCGGGCTCACCACGTCCACCACGATCGAGCCGCGCTCGTAGACTTCGGTGCTCGTCGTTGCGTAGGTCCCGACCAGCGTGCCCCAGCCCGTCGTGTACTGGTAATAGCTCCCGAGCTGCGCGGCGTCCATGTTCATCGACAGGTTGGCGTAGTAGACGACGCGGATATCGGCGTCACCGCTCTCGACTTTGGTCAGTCCTCTCGCGGCCAGCTCACGATCGACGGCGGCGATGATGTGGGGACCCATGACTTCCTGGGTCAATGTCGGATCGCCCTTCGCGTCGGGCGCGACGAGCTTAGGTGACGGTGGGCTCGGCAACCAGATGTAAGTCTTGAGCGCGGCGAAATTCGCCTGCTCGTCGCGATGGGTTTCGATCTTGAGCTTCTGCGCAGCAGCGCCAGCGGCGACAAGCCCCGCTGCGAGGAGGATGACCGGGATCCGGATGATCCGGCCGCGTCGGTTGAGCATGTGCGTCTCCAGAGTCGGCGGTGCAGGATGCACCCCGCACATGATGGATCAAGAGCGGGGGCCCGGTTCAGCGGAAAGCGGCGTGATGCCGATCACGATATGTCGTGAGCGCGGGTGGAGCGACAATCCACGACGGCCCGGTCCATCATCGCGCAAGTCTCACCGCAAGGCCAGTTACCGGCACTCGCACAGTTCCGCCTGCGGTGGATCTGGTCTTGCGAAGACCGGCAACGCGGGACGCTGTGGTGTCTCTGTCGCCAGGAGCGCTGGTGGGATAGAGTGCAGCAGAACGCCCGACGTACATGAGTGCTGCCCCACAACTCGACTCGGGAACCCGGCTCGCGATTGATCGCACGCGGCTCGCCTACGAACGGACGATGATGGCGTGGATCAGGACCAGCGCGTCCCTGATCACGTTCGGGTTCACGATCTACAAGTTCTTTCAGCTGGAGATCAAGGCGAGCGCGCCTGATCCTCATCGGATCGTCGGTCCGCGCGGGTTCGCGCTGATCATGATCAGCATCGGTCTCTTCTCGCTGGCGATGGCGGGCCTGCAGCACCACCAGAGCCTGCGTCTGCTCAAAGAGATGTACGGAACCATCCCTCGCTCAGTTGCCGGCCCCGTTTCCGTGCTCGTGGCTTTGATGGGGTTGGTCGCGCTGCTCGCGGTCATCGCCCGCGCGTGAGAGCCACCCACCACGTCGCCAAAGACGAGCTGGCACGAGCCGATGCGTTCCGGGTCGGTGACGAACTGGCTTCCGGCGCCGAAAGTGATGTGCTGGGAGTTACGAGGCGTGTGTATCCGCCGCGGGCTGAGGTCGTGGACGGTCGACGGCACCGGTCAAACGCCTGGCGCAGACTGGCCACGTCTGATCGCGCGCGGAAATGCCACTCACCGTATATTGTGAGCAGCGCTGCCGGTCTGACCGGTGTGCTCCGCGTCCTTTCCAGGTTGATGGGCTTCACGCGGGTTTTCGGCGACGACAGCGTCCCGCGCCTCTGGCCCGGTCCTTTCGGACTGGAACGCTGCCGCCCTAGAGGAGAGATCATGAAGATGCGATCCATGCTGCCCAGACTCGTGTT
>DATAEK010000039.1:0-23027 GCA_036258055.1 Vicinamibacterales bacterium
TCCGCTTGATGGGGAGGAGCCGGTGAGTCGGGTCGATGTCATCAACGCCAAGCACTCCGTCGCGGTGGTCCTGGCCGTCAACGCGAATCTCGGCCGATATGCCTACTCGATTCGTGATTGTCAGGGTCGGCTCGTGAGGAGCGGCGACGTTCGGCTCGATCGAGGGCTGATGGACTTCGAGGTGCCGATGTCGGGGGTCCTAACGCTCGAGCGCCGGCCGTGACGCGCCGAGGCAGGCCCTAGGCCTGACCTTTGAGTCTCTTAGCTCAGCTTTTTGATTGCCCCGGGTCGAGACGCGGGTGTTTACGGCCGGTCGTCGCCGGCGTCCGGGGTCATGTCTTCGGCCCGAATTCCTTCTTGGGAGGCAAAACTTCAGGCTAGTCATGCTCTTGTGGAGTTCAGCCTGCCGACGAATCCTGTTGGCGGAGGGCGCCTGCATATGATATATGACCGGCCGCGGGCAATCGCACGACCGTTACTGGCCGGGCGGCGCGGCCCGTGTCCCCGGCTCAATACCAGCTTCCGCGTCGGTTTCGTTTCATGGAGGAGGCGATGACGATGACGTGCGGCGTTTCTCGGGCCCCGCAGGTATGTGTGGCGGCTTTCCTGTTCCTGTGTTCGATTGCGTTCATGCCTGCCAGCGCCCACGCGCAGGCAGTCAGCGGCACCATCCTCGGCACCGTCAGCGATTCCACCGGGTCAGTGGTTCCCGGCGCAACCGTGACGATCCTCAACACCGGCACCGGCCTGACGCGCACCGTCACCACGGATGCGACCGGCGAATTTGCGGCGCCGCAGGTTCCCACTGGGAAGTACTCCGTGACCGCCGAGCTCGTCGGCTTCAAGAAGGTGACGCTCGAGAACATCGACGTCGGCGTCGACCAGCGTGTCCGTGTCGACGTGAAGCTCGAGTTGGGCGCGATGACCGAGGCCGTCACGATCACCGCGGAATCGCCGCTCGTCCAGACCTCGTCATCGGAGCTCGGCACGACGGTCAGGACCGAACAGATCGCGGCGCTGCCGCTCAACGGGCGCAATTTCGTGAACCTGACGCGCACGATCCCAGGTGTCCTCCGCGGCATTCCCGGGGCGAACATCGACGGAGCGGGCAGCCTGGCGTGGCGCGCATCGGCCTCTTTCTCGGCCAACGGACAGCGCGCGCGCGACAACAATTTCATGCTCGACGGGGTCGACAACAACGAGACCTGGCTCCAGACCGTCGTGATCTTCCCGAGCCCTGACGCGCTCGACGAGTTCAAGATGCAGACGAGTACGTACTCCGCGGAGTTCGGCCGGTCGCTCGGGGGCGTGGTGAACCTCCAGATCAAGTCGGGCACGAACCAGCTGCACGGGAGCGGCTTCGAGTTCCACCGCGACGACGCGTTCGATGCCAATAACTTCTTCAACAACCGCGCCGGTCGCAAGAAGCCGGACTTCACCCAGAATCAATTTGGCGGCACTCTCGGCGGCGCAATCTTCAAGGACAAGACGTTCTTCTTCGGAGACTACCAGGGTCACCGGGAGAAGCAGGGGCAGACCTTCCTGTCGACCGTGCCCTCGCTCGCGATGCGGCGGGGCGACTTCTCCGAGTTGAGTCGCACCATTTACGATCCGACAACCGGAGCGGCGTTCCAGGGCAACGTCATTCCCGACGGACGAATCGACCAGGTCGCGCGGAACATTCTGACTCAGCTCTATCCCGAGCCGAACACCGCCGGCACGCGCTCGTCATCCAGCGGCCAGACCGTCAACAACTACCTGATCAATCCGGTCAAGGAGCGCCAGGACAACCAGTTCGACATCAAGGTGGATCACAATCTGACGTCCTCGAACCGCTTCTTCACGAGATACAGCTTCGAGAAGACGCACCGCCTGCAGCCCGCCACACTCGAGCACGGCGATGCCGGCCAGACATTCGGTGCTGGCGACGGCAACATCAAGGCGCAGAGTCTCGCGTTCAACGACACGCACACGTTGAGCAGCTCGTGGCTGAACGAGTTTCGGTTTGGCTGGTCGTCGATCAAGTTCTTCATGACCTCGATTGACTACGGCAAGAATCCCGCTGCCGCGGTCGGCATCCCGGGCATCAATTTCAGCCCGGTGGCCTCGGCGATGACGCAGCTCGACTTCCAGAACATTCGAAACCTCGGCGCCAATAGCAACCAGCCACTGATCACGAACCAGAACGATTTCCAGATCTTCGACAACGTGACTCGGAGCTCGGGCAAGCACACGATGAAAGCCGGGGGCAGTCTCACCCTTCGGTCGCGCGAGGTCCAGAACTCTGACAACATCGTCGGGAAGTTCTTTTTCAACAACAATCAGACCTCGAACTGCGCGGGGCAGCCGGCCGGCTGTTCAATCAACAGCTCCACCGGATTCGATATCGCAAGCTTTCTGCTTGGCCTCTCATCCAACAAGATCCGCAACTTGTCTGGGATTACGACCTCGGGCGAAATCCAGACGTATACAGAAAAGCGGCCCGAGTACGCGCTCTACTTCCAGGATGACTGGCGGACGACGAGCAAGCTGACGGTCAATCTCGGCCTGAGGTGGGACGTGTATCCCGCATGGACCGAAGTGGACGACCGGCAATCCAATTTCGATCAGTCGAATGGCCACTTTGTCATCGCTGGCGACGACGCCGAGATTGCGGGTGAGCACGTCGGCCGGCGTCTGCAGACCTACTCGAAAACCAACTTCGGCCCCCGCTTTGGCTTCGCCTATGACCTGAGCGGGAGCGGCAAGACCATGGTCCGCGGAGGGTTTGGCGTGTTCTGGAACTTCTCACCCGGCGGCACATCGTCGTCCAAGGCCCAGAACCAGCCGTTCCTCCAGTCGACCTCACTGTTCCCCAGCCCCAGCAGCTATGGCACCGATTTGCTGCTCAAGACTGGATTGCCGGTGCCAACAGGGGTGGATCCGAATGCCAGTCCGGCTGGTAACACTCGTTCAGCCTTTGACGTCGACTTCCGCGATGCCTACGCACGCCAGTGGAATGTCAACGTGCAGCGCAGCATCGGCAGGAACTACATGGTGGAGGCGGCCTACGTCGGATCGCAAGGCCGGCAGATGGTCCTGAAGGTCAACGTCAATCAGGCGCCACCGGTTGTTGGAGTCAGCGATGTGAACGTCAATCGTCCCTACATCAAAGTCGACCCCGTGCTTCGAGACGTGAGCACGGCGAGGAGCATCGGAGAGCTGGACTACCATGGTCTGCTGCTCAAGTTTCAGCGCCGATTCGCGAACAACTTCTCGTTCCTCAACTCCTACACCTACGGCCATTCGACAGACTTCGCGTCGGATAACGAATCCGGCATTACCAACGCGTACGACCTGCAGTACAACCACGGACCATCGGACTATGATGTCAGGCACACCTTTACGTCTAGCTGGGTCTACGAGGTGCCGTGGGCGCACGAGAAGCTGTATGGCGGATGGCAGATCAGCGGCATCATGCTGGTCCGCGGCGGCCTGCCATTGACGATCACGCAGACTCAGGGTGTCCAGTCGACCGGTACCGGGAACCGGCCAAACCGGATCTGCGACGGCAACTCGGACAATCCGACCATCGACCGCTGGTACGATCTGAGCTGTTTCGTCCGGACGTCCGACATCACCGGTACCTATGGCAATGCCGGTCGCGGCATCATCCGCGGGCCGGGATCGTTCAACATCGACGCTTCGCTCATCAAGAACACGAGGTTCGGACGCTACCACACCGAGTTCCGAGTCGAGGCGTTCAATCTCCTCAACCACCCGCAGTTCGCAAACCCGAACACGACGTTCGACAACGCTGCGGGCGGCCAGATCACGGCGATGCTCTCGAGCCCGTCCTGCTCGCTCTGCGGCACCGTCGAGCGCCAGGTGCAGCTCGCGGTCAAGGTACGGTTCTAGAAACGAGACGAAGGGAGCAGGAGAATCTCCTGCTCCCTTCGCTTGCCGCTGTCCGCGGTCCGCTGTCCGCTTTCTTTTCTCCCTGTGTCGCGGGGCCCCACCCCCACGACCTGTCCTCGCGGCTACGCCGCTCGGCGTGCCTTGGCGGACAGCCCTGCATCCAAGGCGTTCTGACGGCGGTCTACTCTTCCACGTTCAACTTTCTGTCGTCAGTAATCGGCACGAGCGCTCGCCGAGGTAGCTACCTGCAGCCCGTCGTTGGAGCGTCCGGCTTCAGCCCGGCCCCCAGCGCACAGCGGACGGCGGACAGCGGCCCGCGGCAAGCACGCGTCCTCCGTCACAACGCGTGGTCAATCGGGAACGACTGTCCTGACCACGCGCGCGCGGAGGTCCACGGTTCTGCAGGTGAGGACCAGAATGGATCGGCGGCCGGCAGTCCGAGCGGCAGGAGACCGACGGCGCAGAGGTACAGGCTGCCGGTTGAAATGTAGGTCTCACCGACGCCCGGTTGATGGCCGCAGAATCCAATCGTCAACCAGCCATCCGCGTCGAAGGTCCCTGGCGCTCCGGTCGTGCGTTTGATGACCGCGGTCAGCGCGCTCCGTACCTGCGCGGGGGCGATCCCTTCCGGCAGCGCGTGGCGCAACGCCAACTGCGCGAGCAGGTGAAACGCGCCGAAGCGATACGCGATCGAGCGTCCGATGGGCGGAAAGCTGCCGTCCGGGGCGATGAGGCGCTCCTGGATCGCCGCGTAGCGTCGCGCGCGCGCGTGGACGCGGGCGATCATCTCCTTCCACGCGGCGTTTTCCTCGCCGCATTCCATCAGGACGTCGACGAGCATCGGCTGGATGACGAAGCTGTTGTAGTAGTCCCAGTGGAAATCCGGGCCATCCCCGTACGCTCCGTCGCCCTTGTACCACTGCTCGTGCTGGCGCAGCGCGTAGTCGACGCGCAGCCGATCCCAGTTGGCGCCGAGCGCGTGCAGTCCGGCCTCGACCATCGCCGAGAAGAGCAGCCAGTTGTTGTAGCCAGGCACGATGGCGCGCGTGGATTCGAGCGCCGTCACCAGCTGCTGCTTCGTCGTGACATCCAATGCACCGAGCAGCGCATGAGGCGCCCGCAGGAGTCCTTGGGCCAGGAACGCCGCGTCCACGAGCGGCTGTCGGTCCCGTGTGAAATTGAGCGCATCCGGAGACGAGGGATCGACCGCGCGTCCGATCGACGCCAGCGCGAGGCGCCGGCACTCGGCGCGCTGCCGTCCTTCGTCGCTGCTGTCGTCGGGCAGTTCCAGCCAGGGGGCGATGCCGGCAAGGAGCCGCCCGAACGCCTCGAGATGCGTGACCGATTGCCGATTCGCGCCCGCGGCTTGCTCGACCGGCATACGCGCTTTGAGTGTCCCGCGTGAGAGGTTTGTCAGCACGGGATCGGCAAGCCGGCGGAGCACGCCGACCCAGACGCTGCGTTCGCTGGCGATGACGGCGGCGGACTGTGCGTGCGTGTCCGTCAGCGCGGCCGCGGCGAGGATGCCGCCGGACGCCGCAGTCCTGAAGAAATCGCGTCGATCGAGATCGTGAGGCATGTGATTTGTTGACTGCATTTATCAGCGCTCGCGGGGCCCCACCCCCGCTCGCTGCAGCCTCGCACGTTCGTGCTCGGCTGCGGCCGCAGGCGCTGCTGATACCACGCCTGTTTTCACTTCACGGACGGTCCACCACGGCCGCCCCGCTCGCGGTTGCAGACGCTTGTCCGCCCGTCCTCTTAGCGCCGCTCGCCAGGGATGACTGGCCGTCCCGCACGCGCGGACGCGTAGACGGCTTCGACGAGCTCGACGCTGGATCTGGCGGCACGGCCGTCACAGGCCGGGGTGCCGTTGGTTTCGATGGCGCGAATGAAGTCTTCGAGCACCCGTTGATGCGCGGAGGCGTCCGAGACGACCGGTGAGGCGGCACTGCGCGTCGAATCACCGGACGCCTGCACCGATACGTGCGCCGACGGCGATCGCAGATCGACCGTCACGATCCGATCGTGCTCGAGGACGATGGTGCCCTCCGCTCCTGTGATCTCGAGGCGCCGGGCGTATCCCGGATACGCCGAGGTCGTCGCCTCGATCGTGCCGGCTGCGCCGCTCGCGAATTCGAAGATCGCCGCGGCCGTGTCTTCGACCTCGATCGCGTGAACGCGCGTTCCGATCCACGCCTGCACGCGCGCGACCGGCCCGAACAGCCATTGCATCAGGTCCACGGTGTGGATTCCCTGGTTCATGAGCGCGCCGCCGCCATCGAGCGTCCAGGTGCCCCGCCATCGCGATCCCGCGTAGTAGTCCGGTGGACGGTACCATTTCACGCGTCCCGCGATCATCACCGGCTTGCCGATCTCACCAGCGTCGAGGGCCGCCTTGATCCGGCGCAGCGCAGGGCGCAGACGGTCCTGGAAGAACACACCCAGCTTCACGCCTGCGGCGCCGGCCGCGGCAATGAGATCATCTGCGCGTTGCGCCGTGACCTCGATGGGTTTTTCGACGAGCACATGCAGTCCCCGCTGCGCGGCTGCCATGCCGTGCTCGGCATGAAGACCGGACGGGCTCCCGATTGCCACGAGGTCCATCGGCCGATGATCGAGGAACCGATCGAGGTTGTCGTAGGTCTTGGCGCCGAACTCGCGGCCCAGGGCCGACGTCCGGTCGCGATTGGTACCAAACACCGCCGCGACCGTCACACCAGGGATCGCCTGCGCCGCTCGCGCGTGCGTGTGACTGATGTTCCCGCCGCCGATAATGCCGATACGCATGGTGGGACTTAGACGGATTCTCGGCACATGTGCGTGGCTTATCGACGCGCCCGGTCAAGCATTCTTCAATTTTGCCGCGGGGGCCCCACCCCGGGGCCTGCCAGCGTTCGCCTTCGCTCGCGCCGCCGGTTATTGACAACAGGCCGCTTGGATCGAAATCAGGCTGTTCCGAGCGCCGAGCCCCACCTGCCCAACCCGCCCCACCTGCCCAACCCGCCCCACCTAGGACCCTTGTGTGAACGTCCTGTACTCCCGCTCAATAGCGTCAGGCTTGGCCGTGCCGCCGAGGATGAGAATGCGGTAGCGGAACGTCGCGGAGCGGCCGGGGTCCAGCGTCAGGTTCAATTCCTGCTTCCCCTCGCTGAACACTTTCTGTCCGAGCGGGTTCGCGGCGAAGAGGCCGTAGCCGCGTGCGTGCCAGTAGGTGGGGAAGCCCGGGTTCGAGGGGTGATCGAGCATCACGAGCGTGACCGGCTCCGATTCGACCGTGCCGGTGAGGATTGCCCACCGGCCACGGGTTCCCCAGACGGCGTCCCCCTTGAGTCCCTCGCTGCTCGTGTACTGGCCGGTGACGCCGGTGTTGTCGAGCACCGGCACAGCCGTCGGGCGGCCGGATGCGTCCGTGAAGACTTCGGGCTTGTCGGCTGGCTGCTCGAGCCCGCGTGCGACGCGCAGACCGATCACACCTTCCTTGTTGTCGTTGAAAATGACCTTGGTCTGGAGCGCGGTCAACGTCGTAATGCGATCGATGCTCCGCGAGTCCGCGCTGCCGCGGAACACGAACTGCGTGTGCTCGCGGAGGAGCGGCTTGCCGTCAGGCCCGAGCCACTCCATCTCGACGACCAGATCCCCGCGATCGTCGCCCCCCTTCGCTTCGACGATCTTCCGGTGCAGGATCGTGCCCATCTTGCCTTCCTGCTCCTTGGGGATGGCATCCGAGTTGTTCCAGAAGTCGAGGCCGTTGACGTCTCCGTAGTTGAACCACAGTCCGGCGTGATGTGGATGATCGACTCGCTCGCCCTTCCGCGGATCGAGCGGAAACCCCCGGGTCACGATCGTGCCCTTTGCGGACCGGAGCGGATACAGCACCGGCTTCTTGAGCGTCGTCGGCCAGATGTAGGAGGTGAAGGGCTTGCCGTCGATAGTGATGTCCACCCGGCGGCCCGCTTCGTTCGGGGTGATCTGAATACGGCTCGCACGGGCGGCGAGCCCTGCCGCGGCAACCGCGACCAGCAGGACGGCGCCGGCGAGATAGGTTCGTTGCTGATGCACTGATCGTCTCCTCGCCCCTTCGCGACGTTGAGGGACCTGGTGGCTAGATGGTGAACCCGAATGTGTTTCTGAGGTAATCGCGGCTGATGATGGCACAATCCTTCGGCGTCCGGGACGGATCGGGCACTTTGTCCAACTCGACGATCGCCCACCCGCGGAACCCGACCTCCTTGATCGCCGCGAAGACTCCCTTGAGATCGACTTTGCCGCGTCCGAGCTCGACGAATTGGTAGGAGCGCGAAACGTCGCCCGTCGCGCCTGGGGCCGGGCTGACGACGTCCTTGATGTGCAGGAGCTGAATGCGATCGTGATACTGGCGTATCGCCTTGATGGGATCGCCGCCCCCCTGCTGATAGTGGGCCACATCGAGCAGCAGCCTGACCAGCTTCGGATCGGCCGCCTCGAGGATGGGGGCAACCTCCTCCGGCCGCTCACCGAGGCTGTTCATGTGATGGTGATAGACGAGAGGGATCCCCAGATCCGCGGTGCGCTTCCCGAGCTCGGTCATCAGGACGCCGAGCCGCTTGTAGTCGGCGGGCACGATCGCGCGCTTCGGCCGTTCGTCGATGATCTGGAGATACAGCCCGCCGACATCCTTGACGAACTTGGCGTTGCGCGTGTGTTTGGCCAGCTCCTCGGCCTCGACCGCAGGATCGATGCGCAGGTTGCCGCTGGAGAGGGCTACCATCGTGAGCTGCCGCTTCTGCAGCAGATCGCGTAACGCGCCTGGCGCATCGCCGAATTTCTCGGGTGCGGACGACCGCAGCTGGATGCCTTTGAACCCCACCGCCGCCACATCATCGATCGCCTGGACGTCGTTTCCTTCCCAGGTGATGGCGGCGTACCCGAATCGCACCGCCGGCGACGACGCCCCTTGCCACGCCTGGAGCGCTGCTTCAGGGCCGGCGACGCAGACACCGAGGGCCGCGCCGCCGGCGATCTTGACGAAGTCTCTGCGCGATGTGGCGTGGCCGTCCGACACGAATCCTCCTGGGCGGGTCGGGCTCCGGTACTTTCCTGTGGGACCACTTTATCGATAAAATTTCCCTCGCTCAAGCGTGGGAAGGGGCCGGCGTGACTCGCCGATCGTGCGAAATCACGTTGACTTTACCGCTAAAGTATAGTACTTCACGCGAGGCCGCCAGGTTCCCGCATGGCGACCGGCGAAGGGCCCGGAACGGTGTTCACACTGACAGACAAGGTCGCGGTCGTCACCGGGGCGGGCTCGGGGATCGGCGAGGCGATCGCCACCCTTTTTGCGCGGCAGGGTGCGCACGTCGTTGCGCTCGACGTCAATGCCGAGGCGGCGAGCCGGACGGTCGCAACGATCCGGGACGCGGGCGGTCGGGGTGACGCAATTACGTGCAACGTTGCCGATGCCGCGTCTGTCACGGCGGCATTCGAGGCGATCGATGCGGCGGCTGGACGCGTCGACATCCTGGTGAACAACGCGGGCATCGCTCACGTCGGGACGTTGGCGACGACCAGCGGAGAAGACCTCGATCGCCTCTTCGGCGTCAATGTGAAGGGCGTTTTTCACTGCGCCCGCGCGGCGCTGTCGAGGATGCTCCAGCAGGGCGGCGGCGTCATCCTGAACATGGCCTCGATTGCCTCGCTCATCGGAATACCGGAACGGTTTGCGTACTCGATGAGCAAGGGAGCCGTGCATACGATGACGATGTCGATCGCGATCGACTATGTGAAGCAGAACATTCGCTGCAACTGTATCTGTCCTGCCCGCATCCACACGCCGTTCGTCGATCAGTACGTCGCGCAGCACTACGCCGGACGCGAGCAGGAGGTCCTTCAGCAGCTCTCGGCGTATCAGCCGATCGGCCGCATGGGCACACCGGCTGAAGTCGCGAGCCTGGCGTTGTATCTCTGCTCCGAAGAGGCGTCGTTCGTCACCGGACAGGCCTATCCCATCGACGGGGGGGTGCTTGTCGCATGAAGCTCATTCGATTCGGACAGCCGGGCCACGAACGGCCTGGGCTTCAACTCGCGGATGGCACGCGGATCGACGCATCGTCGTTCGGGTCCGATTACGACGAGGCTTTCTTCGACAATGGCGGCCTCGCCGGACTGCGCGAGTGGGAGGCTGCAAAGGCGGCTCGTGCACCCCGTCTGCCGGCGGATACCCGTCTCGGCGCCCCCATCGTCCGGCCCAGCAAGATCGTGTGCATCGGCCTGAACTATCGCGATCACGCAGCCGAGAGCGGGATGGACCTGCCGGCCGAGCCGGTGATTTTCTTCAAGGCGACCACATCCCTGTCCGGCCCGGACGACGATCTCGTTATCCCCCGCGGGAGCACGAAAGTGGATTGGGAAGTCGAGCTGGCCATCGTGATCGGAAAGACGGCACGTTACGTCGAAGAGTCGCGTGCGCTCGAACACGTTGCCGGCTACGCTCTCCACAACGACTACTCGGAGCGCGCCTTCCAGCTCGAGCGCGGCGGACAATGGGTGAAGGGGAAGAGCGCCGACACGTTTGCGCCGCTCGGCCCGTTCCTCGCCACCACGGACGAAGTCGGCGATGCGAGCCGGTTGAACATGTGGCTGACGGTCAACGGTGAAACCCGCCAGCGGAGCTCCACCGCCAACATGATCTTCGGGGTGACTGCTCTCGTCAGCTACGTCTGTCAGTTCATGACGCTGCTGCCGGGTGACGTCATCAGTACTGGCACTCCGGCCGGTGTTGCGCTCGGCATGCGCCCTGCACCCGTGTACTTGAAAGCGGGCGACGTCGTGGCCCTTGGGATTGACGGCTTGGGGGAGTCCCGGCAGAGGGTCGTCAACTGGTCATGAAGCAGTACGTGCTGACCGTCGATTTGCGTGACGATCCGGAGGCGATTGCGGCCTACCGGGAACATCACCGCCGCGTCTGGCCCGAGGTGGTCGAGAGCCTTCGCACGGTCGGCGTGCGGAACATGGACATTCATCTGCTGGGCCGTCGTCTCGTCATGGTCGTGGTCATGGAGGACGGGCTCGACATCACACGCGCATTTGCACGGCATGCGGCCTCATCTCCGCGCGTCGCCGAGTGGGAGCGGCTGATGAAGTCGCTGCAGGAGCCGGTCGATGGCGCTCAGCCCGGGGCCTCGTGGGCGCTCATGGATGAAGTCTTCCGCCTCGACGACGATGAGCCTGTCCAGACGCGCTTCCCCGAACGCATGCGCAGACCCTGACCCTCGGGCTCATGGCTGATTCCCGCCAGGCCTGGAACGTGCCGTCGCGTCCGCGGCCGATCGTCATCATCGGCGCCGGCGCAATCGTGCGCACCGCGCACCTGCCCGTCTACAAGCGCCTCGGGTTCCCCGTGGCTGGACTCTACGACATCCAGCCGGACGCCGCGCGTGAGACGGCGCAAACGTTTGGCGTCCTTACCGTCTTCCGCAGTCTGGCCGAAGCCTGTGCCGCGTCAGGTGCCGTGTACGATCTCGCGGTGCCCGGCGATCAGGTCGCCGGCGTGCTGCGCTGCATTCCAACAGGATCCGCCGTTCTGATCCAGAAGCCGATGGGGGAGAATCTCGATCAGGCACGCGCGATCCTGTCAATCTGTCGCGATCGTGACCTGACGGCCGCAATCAATTTCCAGCTCCGATTCAGCCCCGGGATGCTCGCGCTGCGGGACCTGCAGGGTGATGGTTTCTTCGGGGAGATCGTCGACATCGAGGTTCGTCTCGTCGTGCGTCAGCCATGGGAACAATGGTCGTTCCTGCGCGGAGCGCCGCGCCTCGAAGTGCTCTATCACTCCATTCACTACCTCGACGCCATCCGTCTGATCGCCGGTGAGCCTCGAGGGGTGTATTGCCGCGGCGTGGGTCATCCGCTGCTGCCCGAGCTTCGCGACACGCGAACGACAACCATTCTCGACTTCGGCGATCGCCTCCGGTGCTCGCTCATGCTGAACCACACGCACGCGCACGACGGCGCGCATCGTGAGTCGATGCTGAAGATCGAAGGCACGGACGGCACAGCGATCCTGACGATGGGGGTGAACCTCGATTACCCGCGCGGACAGCCCGACCGCCTGGAGATCACGCGGGGGCAAGAGGGGTGGCGGCAGATTCCATTGCGAGGGTCGTGGTTCATCGAGGCTTTCGAAGGTCCGATGTCGAACTTGCAGCGATACGTTGCCGGCGAGGACGACAGTTTGATCTCACCGGTCGCCGACGCGATTAGAACGATGGCGTTGGTCGAAGCGTGCTATCGCTCGAGTGCGGCCGGCGGCACGCCAATTCCCGAGGTCTAGACCGTTATGCGGCCCCTGACGAGCATTCCGTTCGCGGTTCCGCATGACGGCGGCGCGCACAGCGCGCCCGCGAGGGAGCCGATCGGGGCGCAGGGGTCCCGTCAAGGGACCGAGCCGGAGTGCGGAGCGGAGCCCCACGTCAGCCGGATGCGCATCGACGCTCATCAACACTTCTGGTGCTACGAGCCGTCGGAGTACGACTGGATCGATGCTTCCATGTCGGTTCTGCGACGGGACTTTCTCCCGGGGGAGTTCGAGCGGGAGATGCAAAGCGCTCGAGTGGACGCCTGCATCGCGGTTCAGGCGAGACAGTCGCTGGAAGAAACACGCTGGCTGCTGGAGCTCGCGGACGAGCACCCGCGCATCGCCGGCGTGGTCGGCTGGGTTGATCTGAAGTCGGACGACGTCCGGACCCAGCTGGAGCGCTTTGCGGCGCACCCGAAACTTGTAGGTGTCCGGCACATCGTGCAGGGAGAGCCGGACGATCGATTTCTCCTGCGCGATGACTTCTGCCGTGGGATCGCGCAGCTCGAAGAATTCGGTCTGACCTACGACATCCTGATTTATCCGCGTCACCTGTCGATCGCCGCGGAATTCGTCGCGCGGTTCGAGCGTCAGCCCTTCGTCCTCGATCACCTTGCCAAGCCAGAGATTCGCGCCGGACGGATCCTCGAATGGGAGCGCGATCTCCGTTCGCTGGCGGCGCATCCGAACGTGTGGTGCAAGCTCTCGGGACTGGTGACGGAAGCGGACTGGAGTCGCTGGACACTTGCAGAAATCCGCCCGTACCTCGACGTCGTGTTCGATGCATTTGGCCCGACGCGTCTCATGGCCGGATCCGACTGGCCGGTGTGCACCCTCGCCGGCGAGTATGGCCGGGTCAACGCACTGATCACCGACTATCTGGAGGATCATCCGGAGCCGGTACGGCAGGCGATCCTCGGGGGAAACGCGAATCGTTTCTGGCGTCTCGATGCCCGTCTGACCGCTGCAGCGGAGGAGCCCCTGCCATGAAAAGGATACTGGTCTGTGTGCTGCTGGCTGCGCTCGCCGGGACTGCGTGCCGCGGCCGGCCCGATGACGGCAAGCCAACGATCGCCGTCATCCCGAAGGGCACCTCGCATGTGTTCTGGCAGAGTATTCACGCCGGTGCGGAGAAGGCGGCGCAGGAGTTCGGCGTGGCGGTCATCTGGCGCGGACCGCTGCGCGAGGACGATCGCGCCTCGCAGATCTCGGAAGTCGAGGGCTTCATCACGCGTGGGGTTTCGGGGATCGTGCTGGCGCCGCTCGACGAGTCGGCGTTGACCGCGCCGGTATCAGACGCAGCCCGTAACAAGATTCCCGTCGTCATCTTCGACTCGGGATTGAAGGGCGGCGATTACGTCAGCTTCGTCGCAACCGACAACCGCAAAGGTGGACGCCTGGCGGGGGAGCACCTGGCGTCGGTGCTCCATGGCACCGGCAAGGTGGTGATGCTCCGCTACGCCGAGGGTCACGACAGCACGAACCAGCGTGAGGAAGGCTTTCTCGAAGCTCTCGCGGCGCATCCCGGAATCGAGGTGGTCAGCGGCAACCAGTACGGCGGTGCAGACGTCGAGGAGGCCCACAAGCGGGGCGAGGCGCTGCTCAGCCGATACAAGGCGGCTGATGGAAGCCTGTCGATCGACGGCATTTTCTGTCCGAACGAGTCGTCGACGTTTGCGATGCTTCGCGTGCTTCAGGACAACGGGTGGGCGGGAAAGGTCCGGTTCATCGGTTTCGATGCATCCGAAAACCTCGTCAAGGGCCTTGCGGATGGCCACATCGAGGCGCTCGTCGTTCAGGATCCCGTGAACATGGGCTATCTCGCGGTCAAGGCGATGGTCGGCCATCTCCGCGGCCAGCCGGTCGAGAAACGCATCGACACCGGGGTGCATCTCGTCACGCGCGATCAAATGAACGATCCGCAAATCCACGAACTGCTGAAGCCGGATCTCTCCCGATGGCTGAAACCGTAAGCGCGCCGCCGCGCTTCGAGATGCGTGGCGTGCGGAAGTCATTCGGCGCGACGGTTGCGCTCGACCGTGTCGATCTGGCGGTTCGCGCTGGTGAAGTCTGCGCGCTCGTCGGTCAGAACGGTGCTGGCAAGAGCACGCTCATGGCAATCCTGGCCGGCGCGCTTCGTCCCGACGCCGGCAGCATGACCGTCGAAGGCCGATCCTACGCGCCACGCGACCCGCTCGACGCGCGTCTGGCGGGCGTGGCCATGATTTACCAGGAGCTCTCGCTTGCGCCGCACCTGTCGATCATGGAGAACATCGCGCTCGGGGTCGAGCCGTCACGATTCGGCGTGGTGCTGCGCGACGAGCTTCGATCGAAGGCCGTCCGCGCGCTGCAGGAACTCGGTCACCCGGAACTGGATCCGTCGGCGATCGTCGGACGGCTGTCGCCCGCTGCCCAACAGCTCGTCGAAATCGCGCGCGCCCTTGCCACCGGTTGCCAGGTGCTGATCCTCGACGAGCCCACCAGCAGCCTGGCGCACGACGACGTTCAGCGGCTGTTCAGTCTGATCGCGCACTTGAGGGCCCGAGGCCACGCGATCGTCTACATCTCGCACTTCCTCGAAGAGGTGCAGGCGGTCTCTGATCGCGTCGTGGTCCTTCGCGACGGCAGGAACGCTGGCGAGCTCGCAACCGCCGGCATGACGGCCACCACCGTCGTCGAGCTGATGGTCGGCCGAACGCTCGAGGACATGTATCCGCACAGCGATCGATCGGCGGGCGAACCGATCCTCGAGCTCGATGACCTGATGCCGGGCGAGGCAACACTGACGCTGCATCGCGGCGAAATCGTGGGTATCGCCGGGCTGCTCGGCGCAGGACGTACCCGGCTGCTCAGATCGATCTTCGGCCTGGAGCCGATTCGCAGCGGTCGTGTCCGCGTCGGTGTCTACACCGGACCGGCAGCGCCGGACTCGAGATGGCGTCAGGGCATGGGCATGCTGAGCGAGGATCGTACTGGCGAGGGCCTCGCCGTGGGCCTGTCAGTTGCGGACAACCTCACGATGTCGCATCTCGACGGGCTGGGCCCGGGGTTCACGGTTCTGCCGGCCCGCCAGAACGCTGCAGCGCGGACGTGGATCGATCGTCTCGCGATCCGCTGCGCGGGCCCGCGGCAAACGATCGCGCAGCTCTCGGGAGGCAACCAGCAGAAGGTCGCCGTCGGACGGCTGCTGCACCACGACGTAGACGTGCTCGTCCTCGACGAGCCCACACGCGGCATCGACGTGAGCAGCAAGGCGCAGATCTACGCGCTCATCGACCGGCTCGTGTCCGCGCCCGCTGACCGGCGTCCGCGTGCCGTGCTGCTCGTGAGCAGCTACCTGCCCGAGTTGATCGGCGTCTGCGATCGCATCGCGGTCATGTGCCGCGGCCGCCTCGGGCCCGCACGCCCGGCCTCGAGCTGGACGGAACACGCGCTGTTGATGGAAGCGTCCGGCGCGCGCGCAGCCTCATGACGCTGCGGGGGCTCCTCGGCGAAAGCGGCGTCCTGGCCGGCCTCGTGCTCGTGGCGCTGGTCTTCGGCCTGTTGATCGGACCGCAGTTCTTCCGCGCTGGGAACCTCGAGCTGATGGCGCGGCAGACGGCCATCGTGTGCGTCGCCGCGTTCGGTATGACGCTGGTGATCGTCTCGGGCGGCATCGATCTCTCGGTGGGGTCGATCATCGCGCTGAGCACCGTGATTGCCGCGCTCGTCTTGCGCCGGGACGCCGGTCCGGGTGTCGCGGCGCTGGCCGCAATCGGCGGGGCAGCGTTGTGCGGAGCCGTCAACGGTCTCCTGGTCACGCGGCTCAAGGTCGTGCCGTTCATCGTCACGCTGGGGACGATGCTGCTCGTGCGCGGTGCGGCGAAAGGACTGGCCGACGAACGCCGGATCGAAGCGCCGATCACCTGGTTGAACAGCCTGCTGCGGACCGCGCGAGACGGGAGCGGGTTTCTGGTACCGGTAGGGATCTGGATCACGATCGTGCTCGCATTGATCGTCGCGGGGATCCTGCGCTACACGCGGTTCGGCCGGCAGATCTTCGCGATCGGTTCGAACGAACGTACCGCCAGGCTCTGCGGCGTGCGCGTCGAACGATGCAAGCTGGCGGTGTACTCGTTGGCTGCGGCGCTGGCGGGCGTCGCAGGTGTGCTGGAATTCTCCCGGTTGTCGGTTGGCGACCCGACAGTCGCGGTGGGGCTCGAGCTCGACGTGATCGCCGCGGTGATCATCGGCGGCGGCAGTCTCGCGGGAGGCAAGGGCAGCGTCGCCGGCACGCTCGGCGGCGCGGCAATCATGGCCGTCATCCAGATCGGCTGCTCGCAGCAGGGGTTGCCGAATTGGGTACAGCAGATCGTCACGGGAACCATCATCGTGCTGGCGGTCGGACTCGACCGCTTCCGGGAATCGTTGCGCGCAGCCTGAGGCGCTCATGAGCAGAACGATTCGCACGCTCGACGTCATCGATCTCCGGTTTCCCACGTCGCGAACGCAGGCGGGCACCGACGCGGTCCACGTCGATCCCGACTACTCCGCGGCGTACGTCATCCTGCGCACCGACGATGGCCTCGAAGGCCACGGGCTGACGTTTACCATCGGCCGCGGCACCGAGATCTGCGTCGCCGCCATCGGGGCCCTCAGTCATCTCGTGACCGGCCTGAGGCTCGACGAGATCACCTCGAACTTCGCGGGCTTCTGGCGCAGCCTCGCCTCAGATTCGCAGCTTCGATGGCTTGGACCTGAGAAGGGGGTCATCCACCTGGCGCTTGCCGCGATCGTCAACGCCGTGTGGGATCTCTACGCGAAGTCCGAGCGCCGGCCGCTCTGGAAGCTGCTGTCCGACATGCCGCCGAAGCAGCTCGTGTCGTGCATCGACTTCCGCTATATCACCGACGCGCTCGGTCCGGACGAGGCGGTCGATATCCTCGAACGCCTCGTACCAACGAAGGCGGATCGCGAACGCGATCTTCTGGCGCGCGGGTATCCCGCGTACACGACGTCGGTCGGGTGGATGGGTTACGGCGACGACGCGATCAGAGACCTGTGCCGTCAGGCGATCGCCGACGGCTGGACGCATTTCAAGGTCAAGGTTGGCGGACGGCCCGAAGACGATCGCCGGCGCGTCGAACTGGTCCGAGACGCGATCGGCCCGATGCGAAAGCTGATGATCGATGCGAATCAGCAGTGGGACGTGCGGGAGGCGATCGATCGCGTGCGCTCGCTCGCGGATCTGGATCCGTGGTGGATCGAAGAGCCGACGAGCCCTGACGACGTCCTCGGCCATGCCACGATCGCGCGAGCCGTGCGGCCGATTGGCGTTGCCACCGGGGAACACTGCGCCAACCGAATCGTGTTCAAACAGCTGCTGCAAGCCAGGGCCATCGATTTCTGCCAGATCGACAGCTGCCGTCTTGGTGGCGTGAACGAAAACCTCGCCGTGATGCTGATGGCCGCAAAGTTCGACGTGCCTGTGTGCCCGCACGCAGGCGGCGTCGGGCTCTGCGAGTACGTCCAGCACCTCTCGATGTTCGACTACATCGCGGTGAGCGGAACCATGGAGGGCCGGGTGATCGAGTACGTGGATCACCTGCACGAGCACTTCGAAGATCCGGTGACGATCTGGCGCGGGCGCTATATGCCGCCGGTGAAACCGGGCTATAGCATTACGATTCGCGAGGCCTCGCGATCGGCGTTTCGCTTTCCGGATGGGCCGGTCTGGACGGCCGAGCGGGCGGAGCGGGGCATGCGCGCTGGATCGTGACCAAAAAAACGCGGGAAATTGCGCGCCGATTGTGGCCCTTGGATGGAGTTTTGGCTTGGTGACGACCATCGTTCGTGATTTCATGGAACGCATCGTGGCGCCCCCAAACGCTGCCGGGAAAGCCGCATGACCGTCAGACGACGTGACCTGTTCGCCCTGGATTTCTCGCGGCGGTCGGCGCCGGCGGCGAGCTGGCTTCGGGTCCATCGCACGGCGATGGCGTGCCGCTTCGAGGTGACGCTGCCACCGGCGGAAGCCAGTCAGGTCGACGCCGCGCGCGAAGCGCTCAACGAGGCGGATCGGATCGAAGCGCTCCTGACGGTGTTCCGCGACACGAGCGAGGCCTCGCGGCTGAATCGCGAGGGCGCGGGTGCGGGCGCTCGCACGATTCCGGAGGTCTTCGATCTCCTGCAACGCTGCGCACGGCTGCATGCGGAGACCGGTGGCGCATTCGACGTCACGTCCACGCCGCTCAGCCGCACGTGGGGCTTCCTGCGCCGCGAGGGACGCGTACCGAGAGGCGAAGAAATCGACGCGGCGCGCGCGCTCGTCGGCCTCGATCGCGTGGCGCTCGATCCGCTGGCCCTGACCGTGCGCTTTGCGGCGCCGGGTATGGCGCTGAATTTCGGCGCGATCGGTAAAGGCTACGCCGTCGATCGTATGGGCGGCCTGTTGCGCGCGCGAACGGTGCGACACGCGCTCGTGTCCGCCGGCGGAAGCAGCGTTCTCGCCGTCGGCGGTCACGGACGCGGCTGGCCAATCGATATCCGATCCTCGCGCGTGCGCTCCGGCCGGATCGCGCGTATCTATCTGCGCGACGGCGCGCTCGGCACGAGCGGCGCGGGCGAGCAGTTCGTCGTCGTCGACGGTACGCGATACGGGCACGTCATTGATCCGCGCACGGGCTGGCCCACGCGCGGCGTGGTCAGCGCGAGCGTCATCACCGGAGACGCCACGCGGGCCGACGCCCTGTCCACAGCGTTCCTGATCGGCGGACCGGATCTCGCCCGGCGCTACTGCGACGCGCACCCGGAGACGATGGCGCTGCTGCTCGGCGAGGCGCACGGGGCGCTCGAAGTGTTTGGCCGGTTCTCCGGCGTCACGGTCGTCCGCAGCCGGTAGCGGGCGATCAGAGTTGGTTCTAGGGTTCCCGGTTCTAGGGGTTCTCGGTTCTACGTTCTCGGTTCAACTGGTTCCAAGGTTCGAGGCGAGGTCAACTTTCATCGAGCGGAGCATCCTCTATGGTTCTCACTCCTGAACAGCGAGAGATCGGACGGCGGTCGTTTCTGAAGGCGCTGTCGGGCACGCCGGCGCTCGCGATGCTTGGCGCCGCGTCGGCGATGCAGGGGCCAGTGCGCGGGGGGCCGGTGCGAATCGGCTTCATCGGCGTCGGCGGCCAGGGGCGCGCGCTGCTCGGACGCGTCAATCCCGCCTACGGTCAGGTGCTCGCGATGACCGACATCAACCCCGCCTCGCTTCAGAAGGCGGACGAGATCCTCGCCAAGCGCGGTCAGCCAGCCGCGCGGCACTACACCGAGTTCAGGGACATGCTCCAGAAGGAGGACATCGAGGCGATCATCACCGCCGTGCCCCTCTGGGCGCACGCGGACGTCGTCGTGCCGTGTCTCGAAGCGGGGAAGCATGTCCTCTGCGAGAAGATGATGGCGTGGGACATGGCGGGATGCGAGCGCATGAAGTCAGCCGCCGAGAAAGCGGGACGAATCCTCGAGATCGGTTACCAGCGCAACTACAACCCGGTCTACGAGGCGGCGTACGAAGGCGTCATCAAGCGCGGACTGCTCGGCGACGTGTACCATGTGCGGCTGGCGTGGCACCGCAATGGCAACTGGCGCCGCGAGGGAGGTCCCCCCTCGCCCGACTACGATCCGTCACGCTGGGGCTACCCGACGTTCGATCACCTCTGGAACTGGCGGCTCTACTGGAAGTATTCGCGTGGCCTCTTCGCGGAGCTGTGCAGCCATCAGCTGAATGCCACCAACTGGTTCATGGGCTCCGCGCCGACCGGCGTGCAGGCCGCCGGCGGCGTCTACCGGTTCAAGGACCACGGGCGCGAAGCGCACGATCACATCTACGCGATCTTCGACTACCCGGGCGGCCTGACCGCGACGTTCACCTCGATCGAGTCGAACGCGTTCGACCAGCGCTATGAAGCGTTCTATGGCACGAAGGGCTCGCTCATCATGTACAACGAGAGCGAGGCGCTGCTCTTCAGCGAAGGAAACGACGAGAACCCTCGACCGACCAGCGTCGAAGTGACGCGGACGCCCGGCGGTGCGGCCGTCGACGCGTCAGAGACGAAGCCGGCGAATTCCGCCGCGGCGGCAACGTCAGTGGGCGGGGGAGCTCCAAACCTCGGTCTGACGGCCGGCGAGCACGAGATCTCGCGGTTCTGCTCGGCGATCCGCACCGGTCAGCCGATCGCCTGCGGTCCCGATCGCGCCATGGACTCCGCCCGTGCGTGCATCGCGGCAACGGAAGCGGCGATCAAGTTCGAGAAATCGAAGAGTACGTAGTGGCCGGAGGCGGAAGGAGGAGGCAGAAGGGGCGCGCTGTCGGCTCGAATCAGTAGACGTCCAGATCCCGGCCAACGACGACCTGGCCCGTGTACGCTGACATTTCGCGCAGCAGTGCAGCCGGGGTCGACCGTTCGGAGTCAACGGCTGGCCGAAGCGACAGCGACGCGTGATAGAGAATCAGCAGGCGTGGTCTGGCCTTGCTCGCCAATTCGATGAGTTGCGCCGTCGTGGTGTGATACTGCGCGGCGTAGCTCTGGAAATCCGATCGCTTCGCGAGCCACTCGAGCGTCAGGACCTCGTGAATCAGCACGTCACACCCATTGCACGCATCTATCGTCGCCTGGGTTGGGTTCGTATCTCCTGAGATGACGATGCTGCGGTCGGGTGTGTCGAATCGATAGCCGTAACTCTCCATCGCGTGTTTCGTCGCGAACGCGGTCACGGTGACATTGGCATCCTTGTAGATCACTCCCGCACGGATTTCGTGCGCGTTCACGGCGTGGCCCTCCGGAAACGCCCCGACTTTGTACAACCCCCGATCCTTTGTCCGCGTCTCGAAGTCGGCCTGATACGCCTCGAGCACATGCTCGGTCATCGCCTTGATTCCGCTGGGACCGTAGACCTCCAGGGGAACACGCCGGCCGATTACCCAGGGCGTCAGGATCAGGTCGGGATACCCGACCGTGTGGTCGGAATGCAGATGAGTGGCGAAGACGACGCGCAGATTGACTGGCTCGAGCGCGGCGATTCCTTTGTCGACGGCCGCGGACTTCGCACGGCGGACGACGCCGGCTCCAAAATCCACGAGGTACGGTGTGCCGTTGACGACGACGGCCGTCGCCGGGCCGGAGCGATCAGGGTCGGCAGGAGGGTTCCCGGTACCCAGCAGCACGACCTGCGTGTGACTCGGCGCCGCTGCCGGAAGCTGGTCCGGGGCGGCAAAACTCGTCGTGATGAGCCCGATCGCAATGGTCGCGACGCCAGCCAGAATGCCCGAGGAATTCCACGTAACCAGGTGGTCTCTCAACAGGCCGATTCTACCAGCGCCTGTTCACGGCGCCCTGGTTCAGCAGTGAGTTCAAAACCGCGACCCGCCGCCAGCTCTTGAAACGAGCTCTAGCAGGCCACTGAAAAAGTAACCGAAAAGGGATCGACACCGCGATCCGCGCGTACTACTATGCTCCCCACCACGAAGGGAGCCACCCGATGCGCGGAGCCGATGAGCAGTCCGGATCGATGTTCAGTTATGTTTCGCTGGAGCAGCGCGTGCCGCCCGACCATCCGTTGCGCGCCATCCGTCGCATCACCGATCGCGCCCTGGCGCGGCTCTCGCCGAAATTCGGGACGCTGTATATCAACTTCGGTCGGCCGTCGATCGCGCCGGAGAAACTGTTGCGGGCGCTGCTGCTGCAAGCGATCTACACGATTCGCAGCGAGCGCCAGCTGATCGAACAATTGGATTACAACCTGCTGTTTCGCTGGTTCGTGGGCTTGGGCATCGATGACGCGGTGTGGTCGCCGACGACGTTCACCAAGAATCGCGACCGCTTGCTCGACGGAGATATCGCGTCCGCCTTCTTCGAGGCGGTGTTGATCCACGCCGACACGGCCCGCCTGCTGTCGGACGACCATTTCACGGTGGATGGGACCCTGCTCGAAGCGTGGGCGAGTCAGAAAAGTTTTCGGCCCCGCGATCAGGACCCGCCGCCGGACGGCGGCGGCAATCCCACGGTGAATTTCCATGGGCAGCGGCGCCGCAACGCGACCCATCAGTCGACGACGGATCCGGATGCGCGGCTCTCCAAGAAAGCGCAGGGCCGGGAGGCGCGCTTGGGCTACTTGGGGCATGTGCTGATGGAGCATCGGTCGGGGCTGATCGTCAACGCGACCGTCACGCCCGCCGACGGTCATGGCGAACGCGATGCGGCGGTCGGGATGATCGGGCGTCTCCGCGGCCAGCGCCGGATCACCGTCGCGGCGGACAAAGCCTACGACACGCGGGATTTCGTGGCGAATCTGCGCGCGATGGCGGTCACGCCGCACGTGGCCCAGTACACCCCGAGTGCGCATCGCAGCAGCGCGATCGACGGGCGCACGACGCGCCACGCGGGGTATGCGATCAGTCAGCAGAAACGCAAACTGGTGGAACAAGGGTTCGGCTGGATGAAGACGGTCGGCGGGCTGCGCAAGCTCCGCCACCGCGGCGGGCCGCTGGTCACCTGGATCTTCACCTTCACCGCCGCCGCGTACAACATCGTCCGGCTGCGCCGGCTGTTGCCGGTCACCGCATGACCGACCGTCGCGCGCGCCGCGTCGGGTCACCAGTCGATTGCTCGGCGGAGGCTTGGGCGTGAATATCAACGAACTCACAGTAACCACGAACCTTACTTTTTCAGTGGCCTGCTAGGGTTCTACGGTTCTACGGTTCTCGGGTTCGCGTGGACGGGCACTGACTGCCATCGACTAGTATTGATGCGACGCGGGAGGACGATGGCGAGCA
>DATAEK010000043.1:0-45113 GCA_036258055.1 Vicinamibacterales bacterium
CGGCACGGTCACGTTCAGCGTGGCAGCGAATACCACTGGAACTACGCGGACTGGCACGCTGACGATCGGCGGACAGACGTTCACCGTCACGCAGGCCGGAGCCGCCTGCTCGTATGACGCCACACCGCTCTTCCAGTCAGCCGTCGCCGGCGGTGGAAGCGGCACGATCGCCGTTACTGCGACGGCCGGCTGTGCGTGGACGGCGACGAGCAACGCGACCTGGATCACCATCACGGCGGGGGCGAACGGGACGGGCAACGGCTCTGTGACCTACAGCGTTCCGGCGAATACGAGCGCCAGCACTCGCACCGGGACGATGACGATCGCCGGCCGGACGGTCACGATCTCGCAGGCCGGCGTCGGCTGCAGCTACTCGATCTCGCCGACCGAACAGTCGACACCTTCGTCAGGTGGTACGGGGACGGTCAACGTCACGACATCGAGCGGATGCTCGTGGGCGAGCTTCAGCAATGTGCCGTGGCTGAGCGTGACCGCTGGAGGATCGGGAAGCGGTAACGGTACGGTCACCTACTCGGTGGCGGCCTATACGGGAACATCACCGCGCTCGGGAACGTTGACGGTGGCTGGCCAGATGTTCACGGTCTCGCAAGCGGGCGTGTCCTGCACGACGTCCATCTCGCCCGTCAGTCAGACGCTGCCGTCGTCGGCTGGTACCGGCACGACGGCGGTAACCGCAGGGGCCGGCTGCTCGTGGTCGGCCACGAGCAATGTTGGTTGGCTGACGGTCACGGCAGGCACGACCGGCACCGGCAACGGCTCTGTGACATTCAGCGCGCTCGCGAATACTGATACGAGCTCACGAACCGGGACGCTGACAATTGCCGGGCAGACGTTCACGGTGACGCAGGCCGGCACCTCCTGCAGCTATACGCTCAGCGGCACGAGTCAGTCGGTGGCGTCGGTTGGCGGTTCGGGATCGATCACAGTCACGTCAACGAGCGGCTGCACGTGGACGGCCACGAGCAACGCGACCTGGCTGACGATCACCCAGGGTGCGTCTGGGACCGGCAACGGCCTCGTGACGTTCTCGGCTGCTGCGAACTCGACCGGGAGCTCACGCACGGGCACACTGACCGTGGCTGGGCAGACATTCACGGTGACGCAGCCGGCAGGGTCGTGTTCGTTCAACGTCACTCCGCTCTTCCAGTCAGCTCCGGCCGCCGGCGGCACGAACACCCTTGCCGTCACCAGCTCCGCAGGCTGCGACTGGACGGCGACGAGCAACGCCGCCTGGGTGACAATCACGTCGGGCGCGAGCGGGACGGGGAATGGCTCTGTCAGTTACAGCGTCGCGGCGAATACCAGCGCGCAGGGCCGTAGCGCGACGCTGACCGTCGCCGGAAAGTCGGTCACCGTAACCCAGTCCGGCGCCACCTGCAGCTATTCGATTTCGCCGACGACCCAGTCCGTGCCGTCCGATGGTGGCACCGGCACCGTGGCGGTTACGGCCTCGAGTGGTTGCACATGGACGGCACTCAGCAACGCGCCGTGGGTCAGCATCAGCGCGGGCGGGTCGGGGGCGGGGAACGGCACCGTCTCTTACACGGTGCAAGCGAACACGAGTTCCTCGCCGCGCACGGGCACGCTGACCGTCGCCGGGCTGACGTTGACGATCACGCAGGCGGCCACGAGCACGCAGAGTCTCACCTCTGACGACAGCACGACTTCGACCGGCGCCGGGAAGAAGGCGCAGAAAAAGTGCTCGTACACGGTGACGCCGACGGCGACGTCGATCGGCAAATCGGGTGGTACGGTCCTGATGTCCGTTACGACCCAGACCGGCTGCACGTGGACGGCGTCGAGCGGCGCGACCTGGGTCACGATTGTCGCGGGGTCTTCAGGCAACGGCAGCGGATCGGTTACCGCGAGCGCATCCATCAACGGTGGAGAGCCGTCGCGGACAGGCGAGCTGACCGTCGCCGGTCAGACTGTGGCCGTCACGCAGCCGGGCTCGAACTGCACGTATACGCTGAGCTCGTCGACAGCGATTGTGGATGGCAAGAACAACTCAGGCACCGTCACGGTCACGAGCGGTCCGAGCTGCACGTGGACGGCAGCAACCGCCGCCACGTGGCTCACGCTGAAGTCCTCAACGACATCGTTCACCTTCACCACAGAGGTGAACAAGACAGGCCAGAACCGCACGGCAACCGTGCAGGTTGGCGGAACGACCTTCACAGTCACGCAGCTGGGTGGCACGGCGGCACTGAAAGCGCCGACCCAACCGCGGATCACGATCGGCGGCGTCTCGAAGTAGCGTGCTCCTCGACAGCTTGCGCCGGCCGGTGCGCTTGCTCGCATTGGCCGGCGCGAGAACCGCCGCTCGCTCAGCCGCCTCGGGTGTGCATCTCGAGGTGAGCGTCCTTCTTCAACGCTGACACCGGGATGAGAGAGACGCGCCGGTCGGCCATCAGGCGCTCCTCGGCGCCCCGGTCCGCGCGAGAGGACCACACGGTTCGAATCAAGCCCGAGAGCTCATCGCGCGACGCGCCTGCCCGAAGAGGACGCCGCAGGTCCGTTCCCGCACGCGCGTAGAGGCACATCAACCAGATCCCGTCCGCAGTCAGGCGGCTCCGATCGCACGTGTCACAGAAGGGCTCGGTCGTCGACGAGATGATGCCGAAGACCAGCCCGTCGGCGAGCATGAAGCGATCGGCTGGCGCTGACGTCGTCTCGAGGATGGGTTCCACCGGCCCGTAGTGTGCCGCAAGGCGATGGAGGATGTCCGCCCGCGAGAAGACCGACTCCGGCGACCAATGGGTCGCGCCGCCGACGTCCATGTACTCGATGAATCGCACCTCGGCCTGCCTGGTCCGTCCGAACTCCAGCAGATCGACGAGCTCATCGTCGTTGATGCCGCGCATGACGACGGTGTCGATCTTGATGTTCTTGAAGCCCGCCGCACTGGCGGCGTCGATTCCGGCGATGACGTCGTGGAGGCTGTCGAAGCGTGTCAGCGTGCGAAAGCGATCGCGACGCAGCGTATCGAGGCTGACCGTGATGCGATGAAGACCCGCATCGCGAAGGCTGGCCGCTTGTGCATCGAGCAGCAAGCCGTTGGTCGTCAGCGCCAGGTCGCGGATGGCCGGTCGGGACGCGAGGCCGGCGATGAGGTTCGCAAGATTGCGCCGCAACAGCGGCTCGCCGCCGGTGAGGCGAACCCGGTCGACGCCGAGATCGGTGAAAGCATCGACGATGGCGGAACACTCTTCGAATGTCAGGAGGTTCTCCCGCGGCAGCCACACGTAGTCCGGCTCCGGCATGCAGTACTGGCAGCGAAGATTGCAGCGATCCGTAACGGACAGTCGCAGGCTCCGGAGCGGACGGCCGAAGCGATCGGTCGGCACCATCGACTTCATTATCCCTGAATTCTGCTATCCTCGCCCTTTCTTGCCTGAGGAGCGTTCGTGATGCGTCGATTCCGATGGATTGGTGTGTGTGCCGCAACTGCTGTGCTCTCCGCGACGCCTCTCGCTCAGAAGCAGGCGTCGAAACCCACGCCCGCGGACCCGCGTGTCGAAAAGTTGAAAACGGAGGCGGCCGCTGCAGTCGACGGCATGACCGTGTTCACGCAGCAGATGGTGGACACGATCTTCAGCTTCGGCGAGCTCGGCTTTCAGGAAATCGAGACGAACCGGTACATCATCGACATCCTGAAGAAGAACGGTTTCACGGTTCAGGAGGGGATCGCCGGCATACCCACCGCGTTCATGGCGACCTGGGGATCCGGGAAGCCGGTCATCGCGCTCGGTTCCGACATCGACGGCATCCCGCAAGCCTCGCAGAAGCCGGGCGTGGCCTATCACGATCCGATGATCGAAGGCGCTCCCGGACACGGCGAAGGACACAATTCGGGGCAGGCGGTGAACATCACGGCCGTGCTCGCCGTGAAGAAGATCATGGAGCGCGACAAGATCCCTGGCACGCTCCGCGTCTGGCCGGGCACCGCCGAAGAGCTCGTCGGCACGAAGGCCTACTTCGTCCGCGAAGGCTTCTTCAAGGACGTGGACGTCGCGCTCTTTACCCACGTCGACAGCGATCTCAATGTCTCGTGGGGCGAACGGGCCGGCACGGGCCTCGTGTCGGTTCAGTATTCGTTCCGTGGTGAGACCGCGCACGCTGCGTCGGCGCCTTGGCGCGGGCGGAGCGCGCTCGACGCGGTGGAGTTGATGGACATCGGCTGGAACTTCCGCCGCGAACATCTCCCGCTCGAGCAACGCTCGCATTACGTGATCACCGACGGGGGTGACCAGCCCAACGTCGTGCCGCGGACCGCCTCGGTCTGGTACTACTTCCGGCAGACCACCTACCCGAAGATCAAAGAGCTGTGGGAAACCGGCGATCAGATTGCCAAGGGCGCGGCGTTGATGACGGGGACCGAACTTCTGCCCACGCGCGTCCTCGGCAGCGCCTGGCCGGGACATTTCAACAAGACCATCGCCGAGGTCACTTACGCAAACATCAAGAAGGTCGGGATGCCGCAATGGACCGACGCCGACCAGACGCTCGCGAAGGCGCTTCAGAAAGAGCTCGGCAGCCGTGAACAGGGATTGCTATCGCGTCCTCAGGAGGAACTCGCCGGACCCGTGCGCGAAAACCGCGGCGGCGGGTCCGATGACATCGGCGACATCTCGTGGAACGTACCGACCGTCACGCTGCGGTTCCCCTCGAACATTCCCGGCCTTCCCGGCCACAACTGGGCGAACGCCATCTCGATGGCGACGCCGATTGCCCACAAGGGCGCCACGGCAGGGGCGAAGGTGCAGGCCATGACGATCCTCGACCTGCTGCTCACGCCGGCGTACATCACGCAGGCCTGGGACTACTTCCGCAACGTGCAGACGAAGGAAGTCAAATACGAACCGCTCATCCGCCCTGAGGACAAACCGGCGATCGATCTCAATAAGGCGACGATGGAGAAGTACCGGGCGGAGATGAAGAAGTATTACTACGATCCGTCCCGTTACAAGTCGTACCTGGAGCAACTCGGCATCACCTATCCGACGGTCAAGAAGTAGCGCCGCGGGGCACTGCCGCGATCGGCAGTGTTACACTTGAGGTTTATGCTCCGCCCCTCGCGAGGCGCTGTACCGGTGGTACGCGCGCCGTCAGCCGGGCGGCGACTCGACAACACTGATCGGATCCGATGACCGGCCACACTCGTCCCGCGCGCGGCATGCGCGACTTTCTCCCCGAAGACATCCGCCGACGTGAGTACGTCGCAAGCATCGTGGAGCGTGTGTACCGCGCCTACGGGTTCGAACCGCTCGAGACACCCGCGCTCGAGAACATCGAGACGCTGACGGGCAAGTACGGCGAAGAAGGCAACAAGCTGATCTTCAAGGTGCTTCGGCGCGGCGAGCACGAAGGATCCGGAGAAACGGATCTCGCGCTTCGATACGACCTCACGGTCCCGCTGGCACGGGTCGTTGCCGAATATCGCGGCGTGCTGCCGCGATTCTTCAAGCGCTACCAGATTCAGCCGGTCTGGCGCGCAGATCGTCCGGCACGCGGACGCTTCCGCGAGTTCTACCAGTGCGACGTGGACGCGATCGGATCGCGCTCGATGGTGGTCGAGGCGGAGGTCTGCTCGGCGGTCACGGACGTGCTCCTCGGACTCGGCTTCGAGGAATTCGACGTCAAGATCAACCATCGGCGCGTGCTGGCGGGTCTCCTGACCGCGTCGGGAGTACCGGAGCTCTTGCACGGCACCGCGCTTGTTGCGCTCGACAAGCTGGACAAGATCGGCCTCGAGGGTGTCGAACGCGAGCTGCGCGATCGCGGTGTGCCGCAGGGTCCTGACGGCCAGTGGCTCGGCCCATGGCGATTGCTGCTTCCATTCTGGGATGGTGCGGTCGATCGAGCGGAGGCGAACAGGAAATCGATTGCGGCGCTGCGGACGATTCTGGCGAATGATTCAGCTGCGCTCGAAGGGGTGTCGGAGCTCGAGTCGATCCTCGCGTACGCGGCGACGACGACGGCGGGTACGCACCTCAGATTCGACGCGACGCTGGCGAGAGGGCTGTCGTATTACACCGGCGCCATCATGGAGATTGCCGTGGCGGATCTCGCGGGCAGTCTCGGGGGCGGGGGCCGGTACGACGGGCTGATCGGGATGTTCTCGGGCGAGAACGTGCCGGCTTGCGGATTCTCGCTCGGGTTCGAACGCATCCTCGTCGTGATGACCGAGCGGAAGATGTTTCCCCCCGGACTCGAGACGGCCGCTGCGGATGTGATGGTGACGCTGTTCGACGTTCAGGGCATCGCTGACACGCTTGCCCTGGCAGCGGAGTTGCGGCGCGCCGGGTTGCGCGTGGACGTCTATCCTGAACCGGACAAACTCGGAAAGCAGTTCAAATATGCATCCTCGCGTGGCGTTCGCTTCGTCACCGTGACCGGGAGCGATGAACGCGCGCAGGGAGTGGTGACGGTGAAAGACATGCAGTCCGGTCAGCAGACGTCAATCGCGCGAGCCGAGATCGCGGGCTGGGTCGCTTCGCATATCGGAAGGGGATCGCCGGCCGCCGGCAGAGCAGACGTATGAATCAACAGCTCGGATCGCTCGCCAGGACGCACACCTGCGGCGAGCTCTCGTTGAAGCACGTGGACGAGGAGGTCGTTCTCCTCGGCTGGGTCCACCGCATTCGCGATCTCGGATCGCTCGTGTTCCTGGACGTTCGCGATCGCCACGGCATCACGCAGGTCGTTGCGCGCGACAACGATACCCTCGTGTCCGCGGTGAAGCGCCTGCGGCCCGAGTTCGTGGTTGCCGTGCTCGGCAAAGTCGACCGGCGGGCGGCGGATGCCGTCAACCCCAAGGTCCCGACGGGTGAGATCGAGATCGAGGCGCGCGAGGTCCGTCTCCTGAACGACGCGAAGACGCCACCGTTTCCAATCGCCGACGATACGCCGGTGTCGGAGGACACGCGCCTGAAGTACCGGTATCTCGATCTCCGGCGCGCCCGGATGCAGCGCAACATGGCGCTTCGGCACCGCGCGACGATGGAGATCCGGAAGTACTTCGACGGCCAGGGATTCCTCGAGATCGAGACGCCAATGCTCACCAAGTCCACGCCCGAAGGGGCGCGCGACTACCTCGTACCGAGCCGGGTCCACCCGGGCGAGTTCTACGCGCTTCCGCAATCGCCGCAGATCTTCAAGCAGATCCTGATGATCTCGGGGATGGACCGCTACTTCCAGATCGTGAAGTGCTTCCGCGACGAGGACCTGCGCGCCGACCGCCAGCCTGAGTTCACGCAGGTCGATCTCGAGATGTCGTTCGCGACCGAGAACCTGGTGTTCTCGATGATCGAGCCGTTGATGCAGCGCCTGATGGCGATCATCGGGCGCGAAGCGCCGAACAGCTTCCAGCGCCTCCCGTATGCCGAAGCCATCGCGAAGTACGGGTCCGACAAGCCTGATCTCCGCTGCGGCATGGACATCAAGGAGCTGTCGTCGTCGTTCGAGGCGTCAAGTTTCTCGGCCTTCCGTGACGCCGTGGCGGCCGGCGGCCGGGTCCGGGGATTTGCCGTGCCGAACGCCGCGCGCTTCTCGCGGCGCGAGCTCGACGAGCTGGTCGAGCAGGCGAAGCAGTTCGGCGCGACTGGCCTCGTGTGGGCGCGCGCGCCCGAGGGCACCGTCCAAAGTCCAGCGCTCAAAGCGGCGGGTGAGGACGCAATCCGGCATGCGCTGACGTCAGCGGGCGCCGGACCCGGCGATCTGCTCCTGATGGCTGCGGGCCCCGGCGACGCCACCTCGAAGATGCTCGGACAGCTTCGCCTGCACGTCGCGCGGAAAGAGAACCTCCTCAGTCCGGACGCCTTCGCGTTCCTCTGGGTCGTCGATTTTCCGATGTTCGAGTGGATCGAGGAGGAGCAGCGGTACGAGTTCATGCACCACCCGTTCACGTCCCCCCTCGAGAGCGACGCGTCGCTGCTCGAGACGGATCCGGGGCGCGCGCGCGCACGCGCGTACGACCTCGTGCTCAACGGCAGCGAGATTGCCGGCGGCAGCATCCGTATCCACGACCAGGAGCTGCAGCGGCTGATCTTCAGGCTGCTCAAGATCTCCGACGAGGAGGCCAAGCTGCGATTCGGGTTCTTCCTCGACGCGCTGGAGTACGGTACGCCACCTCATGGCGGCATCGCACTCGGGCTGGACCGCATCGTCGCCATCCTGACCGGGGAGAGCTCGATCCGCGACGTCATCGCCTTCCCCAAGACGGCGCAGGCAGTGGACCTCATGGCCGGCGCGCCGTCGACGGTCGACAAGCGTCAATTGCGCGAGCTGCACTTGAAGACGGACGGGTAAAGGGGGAGTACGCTTGGCCGTGCTGGATTGTCGGAGAAACGTGAACGAGCGTTGTATCAGCAGCGTCCGCGGCCACAGCCGAGCGGGACAGCCTTGAGCCGCAGCGAGCGCGAACGCGCGAGCTGCAGCGTCTGGGGGTGGGGCCCCAGACGCATTGAATAAGGCGCGAGGCTGTAGCGAGCGGGGGTGGGGCCCCGCGAGCGCTGAGTAATGCCGGCATGGTAAAATCACTGTAGCCGGTTGTTTCTCAAGGAGTTCTGCTCATACCTCCTGCCACCGTCATGCGCAAGATTGCGGTCCCGGACGAGGGGATCGAATCGCTCTTCGGCAACTACGACGAGAATCTCAAGCACCTTGAAACGCAGTTCAACGTCAGGATTCGCTCGAACGGTCACGAATTGATCGTCGAGGGGGATGCCGCTGACGTCGGGCGTGCGGAGCGTGTCCTCGACCAGCTCGTGGGACTCATCCGCGGCGGCTACAAACTCGCGAAAGGCGACGTCAAGACGGCCGCGCAGCTCGTGGCGCAGGACGAAGCGGTTGACCTGGGAGACTACTTCGTCCGGGGCGGGCCGCGGACGTCAGGAAAGCGCCAGGTGCTGCCGAAGAGCGTCAATCAGCGGCGGTATCTGGACGCGATCGAAAAATTCGACATCGTCTTCGGGATCGGGCCGGCGGGCACCGGCAAGACCTACCTCGCGATGGCGCAGGCCGTCTCGGCCCTCCTGCAGAAGCGAGTCAGCCGCATCATCCTCGCGCGTCCCGCCGTCGAAGCGGGGGAGAAGCTCGGGTTCCTGCCCGGAGACCTCCAGGAGAAGGTGAACCCGTACCTGAGGCCGCTCTACGACGCGCTCTACGACATGATCGAGCTCGAGCGGGCGGAACGGCTTCTCGAGCGCGGAACGATCGAAGTCGCGCCGATTGCGTTCATGCGCGGACGGACCTTGAACGACGCGTTCGTCATTCTCGACGAAGCCCAGAACACGACGTCCGAGCAGATGAAGATGTTCCTCACGCGGCTCGGATTCGGATCGAAGGCCGTCATCACGGGCGACGTGACGCAGATCGATCTGCCGATCGGCCGGACTTCGGGGCTCGTCGAAGCCGTCAAGATCGTCGGCAACATCGAGGGAATTGCGTTCGTGCACTTCGACGAGCGGGACGTCGTCCGGCATCAGCTCGTTCAGCAGATCGTCAAGGCGTACGAATCGTACGGTGGATCCAGACAGTAGACGCGTACGGGTCGCCGTCACGGACGGACGGGGCCGTCCCGTACGCGCCGCCGGGCTGGCGAAGTGGCTGGAGTCCGTCGCGCCTGCTCGGGCGACAGGCGAGGTCGGCATCGCGCTCGTCGGTGACGCGGCTATCCGGGATCTCAACCGCCGTTACCGCAGAAAGGATCGGGCGACGGACGTCCTGGCCTTCCCCTCCGACGATGGCGAGCAGCTGGGAGACATCGTCATCGCGACCGGGGTCGCCCACCGTCAGGCGCTCGAGGCCGGCCATTCCTACTCGGTTGAGCTTCGGGTCCTGGCCCTTCATGGTTTCTTGCACCTTCTCGGCTACGATCACCACCATCCTGCTGACGGCGGTTTGATGTCCCGGGTCGAAGCGCGACTGCGACGCCGGGGCGGCCTGGGCGCCGGCCTGATCGAAAGGGCCTCCGGGAACCGACCGCGCCGGCAGACGCGACGATGATCACGCTTCTGCTGCTGCTCGCCGTGGCCGCCGTCTACGTCGGCACGATCGAGACGGCGTTCAGCGCGCTCATGCGGCTTTCGCTGCGCCTCATGGTCGAGCGGGGCGGACGGGATGACCGCCTGGGTTTCTACCTCGACGACCCCATTCAGCTGTTTGTCCCGGCCCGGCTGATGCTCGGGCTGATTTTCTCGCTGGCGACGGTGGTCATCGCCGTGCTGACGGGACGCACCGGCTTCCAATCAATCGGGATGCTGCTCCTGTTCGTGGCGGTGTTCATTCTTCTCTTCGAGCACGTGCTGCCGCTCATGATCGTCCGGCAGAATCCCGAGCGCATGCTGTCGCTGCTGTTGCCGCCGTTCGACGTTGCCGCGCGCTTCCTGCATCCGCTCACGGGCACGCTCGTCCGCCTCATCGTCGACACGCGCCGGGATCGGCAGGGCGTCACCACTGTCGCGGTGACCGAGGAGGAGCCGGGCGAGGCCGCGCACGCGTACCTCGACGCCGGAGAAGAGCAGGGTTTGATCGAAGGCGACGAGCGGCGGCTTCTGCAATCGATTGTCGACTTCGGCGATACGCTGGTTCGCGAGGTGATGACGCCGCGGCCCGACATCGTCGCGATCCCGGCGGACGCGACGCTTGACGAATTGCGCGCGCTCTTCCGCGAGCAGGAGTACTCGCGCATCCCGGTGTTCAAAGAGAACCTGGACAACATCCTCGGGATCGTCTTCGTGAAGGATTTGATTCAGCTGACGGGCGCGGAGGGCCAGGCTCACCCGATTGCGACCCTGGTTCGGCCGCTCGCGTTCGTGCCGGAAACGAAGCGGGTGCCGGAGCTGCTGAAAGAGTTTCAGCGCAAGCAGATGCAGATCGCCATCGTCGTCGACGAGTACGGCGGCACGGCCGGCCTGGTCACGCTCGAAGATCTGCTCGAGGAGATCGTCGGCGAAATCCGGGACGAATACGACGTCGAGATCGAGCCGGTCGTCGACGAAGGCAATGGCTGCTGGGTCTTCAGCGCGAAGGTCAACATCAATCAGGTGCGGGACCGGCTGGGCGTCGAGATCGAGGCGGACGGCTTCGAGACGGTTGGCGGCTACGTGCTGTCACGGGTCGGCCGCGTACCTGCAGTTGGGGAGGCGTTCGAGCTCGATGGCATGCACGTCGAAGTGCTCGAAGCCGAGCGCCGGCGCATCCACAAGGTCCGCTTCCGACGAGCCACGCAAGCGCCGGTCGAGAGCCACTGACGTGGATGGCAAATGGTAAATGGCAAATGGTAAAGGGTAGCTGGCAGGAGTAAATGGAAAAGCCCGGCGGCCGGCGGCACTGAGATGCGGCATAGCGGCTACGTGTCTCTCGTCGGCCGGCCCAACGCGGGAAAGTCGACCCTCCTCAACTCCCTCATCGGCGCCAAGGTCGCCATCGTCTCCGACAAACCGCAGACGACGAGGACGCGAATCCTGGGCGTGAAGACCTACGAGGAAAGCCAGATTGTCTTCGTGGACACGCCTGGAATCCACCGGCCGCTGCACCGTCTCAACGTGCGGATGGTGGACGCGGCGGTGGAGTCGATGCGTGACGTGGACGTCATTGTGCTCGTCTTCGACGCCTCGAGCCGTCCGGGCCGGGGCGATGAGTACGTCTCCTCGCTCATTCACGACGTGCAGAAACCTGTCGTTCTGGTGTTGAACAAGATCGACCTCATCGCGAAGCCGAAGCTCCTGCCGCTCATGGAGCGGGCGCGGACCTGGCACCCGTTTGCCGCGATTGTTCCCGTGTCGGCCCTCTCGGGCGACGGCGTCGAACGGCTCGAACAGGTCCTGCTCGAGCACCTGCCCGAAGGAGAGCCTGCCTACCCGGAGGATTACCTCACCGATCAACCGGAGCGGACGCTCGTCGCGGAGACCGTCCGCGAGAAAGTGCTGACGCACACACACGCTGAATTGCCGTTCTCGACGGCGGTGGTGGTCGATCAGTTCGACGAGTCGGATCGCGAACGGCTGCTCCGGTTGTACTGCACCATCTACGTCGAGCACGAGTCTCAGAAACCCATCGTCATCGGGCGGGGCGGAGAGATGCTGAAACGGATCGGGACCGAAGCCCGCCATGATCTCGAGAAGTTCTTCGAAACAAAAGTGTTCCTGGATTTGCGCGTGAAGGTGAACCCGGACTGGCGCAACAACGAGCGCGCGCTCGACGAGATCGGCGTCCCTCGTACTGCGCGGCGACCCTCGAAACGCCGTCGCTAACCCTGGCCGTGTCCGGCGCGCTGCGCCGCGAGCTTCTCGTCGAAGGCTTTCCTCATTCGTTCGATCACGTCCCGGCACCCGCTGGGGTCGACGAACGCATCCTCGCCCTTGCCAGCAGCGGCGGCCGCCGCCTTGTCCGCACCGCGGAAAACGGAGGCGTGAGCGGTGAGGAACACATCGCACGGCAGCGCTTTCAGGACCATGAAGCTGCGCCGGTAGTCGGTCGCAATCGCCGGATACTTCTCGTTATCGACGAGCTTCGCGCCATCGTTCACGGTTGTACTGCCCATGAACATCACGTGCCGCACGCGTCCCAGCTTGTCCTGAGCCTCGAGGGTCCAGGTGGTTGTGCCTTGCGTGTGGCCAGGCGTCAGATGAGCAACCAGAGCCCGGCCACCCAGCCGCACGACCTCGCCGTCCTTGACGATGGCGTCGACGTGGACGGCATGGAAATAGAACTCGGGCCCGAACAAGTAATCGCCCTTGCCTCCCTGTTCGAGCAGCGGAGCGTCACCCGCCGACGCCAGGACGCGCGCCCCCGTCAGTGCCTTCAGCTTTGCCAGCGCGCCCACGTGATCGAAGTGCGCTTGGGTCGTCAGGATGATGCGGACGTCCTTCACGTTGAATCCGAGTGCGCGGATGCTGTCGCTGATGCTCGCCGCGTTCTGCTCGACGCCGGTGTCGATGAGGATATGTCCGGCGGGGCTGGTGATGAGATAGGACCCGAGGTCGACGGTGCCGACGTAGTAGATGCCGTCGAGGATCAGGTAGGGAGCAGTTCGCTCCGTCCATTCCTTCGGAGCACCCTGGAAAGTGAAGAGGGCCGTGGGCAGCGCGAGCGCCACCACAGCCCCCTGAATCAGACGCATCATGCGTCAAAGATACCCCGGATGACCGGACACCAGAAGTTTTCGGAACGTCGCCGGCCGCGAGCTGCGGACCGCAGACAGCGGACAGCGTTGTGCTCCTAGCGTCCTTTGATGAACGTGCCGTCCCGAAGCTCGGAGTACGCCCGCTGCAGCTCGGCCTCGGTGTTCATCACGATCGGTCCGTACCACGCGACGGGCTCCTCGATCGGCTTCCCCGAAACGAGCAGGAACCGAACGCCGTCATCGCCTGCCTGCACCACGATTTCGTCGCCGCTGTCGAAGAGCACGAGGGAGCGATCGCCCGTTTCACCCGAGCGGGATGACGCCTCTCCTACGTGCTCGGTGCGAACGCTGCGGGGCTCCGATGCATCGCGGAAGGTCGCGGATCCGGCGAACACGTAGGCAAACGCATGTCGCGCGTTTTCAATCGCCAGCCGCTTGCGCTGGCCCGGCGGCACTGAGACGTCGAGATAACGAGGGTCCGCGGCCACGCCGTCGACTGGTCCCGACTTCCCCCAGAAGTCACCGCAGATGATTCGAACGCGGGTGCCATCGTCGTCAGTCACCTCAGGGATATCCTTCGACAGCACATCCTGGTAGCGCGGCTTCGTCATCTTCAGCGCCGAAGGAAGGTTGGCCCATAGCTGGAAGCCGTGCATGCGTCCCTGCGCGTCACCACGAGGCATCTCCTGGTGCAGGATGCCGCTTCCGGCCGTCATCCACTGGACGTCTCCCGCGCCGAGGTTGCCACGGTTGCCGAGGCTGTCACCGTGGTCGACCGTACCCGTGAGCACGTAGGTAATCGTCTCGATTCCCCGGTGAGGGTGCCACGGGAATCCGGCCAGGTAGTCCTCAGGACGTTCATTTCGAAAATCGTCGAGCAGCAGAAACGGATCGAAGTCGGACGTGTTGCCGAAGCCGAAGGCCCGGCGCAGCTTCACCCCCGCTCCTTCAATCGCGGGCTTGGACTGCACGACGCGTTTGATCGGTCGTACTGACATCGTTTCTTTCTCCTTGCGAGCGTTACCCCGCTCGCGCGCGCGATTACGCCGCTGCGTGAACCGTGGTGCGCCGAAGCGCGAGGTTAGCGACGCCGCCAATCACGCCTGCCGCGAGTACACCCCACGTCACGGCGGGTGTCCAGAGCGGGGTCAGACCGAACAGGGCGTCGAGCGAATATTGGCCGGGCCCGGTGAGGGCGAGCGCGGCAGCGCCGGCCGCGTAGAGGAGCGGCACCTCGATACCGTTGTCCATTACGAAAAGCCCATTCTGCCAGTGCACGCTCACCGCGGCGACAATCATCACCGACAGCATCAGCGCCGGGCCGATGGGCCCGAGAAAACCGAGCGCGACGAGCAGTCCGCTCGCGACTTCGGACACCGACGCGGCCGTTGCAAACACACGACCTGGCCGGAATCCCAGGCCTTCGAACATCCCTGAGACGGCCACGAGACCGTGACCGCCGAACCACCCGAAGAGCTTCTGCGCGCCGTGCGCGGCCATCAACGGGCCGAGGACGACGCGCGCGAGAGCCAGTCCTGCATCCATGAGCAACCTCCAATTCATTGCAATCGGCCAGGGGCGCCCACGAGCGGGCTACCTTCAGCCAATTTTGCAAGTAAATATAAATTATATAGTGACTATATGTCAAGAAGTTACTTGCCCGATGGGCATCGAGCGCGGTAATCTGGGGGCAGATCATGCGGGAGACTCACGCCCACGCCCCGGAGCTGTGCACGCGCTTTCATCGCGCGAGCGAGCTGATCGGCCGCCGCTGGACCGGGGCGATCATCTTCGTGCTGCTGCGGTCCCGCTGTCGCTTCGCCACCTTGCGCGACGCCATCCCCGACATCACCGATCGCATGCTCAGCGACCGTCTCCAGGAGCTCGAGCAGGAGGGCATCGTCGAGCGCACGGTTGTGCCGGAAACGCCGGTCAAGGTCGAGTACGCGCTCACGAAGAAAGGACGCGCCCTCGCGAGCGCCATCACGGCGATCACCGACTGGGCGCATAAGTGGATCGAGGAAGATCCGCCCGTCGCCAAACCCAAGGCCGAGACCAGTCCTCGCGCCCGGCGGCGCGCCTGACCGGCCTCCCGGTCCCCTCGTTCGAAACCCGGTCCCGCAATCCACGATGGAAACCCGGACTCTCGGAAAAGCTGCGCTCGCCGTCCCGGTCATTGGCATGGGCACGTGGCAGACCCTGGACGTCCGCGGTGCCCGCGCAGAGGCGAATGCGCGTACCATCGTCGACCACGCGCTTGACGCCGGCGCGCGGTTCTTCGATTCGTCACCGATGTATGGGGAGGCTGAACGCGTGCTCGGCCAGGCGCTCGACGGACGGCGCGAAGCGGCTCTTGTTGCGACCAAGGTCTGGGCCTCGACCGTCGCTCAAGGGCGTGCACAAATCGAACGGGCGCTCGCGTTCTTCGGCGGGCGGGTCGATCTCTATCAGGTTCACAATCTCCTGAGCTGGCGCGAGCAGCTGACGATGCTGGAAGCGCAGAAAAGCGAGGGGCGAGTCGGTTCGATTGGGGCGACGCATTACAGCCCGCGCGCGTTCGGCGAGCTGGCGGTAGTGATGAAGAGCGGGCGAGTGGATGCCGTGCAGATCCCCTATAACCCTCTCGAGCGGGAAGTCGAGCGCGAAATCCTGCCGCTCGCCGACGATCTCGGCCTTGGCCTGGTGGTGATGCGGCCGTTTGCACAGGGACCACTCGTCGCCGGGAAGACCCCGTCACCTTCGGACCTTGCCGCGCTCGCCTCCTTCGGCATCCGAACGTGGCCGCAGGCGCTGCTCAAGTGGATCCTCAGCGATCCGCGATGCCACGTCGCTATTCCTGCGACCTCCCAGCCGGCGCGCATGACGGAGAACGCCGCGGCCGGCGATCCACCGTGGTTCGGACCGGACGAGCGTGCCTACGTCGAACGGCTGGCGGCCCGCGTCCGGTAGCCCTGCCAGCCCGGCCCGCTGATTCTGGAACTTTCGGTCCGCTCGAACTGAATAGACAATGAGCGCGTCGAGACAGCATCCCGAATGGCTGTGCCCTTGCCCCACGATCAGGCGCCTGACGAGCAGTTGCTCCCGCGGATCGCGGCGGGGGACACGCAGGCTTTCGCGCTGCTGTTCCGGCGACGTCAGGCCGCGGTTTATCGGTTTGCACTCCACATGGCCGGCACGCCGGCTGTCGCCGAAGACGTCACTCAGGACGTTTTCGTCGAGGTGATGCGGGTCGCGGCCCGCTATGAGCCCGGGCGATCGAACGTCATCTCCTGGCTCTACGGCATCGCTCGCAATTGCGCGCGACGGCGTCTCGAGCGCGACCGCAACCTCGAGCCGCTCACGGATCAGGATGAACGCGACGATGCTGCGACGTTTGCGGTCCACCCCGATCCGTTGGGGGATCTCACTCGCGAGGAAAGCATCGCGAGGCTGCGGGAAGCGATTCTGAGCCTGCCGTTCCGCTACCGCGAAACCGTGGTGCTGTGCGATTTGCAGGAGCTCAGCTACGCCGAGGCGGCCGATGCGCTCGGGTGTCCCGTGGGCACGGTTCGATCGCGCCTCCATCGAGGCCGCGAGCTGCTCACCACGAAGCTGGCCGCCGAACGAAACTGGAAGACGCCTCTGAAGCTGCCAGGCGTCAGGAGCATTGCATGACCTGCGCGGATTTCCGGCACGCCATCGTCGATCTCGCTCGCGGAACACTTCCGGACGTAGACGAGCCGCGGGTGCGCGCACACGTCGCCGAATGCCCCGCGTGTGCGGTGCAACTGGCCACGGAGCGGTCGCTTTCGGCAGCGCTTCGTGGGCTTGCCGAGGACGTGGCGGCGGAAGGGGCGCCTGACGCCGTCGAAGAGCGGCTGCTCTCGATGTTCGAGGCGGATAGGACGACTGCGACCTCGCGGGCCGCCGCGCCGTTCAGATGGTGGATTCCGCTCGCTGCGTGTCTGGTGCTGGCCGCAGGATCGATCGCATGGTGGCGCAGCGGCGAACCTGGCCGGCGAGCGCCAGGTCCTGCGCCAAGCACGCCGGCCTCCACTCGAGTCTCGGGCGCCACGCCCTCGGCGACCGTCGCGTCCGCCACGACCGTCCCAACGCCAGCAAACGTCGACGCACACGCGGTTGACCCGCCGCCGAACCGCGCTTCGAAGATCCCGGCTCGCCGGCCACCGCGCGTGCTGCGGCCCGCCGGCTTCATGGCGATTCCGGCGGCGACCGGCCTTCCGGATTTCGAGAGCGGAGAGATCGTACGCACGCGGATTCCCGTCTCGTCTCTGCCGGTGTACGGCGTGGACATTCCGCCCGACGCGGCCGGAACGCCAGTCGAGGCCGACCTGCTCGTGGGGCAGGACGGTCGGGTCCGGGCGATCCGACTCGTGACGAGCGATTCGAGGAATACAAGGAGCAGACAATGAAGCAGACGACCTTCATCGCCGTGACCGCGCTCGTCGCGGGGCTGGGAGCGGGTGCAGCCGCGCAGGATCCACAGGAGATGGCGCGGCGCGCGGAAATCGAGCGCATGGCCGCCACGCAGACCATGGCGCGAACGGCTGTCGAAGCCCGCTTCACGACCGGTGCGCCGTACGCGGCCGAAGCGGTCACGGAATCGACGCAGCAGCTCGCCGACGGCAATCGGATCGTCAAGAAGAGCATCACGCGGATCTTCCGCGACAGCGAGGGGCGCACTCGTCGGGAGCAGCTTGCGGCCAACGGCGTCGATATTCAGACCGTGAACATCAGCGATCCGGTCGCGGAATCGACGTTCGTGCTCTTTCCGGAGACGCGGACCGCGTTCCGCAATGGCGTCGTGATCGCGACGCCGCGGGGAGTGGCCACTGCCAGCGTGGGACCGGGCGCGACCGGCGTGGTCACCGCGACCAGATCGCCCGACGGCACCGCCGTCAGTATCCAGGCGCGCGAAACCAGCGCTGCGAACGAAGGTGCGAGCAGGGCTACGGCCGAAGCCGGTGCCATCGCCAGGAGCGGCGGGGCGGGCGCTGGCGGAGGCGTCGCCGCCGGCGGCGGTCGGGGGCGAGGCGCGGGCGCTGGCGGGATGCTGCCGGCCAAACAGCCTGGACCCGGTGATCCGGGCGTCCGCGAGGATCTCGGTCAGCAGACGATCGAAGGCGTCGTGGCAACTGGCACTCGCGTCACGACGACCATTCCCGCGGGCGCGATTGGGAACGAGCAGCCGATCAAGGTCGTATCCGAACAGTGGTTCTCGCCGGACCTGCAGGTGCTGGTGCTCACGAAGCACAGCGATCCTCGCACCGGGGATACGGTTTACCGGCTGACCAACATTGTTCGCAGCGAGCAGGTCCGGTCGCTCTTCGAAGTTCCGCCGGACTACACGCTCAAGGACTCGATCATTCGGCGCGACATGCGCTAGTCGAACGCGCTAGTCGGCCGTCGGTAGTCGACAGTCATTGCCCGTCAGCCCTCCTGGCGGACAATCCGGCCGCGGCGGTTTCCTCCATCGTCGCGGCCGGATAAACTTCTCCTCTTCTATTCTTAATCTGCCATGGGGCCCCACCCCATGGCCTGCCAGCGCTCGCTCGGCTCAAGATGCTCGCTCGCGCCGTTGGCTTGTTGCGACAGCCTGCTCTCAGTCGCCTCCTGACTCGCGCTACCTCGTTACTTCCGCTCGTGTTAAATTGAGCAGTTCGCTCAGGTCGAAAATCCTTCGATCATGGCCCAGCGCAAACTCGACGTCGTCCTCGATTCGGTCAAGCGTCTCCAGCGCATGGGGGCTACGTCGAACCTCGTCAACCTGCTCCAGAAACAGTACCCGGCGGACCTCGCGCAGTTGTTCTCGGAGCTCCCCGACAAAGATCGCCTCTCGGTGTTCTCGCTGCTCGTCGAGCGAAACAGCCGTTTGGCGATGGAGGCGCTGAGCGAGCTCGGTCCGGAGGCTGCTGCCGCCATGCTGGCCGGGCGTCCCGCCGACGAGATCGTCAAGCTCGCCCAGGAGCTCCCGTCGGATGACGCTGCGGCGATCATCGACTACCTGCCCGAGGAGCTGTCGGGCGCGGTCCTGGAGTTGATGCAGAAGCGGCCGGCTGGCGCCGACGTCGGTGAGCTGCTCGAGTACGAGGAGCAGACCGCCGGCCGGATCATGAACCCGAAGGTGTTCGCACTCTCCGAAGACATGACTGCGGGAGAGGCGATCACGGCGCTTCAGGGATCGCGGGACGTCGAGATGGTCTTCTATCTCTACGTCATCGACGTGCGCCGTCATCTCGTTGGGGTCGTGTCGTTGCGCCGCCTGCTGCCCGTTCCGCCTACGACACCGCTGAAGCGGATCATGACGACGGACGTCATCAGCGTGCGTGCGGACATGGACCAGGAAGAGGTCGCACGCCTGGTCGCGTCCTACAACCTGCTCGCGATCCCGGTCGTGGACGAAGAGAACAAACTCGTCGGCGTCATCACCGTGGACGATGTGATCGACGTCATCAAAGACGAGGCGACGGAAGACGTCTATCGGCTCGCCGGTGTGACCGGAGACGATCGCGTGTTCACGCGCCCGATCGAATCCCTCCGCAAGCGGCTGCCGTGGCTCGTGGTGAATCTCGGGACCGCGTTCGTGGCCGCGTCGGTGGTCGCGCTCTTCCAGAACACGATAGGCGCGGTGACGGCGCTGGCGGTGTTCATGCCGGTCGTCGCCGGCATGGGCGGCAACGCCGCCACCCAGACACTGGCCGTCATCGTGCGCGGCATCGCCCTTGGCGAGCTGACGTGGAGCAACAGCCGGAAGGCGTTGTTGAAGGAGACGATCGTCGGCGTGGGCAACGGCGTGGCGTGCGGCCTTCTCGGTGCGCTCGTCGTGTGGGCATTCAAAGGCGATCCGTTGCTCGGCGGGATCCTGGCGATGGCGATGATCATCAACATGTTCGTCGCCGCGACAGCGGGCACGCTGATTCCGCTCGCGCTGCGCGCCCTGAAAGTCGATCCGGCGCTGGCGTCATCCGTCTTCATCACCACGTTGACCGACGTCTTCGGCTTCCTGTCGTTCCTCGGGCTCGGCGCGCTCTTTGTGAAGTACCTGCACAAGGCAGGGTAAGATGTTGAGCGACCGGAACCCTGCGCCGCATGCCTGTTTACAAGTCGGAGGCGTTGATCCTCCGCACGTACAAGCTCGGGGAGGCCGATCGCATCGTCGTGTTCCTGACGCGGGATCGCGGAAAGAAGCGCGGCGTGGCGAAAGGCGCGCGCCGTCCGCGGTCACGGTACACGGGGGCCCTCGAGCCGATGACGCGTGCGGGGGTCGCATACTACGAGCGCGAACAGCGCGATCTCGTCCGGCTGAACTACGTAGAGCCGACCCGATCGCCGCTGTCAGCGGCGACCGCCGAAGCGCTCGGACACGTGGGGTATTTCGCCGAGCTCATCGACGAGTGGGCGCCCGAGGCACACGCGGATGAGCGGTTGTTCCGCCTGGGCGCCTCGATGGTCGATGCACTGGCGGCCGACGCACCCATCGATCCGCTGGCGCGCTATTTCGAGTACTGGCTGTTGCGGCTGCAGGGCGTGTATCCGGCCCTCGCCTGCGCGGTGTGCGGCGGATCGCTGCAGCGCGGCGCCGTCATGCCGCCGCGCGAGCACGCCTTCGTGTGCCGGCGATGCGCGCCGGCGGGTGGTACTGGGGTTTCGTCGGCGGGCGTGCACTTTCTCGTGTCCGCCGGATCGGTCGCGCCATCGCGGCTCGAGTCGCTGACGCTGACGTCGCAGGTGTCTCGTGAGCTGGAGACCGCTCACCGCCGCCTGATCAACACACATCTGGAAAAGGAGTTGAAATCCACACGGGTGCTCCGCGAAATGCGACTGGCCCGCTGATCGAGTCCGAATGGTCACGCTGCAACAACTCATCTTCAAGCTCTCGGAGTTCTGGTCCTCCCGAGGTTGCCTCCTTCAACAGCCGCTCGACGTCGAGATGGGCGCGGGAACGATGCACCCCGAGACTTTTCTGCGCGTGCTCGGACCGACGCCGTGGAGCGTCGCCTACGTGCAGCCGTCACGCCGTCCTGCCGACGGGCGATTCGGGGAGAACCCGAACCGGTTGTTCAAGCACCACCAGTTCCAGGTGATCCTCAAGCCGGCGCCCGACGACGTTCAGCAGTTGTATTTGCAGAGCCTCGAGGCGTGCGGGATCGATCTGCGCGCGCACGACGTGCGCTTCGAGGAGGACAACTGGGAGTCGCCGACGCTCGGCGCCTGGGGGATCGGGTGGCAGGTGCTCTTCGATGGTCAGGAGATCACGCAGTTCACCTACTTCCAGCAGGCAGGCGGACTCGATCTCGCTCCGATATCCGCGGAGCTGACCTACGGTCTCGAGCGGCTCGCGATGGAGCTGCAGGACGTGGACAACGTGTTCGACGTGGAGTGGGCGCCAGGCGTGACCTACCGGGAGGTCCGTCACCGCGACGAGGTCGAGCAGTCGAAGTACGCGTTCGGCCAGATAGACATGCCTGCGGCGGAGCTGAATGCGCTGCACCGTACGATGTTCGACCAATACTTCGGGCTTGCCGGCACGCTCCTGCGTTCTGGCCTCGTGCTGCCGGCGCTCGAGTACACGCTCAAGTGCTCGCACATGTTCAACCTGCTCGACGCGAGCGGCGGCATCGGCGTGACCGAACGGACGGCCTACATCCTGCGGGTGCGGCAGCTGGCCATCGCCGTGGCAAAGGCCTGGGTGGGCGAGACCGATGGATAGAGAGCTGCTGATCGAAATCGGCGTCGAAGAGCTCCCCGCGGCGTGGCTGCCCGGCCTGACGCGACAGCTCGCCGATCGTCTCGGTGCGCGCCTGAAAGAACAGCGCATCGATGCGGGCGCGGTCGTCGAGAGCTACGCCACGCCGCGACGCCTCACTGCGCGCGTGGACAAGATCGCGGAACGCCAGGAGGACCTCGACGAGACGATCAGCGGTCCACCTGTTTCGGCGGCGATCGGCGCAGACGGACGGCCCACGCCCGCAGGGCTCGGGTTCGCGAAGAAGCAGGGAGTAGGGTTCGAGGAGCTCACGCGCGTCACGACACCCAAGGGTGAATACGTCGCCTACCAGAAGCGTCAGCGCGGCAAGAGCTCCGCCGATACGCTGCCCGATGTTCTCACCGGTGTGCTCCGGGATCTGAGTTTTCCCAAGCAGATGCACTGGGACGCCACGCTCGAGGACGGCCGCGGCGAGCTTCTGTTCGGGCGGCCGATTCGATGGCTGCTGTTCCTCTACGGCGGCCGCGTCGTGCCGTTCACCATCCTGCGCACGCCGAATGCCGCGTCTCCTCAGGTCCAGGAGGTGACATCGGGAGCGGTGACCTACGGGCATCGATTCCTCGCGACGAGCGGACGTGCGGGACGATCGATAAAGGTCCGCAGCTTCGACGAGTATCAGGCGCGTCTGACCGAGCACTTCGTCGTCCTCGATCACGCAGATCGGAGAGATCGAATCGCGCGCGAGCTCGAACTCCATGCGCGACGCCTCGGCGGACGCGTGCAGCTCAAAGAGCATGCGGCGCTCGTCGAGGAAGTCGCGGACCTGGTGGAGATGCCCGGTGTCGTCGCCGGATTCTACGCCAGCACGTTTCTCGACCTCCCGACTGAAGTTCTGGTGACGACGCTCGTCCACCACCAGCATTTCTTCCCGATCGTGGACGATGCGGGGCATCTCAAGGAAGCGTTTCTTGCCGTGGTCAACACCCGGCCGGCCGACGAGCGGGCGATCGCGAAGAACACCGAACGTGTGGTGACGGCGCGACTCCGGGACGCGAAGTTCTTCTGGGAATCCGATCGCCGCACACTGCTCGAGTCTCGACTCGAGCGGCTCCACACCGTCCTCTTCCACCAGAAGCTCGGCAGTTACCGCGACAAGACCGAGCGGATCGAGCGACTGGCGCGCTGGATCGCCGGTGACGTGCTCGGCGACGCTGCGGCGGCTGACCATGCCGCCAGGGCGGCCCGGCTGGCCAAGGTCGACCTGACGACCGAGATGGTCTTCGAGTTCCCGGAGCTGCAGGGAACGATGGGCGGCATCTACGCCCGCGAGGAAGGGCAGCCCGCGCAGGTCTGGAAGGCGATTTATCACCAGTATCTGCCGGTGGGGATCGAAGTCGACGCGCCGCCATCCCGGGCGCAGCTTGGCGAGGCCGCGGTGACGTGGGCGGCCGTGTCGCTGGCGGACAAGCTCGACACCGTGGCGAGCCTCTCGCGCGCGGGCGAACGCGCCACGGGATCGCGCGATCCGTTCGGACTGCGCCGTCAGATGCACGGCATCGTCCGGATATTGATGGACCTCCCCGAGCTGACCGGCGTTGCCCGCGAGATCACCGTGCGGCAGCTGCTCGATCGCGCGGCGGACAGCGTCCCGGACGCTGCCGGAGCCTGGGATGCGGAAGCGGCCAACGCCTTTGCGGACGAGCGTGTGCGCTTTGCGCTCGAGCAGCGGGGCTTTCCGATCGAGATCGTTCGCGGGGCGACCTCGGCGTCGGGCGACGTCGCGCCGCTCCGCGCGCGCCGCGTCGCGGAAGCGCTTCAGGCACTTCGTACGTCACAGGATTTTCAAGCCCTCGCCGTACTCTTCAAGCGGGTCAAGAACATCGCGCGGGAGTTGAAGTCCGATGTCGCGCTGGACCGGTCGCAACTGACCGAGCCTGCGGAAACCGCGCTCCTCGCGCAGCTCGACGCCCGCAGCCCGACGATCGGTAAAGCCGCTCGGGGCGCGGACTACCGGCACGCGCTGACGGAGATCGCGTCGCTGCGGCCGGTTGTCGATCGTTTCTTCACGGAAGTATTCGTCATGGCCGAGGATGAGTGCGTGAGGACCGCGCGTCTGAAGCTGATGGCCGATCTGCGGGATCTGATTCTCGATCTCGCGGATATCTCTGAAATCGTCCCTCAAACGGAGCACGCGTAGAAATGGCAAAGAAGCTCGCACGCAAGTCGAATAGTCGTCAGTCGTCGGTCGTCAGTCGGAAGGCGGCAGCAGGCCGTAAAGCTGGCAAGGCTCGCAAGTACGTATATTTCTTCGGCAACGGCAAAGCCGACGGCAACCGGAACATGAAAGATCTGTTGGGCGGCAAGGGCTCGGGTCTCGCCGAGATGACCAACGCCGCGCTGCCTGTTCCTCCAGGGTTCACCATCTCCACTGAAGCCTGCACGCTCTACTACGCCGAAGGGCGCAAAGTACCGGCGACCGTCGACCGGGAGATGATCGAAAACCTGGGCAAGCTCGAGAAGGCTTCGGGAGCGAAGCTCGGCGACGTCAGCAATCCGTTGCTCGTGTCCGTGCGGTCAGGCGCGAAGTTCTCGATGCCCGGCATGATGGACACGATCCTCAACCTCGGGCTCAATGATCAGACCGTCGAGGGGATCAAGGCACGAACCAAGAACGGCCGCTTTGCATTCGACAGCTATCGCCGTTTCATCCAGATGTTCGGCAACGTCGTCCTCGAGATTCCGAAAGAGGCGTTCGAGAAGAAGTTCGAGGACGTCAAGCACAAGGCCGGCGCCCATCAGGACACCGACCTCGGCGAGAAGGCGCTCCGCGACGTCGTGGCCCGTTACAAGGAGGTCGTGAAGGCGAAGAGCGGCAAGGCGTTCCCTCAGGATCCGCTCGAACAGCTCCGCGGCGCGCGCGACGCGGTGTTCCGGTCGTGGAACAACGCCCGCGCGATCGAGTATCGGCGGATCTACGACATCCCGGACTCGATCGGCACGGCCGTGAACGTGCAGATGATGGTGTTCGGCAATACCGGTGACCGTTCGGCCACCGGCGTCGGCTTCACCCGCAATCCTGCAACCGGGGCCAGGGAGTTCTACGGCGAGTTTCTCGTCAACGCACAGGGCGAGGACGTCGTCGCCGGCATTCGCACGCCGCAGCCGATCCACGAGCTGGAGAAGGTCATGCCGCAGGCCTACAAGCAGCTGCGGGAGATCACCAGCAGGCTCGAGAAACACTACCGCGACGTCCAGGACTTCGAGTTCACGATCCAGGACGACCGGCTGTTCATGCTGCAGACGCGCAACGGCAAGCGCACCGGGTATGCGGCGGTGATCATCGCCACGGATCTCGTCGCCGAGAAACTCATCACGCCGAAGGATGCCGTTCTGCAGGTCGACCCGGAGTCGCTCTCGCAGCTGCTGTCGCCGGTCTTCGAACCGAAGGCGTGGAAGGCACTCTCGGTCGCGACCAAAGGGCTGCCAGCGTCCCCCGGCGCCGCGTCGGGTCAGGTCGTGTTCACAGCGGATCATGCCGTCGAGTGGGCGCGTCAGGGCAAGAAGGTCATCCTCGTCAGAAAAGAGACGGTGCCCGACGACATCCACGGCATGTTCGTCGCCCAGGGCATCCTGACGGCTACCGGCGGCATGACCTCTCACGCCGCCGTCGTCGGCCGGCAGATGGGTAAACCGTCGGTCGTCGGTGCAGGCTCACTCGACATCTCCGAGTCGGCCCGACGCTTCGCGGTTAACGGCAAGACCGTCAAGGAAGGCGAATGGCTTTCGTTCGATGGCCTTTCGGGCGAGGTGAAGGTTGGCCAGGTGGCGACCAAGCCCAGCGAGATCCTCCAGGTGATCGCCGGAGAGATGAAGGCAGATCAGTCGGACATCTACCAGCGGTTCGCGAAGATTCTCTCGTGGTCGGACCAGTTCCGTCGGCTGGGGATCCGCGCCAACGCGGACCAGCCGGATCAGGCAGAGACCGCGTACGCGTTCGGCGCGCGCGGGATCGGCCTCTGCCGCACCGAGCACATGTTCTTCGGTGAAGGGCGTTTGGCGATCGTCCAGAGAATGATCCTGGCCGAGAAGGAAGCGGATCGCCGCGCCGCCCTCGCCGAGCTCCTGCCGCTCCAGCGCAGCGACTTCTACGGCGTGTTCAAGGCCATGCGCGGCACGCCGGTGACTATCCGGACGATCGACCCGCCCCTCCACGAGTTCCTGCCGAAGCGCGAAGAGCTGATGGTGGAGATCGCGAAGCTCGAGGTCAAGGGCGTCAAGGGCAAGGAGCTGGAGGAAAAGCAGACCCTGCTGCGGAGAGTCGAGCAGCTCCACGAGTTCAATCCGATGCTCGGGCATCGTGGCGTCCGGCTGGGGATCACGTATCCCGAAATCACCGAGATGCAGACCCGGGCGATCATCGAGGCCGCCTGTCAGCTCGCGAAAGAGGGTACGAAGGTCGTGCCCGAGATCATGATCCCGCTCGTCGGGCTCGTGAAGGAGCTGCGCGATCAGAAAGTGATCGTCGACCGCGTGGCCGCCGACGTCATGAAGGAGCAGAGCGTCAAGATCAAGTACCTGGTCGGCACGATGATTGAAGTGCCGCGCGGTGCCCTGACTGCCGACGAGATAGCCGAAGCAGCGGAGTTCTTCTCGTTCGGCACCAACGATCTGACGCAGCTGACGTTCGGGTTCTCGCGCGACGACATCGGCAAGTTCCTGGGCGCGTATCAGGATCGCAAGATCCTCGACAAGGATCCGTTCGCGACGATCGATACCGTCGGCGTCGGCCAGCTCGTGGCCATGGGCGTCGAGAAGGGGCGCAGCAGGCGCAAGGACCTGAAGGTCGGGATCTGCGGCGAGCACGGCGGCGATCCCTCGTCGATTCATTTCTTCGAGAAGGTGGGGCTGGATTACGTCAGCGCCTCGCCCTATCGCATTCCGGTGGCGCGCCTCGCGGCCGCCCAGGCGGCGCTGCAGGTCAAGGTCGGCGATTGATCAGCGTCTTCGTGCACGAGGGGGGCGTCACACGTCAGGCAGACGCCATCAACCCGGCCTGGCTCAAGCCCGACAGCACGGTCTGGGTCTGGGTGGACCTCAGCAAGCCCTCGTCCGACGAAGCGCGAATTCTGACGGACGTCTTCCACTTCCACGAGCTGGCGGTGGAAGACGCCCTCGCTGAAACCCATTATCCCAAGATCGAGTCCTACGGCGACTATCTCTACCTGATCCTCCACGGCATCGACTTCAAAGCGAGCGAGCACCTCTTCAAGACGCAGGACATCGATTTCTTCCTCGGCGAGCGCTACCTCGTAACGGTGCATCCGGGCATCTCACGATCGATGAACCAGGTCAGCGAGGTGTGCGGGCGGAGCGCGCACGTGCTGGGCGAGGGACCGACCGGGCTGCTCCACCGGATCGTCGACACGATGGTGGACAACTACCTGCCGGAAGTGGAGAAGCTCAACGAGCGGCTCGACGAGATCGAGAAGGAGGTCTTTGAGCATCCGAACCAGCAACTCGTGCGTCGAATTCTCGATTTCAAGCGTGACGTGAGCTCACTGCGGCGCGTGGTGCTGCCGGAGCGTGACGCTGTGGGGCGCCTGGCCAGACGAGAGTTCGCCCTGATCTCGGAAGCGATGTCCTACCGGTTCCGCGACGTCCACGATCACCTGGTGCGACTCGCCGACGAGGCGATGTTCTTCCAGGACCGCATCACCAGCCTGCTCGATGCCTACCTGTCGAACGTATCGAATCAGCTGAACTCAGTCATGAAGGTGCTGACCGTGATCGCGACGATCTTCATGCCGCTGACCGTGCTGACCGGCATGTGGGGGATGAACGTGCCGTTGCCGCACCTCCCTGGCAACGACGCCGCGCAGTTCTGGTGGATTGTGATCCTCATGCTCGCCACCTCGGCGGTCATGCTCTGGTTTTTCCGCAGGAAGGGCTGGATATGACAGTCGACGGTCGACAGTCGGAAATCGACAGTCGGCGCCGGCGCAGAATTCAGCGCCTGCCGCTCCATCTCGCCAATCAGATCGCCGCGGGCGAAGTCGTCGAACGTCCCGCTTCGGTGGTCAAGGAGCTGATCGAGAACTCCCTCGACGCGGGCGCCACCCGCATCGTCATCGTCGTCGAGTTCGGTGGCAAGAAGCTCATTCGGGTCGAAGACGATGGCGACGGCATGGAGGCGGAGGACGCCCGGCTCGCGATCGAGCGTCACGCCACGAGCAAGATCGCGAGCCCTGAAGATCTCGGCGCGATTCGGACGCTGGGGTTTCGCGGAGAAGCGCTGCCGAGTATCGCATCGGTTGCCCACTTCATGCTTCGAACGCGTGCCCACGGTGCGACGAGCGGCACCGAGATCCGCGTGGACGCCGGAACCATCGTGTCCGTTCGCGACGCGGGTGCTCCGGAGGGGACCACGATCGAAGTCGCGGATCTCTTTTACAACCTGCCGGCGCGCCGGAAGTTCCTCAAATCCGATTCCGCCGAGGCGGCCCAGATTTCGAAGCTCGTGACGCAGATGGCGCTCGGCTATCCGGAGGTCGGCTTCACGCTCACGAGCGCGGGTCGCCGGCTGCTCGAATTGTCGGTCTCGTCCGGGCTTCCTGAGCGATTCTTTCAGCTGTTCGGCGAGCGACCGGATCTGATCGAGCTGCGAAAAGAAGCCGCGGGGTTGAAGATCTTCGGGTACGTGGCGGCGCTCGGCGATCAGGGACCCGTACGCGGTCAGCAGAACGTTTTCGTCAACCGCCGCATCGTCAAGGACCGGACGATCGCGCATGCGATCGGCGACGCATACAGCGTCGCGACCATCAAAGAGCGCAGCCCGGAGGTGCACCTCTTCATCCAGATCCCTCCCGAGCGCGTCGACGTCAACGTTCATCCGACCAAGGCGGAGGTCCGGTTTCTGGAGCAGTCGCTCGTCCATGAAGTTCTTCGGCGTGGGCTGGCCGACGCGCTCGGCGGCACCCGCGCACCAGAGCTCCAACTGACGTCGACGTTCTCGGGGCCCGACGAGCCGAGACCCATGAGCATCCCGGGCGTGCTCGCGGGCGCTACGGTCGGCAACCGCTGGACACCCGAACACGAGGCGGTCTTCCGCAGCCTCACGTCGGCGTTTGGCGGTCCTGGATCCTCGACACCTTCGGCGTCGGGGACGCGCGTCGAGGGCGCCGGGAGGCCGGTTGACGCCGACATCAGACCGATGATTCCGCTCGGTCAATTCCGGGACACGTTCATCATCGCGGTGGACGACGAGGGGATTGCGATCATCGATCAGCACGTCGCGCACGAGCGGGTGCTCTTCGAGCAGGTGATGGAGAGGCTGACGTCTGGCCGCTTCGAGAGCCAACGGCTTTTGACGCCTCTGCTGATCGAGCTCTCGCCGGCGCAGCGCCAGACGCTTGCGGGTCACGCCGCGACGCTCGAGCGTTTCGGGTTCGAAGTGGAGGAGTTCGGCGGCGATAGTCTGAAGCTGTCCGCGGTTCCGACCCTGCTCGAGCCATCAACGTGCGAGACCGCCGTCCGAGCGCTGGCAGAGGATCTCGAGGGGTTGGAGCGAGGGTCTCCGGTCGAAGACGCGCTTCGCAAGGTCGCCGCGACGATGGCGTGTCACGCGGCGGTGAAGGCGAACTACCCGTTGACCCTCGACAAGATGCGATACATTCTCGAGGAGCTCCGGCGCACGGCGTATTCGAGTGTGTGCCCGCACGGCCGCCCTGTCGTGCTGCGGCTGTCGCGCCGGGAGATCGAGAAGAACTTCCAGCGCATCTGAGTTCGCTAGGTCGCTCGCGTCCTCTCGTCAGATTTGACAGCGGCACGCGGGTTTCCTAGAGTGAGGGCACTCTCACGTCCCTCCGGCATGGACCTGGTGCAGGTGCTCAACGCATTCACAGTCTTCCTCGGGATCGCGGGCGTAGGATTTCTCTTCTTGCTCCTGTCCCTCCTCTTCGCCGGAGTGTTCGAGCACTTCGACGCCGGACTCGATCACGGCCTCGAGCACGGCGGCCCCGGTTTCTTCAGCACACGGGTCATCAGCGTGTTCGTGACCGCGTTCGGCGGGTTCGGCGCGATCGCTACCCAATACGGTTTCGAGCCCTTGCAGGCCTCCGGGATGGGATTCGTCGGCGGGCTCGTGTTGGCCACGCCGGTGTACCTCTTTGCCCGGTTCCTGTACGGACAACAGGCGAGCTCCGATCTGCGATCGCAGGACCTCATCGGCCAAATCGCTCGGGTCGTCGTCGCCATTCCAGCGGGCGGTGTCGGCCAGGTCCGGTGCCGCATCGGAGAGGAGCTCGTGGACAAGATTGCGCGTACGAACGATGGCCAGCAGATCCCCGAGAACGCCTCCGTTCGTGTCGAAGAGGTCCTGGGCGAAATCGTCATCGTCAAGAAACATTGAAGGCGAGGCGTTCCATGTTCCCTGGTTCCATGCTCTCGGGTTCCACGCTCTGGTTGCCGGTTCTGGTGGTCGCGATCATTCTGGGGTTCTTCGCGGCGATGTGGTTGATCAGCCGCAACTACCTCAAGGTCTCGCCAAACGCCGTTGCGGTCCTGAGCGGCCGCAGGCGCAAGCTCGCCGACGGTCGGGTTGTCGGATACCGCATGGTCAAGGGAGGTGCGGCACTCAGGATTCCGCTCCTGGAGAAAGTCGAGTATCTCCACCTCAACGTTATGACAATCCCGCTCGAGATCCGGCGCGCCTACACGCTGAAGGGTGTGCCCGTGTCGGTGAAGGCGGTCGCCAACGTCAAGATCCGCGGTGACGACACCTCGCTCCAGGCGGCGGCCGAGCGGTTTCTGGGGATGACGCCCGATCAGGTTCAGAAGGTCATCTTCCAGACGCTCGAAGGACACCTGCGGTCGATTCTTGGGACGCTCACCGTCGAGGAGGTCAACAGCGATCGGCAAAGCTTCGCCCAGAAACTGACCAGCGAGGCGACCGTAGATCTCGAGAAGATGGGGATTGGCGTCGACGTGCTCACGATTCAGGAGATCAGCGACGAAGAAGAGTACCTGAACGCGCTCGGCAAGCGCCGGACCGCGGAGGTCAAGCGCGACGCGACCATCGGCGAGGCCGAGGCCCACCGCGACGCCAAGATCAAGTCATCGCAGGCGCTTCAACAGGGGGAGAGCGCGAAGTTTCAGGCTGATGCCGAAATAGCGATGGCGCAGCGCGACTTCATGATTCGCCAGGCGCAGTATCAGGCGGAGGTGGAGACGCAGAAGGCCCGGGCCGAGCAGGCCGGGCCGCTGTCGCAGGCCACTGCGCGCCAGGCGGTCGTCGCGGAGGAAGTCAAGATCGAGCGTACGCGCACGCAGGAGATGATCTCGGTTCAGGAACAGGAGGTCCTGAGGCGTCAGAAGGAGCTCGAAGCCACCGTCATCAAACCGGCCGAGGCCGATCGTCAGGCTGCCGTGGTGAGAGCTGAAGCGGCCAAACAGGCGGCGATTCTGGAAGCGGAAGGCCGCCGGAGTGCGCTCATCGCGCTCGCCGAGGCCGAACAGGAGAAGCTGCGCAAGGAAGGTGCCGGACGGGCGGCCGCGGTCGAAGCCGAGGGCCGGGCCGAAGCCGCGAAGATCGAAGCGATCGGGCTCGCGCAGGCAAAGGCCATCGAGGCGCAGGGCATGGCGGAGGCAGCGGCGATTCTGCGGAAGGCTGAAGCGTGGAAGGAGTTCAACGATTCGGCGCGCCTGCAGACGCTCCTCGAGAAGCTCCCAGCGATCCTCCAGGCGTCGACGGGGATTTTCGGTGCCGTGGCCGCGCCGCTCGGGAACATCGACAAGCTGGTCGTCATCGATCAGGGAAACGGCCATGCAGAGGGCGGAGGCGGGCTCGGTCGGCTCGCGAAGACGAGCCCCGCTGTGGTCTTCGGCCTCCTGCAACAGCTCGAGGCGCTCGGTCTGAACGTCCCAACTGTTCTGCAGCAGCTGGGGGTCAAGCCGTCCGCGCAGCCTGACCCGGCCATAACACCGGTCCCGGGCCCGACGTCGCAGATGCCGGGCCGGGAGTGACGTGCCAGAGATTTACAGATCCGCACGAATCACGGCGATCGGCCCGCAGGAGAGCGTAGTCGTCATCCAGTGCAGCGATCCGCGTTATCAGCCGCACTTTCACGACTTCGTGCGGAACGGACTCCACGTGCATCGCTACGCGCTGCTGGCGATACCGGGCGGCGCCCAGTGCCTCACCCTTGTGGACTACCTGCCGAAGTTCGCGTGGTCTGGCTGGCGGTGGCTCAAGTTCCTCGAGAAACTCATGAGCCCCAAACGGGTGATTCTGATCGCGCACGATGATTGCCGGTGGTACCTGGAAAATCGATTTGCCGAGGGCCCCGAGAAGGCGCGACAGCGGCAGGTCGAGGACCTCCAACGCGTGCGAAAAGAACTCCTCGGGAGGTTTGGCCAGGTGCGCATAGACTCGTTCTACGCGACATTGACCGGGGAGGAGGCAGTTTTCGAGAGCGTTGCCCCCTGACCCCAGCCTTAACCAACTGATTTTGTAACATTTACGCTTGACAGTCAGGCCCGGCCTGCTTACGATAAATACATCCCAGCAACTCGGCCCTGAAAATTTTTCCAAGCGAAAAGGCAACCTCGGTCTCGGGGTGCGCAAAGCTGTAAGCTCCGCTCGCGCGGGGTGGTTTAGCTGCCGAACTTGGAGTGGTCATGTCTAGTCGTCGCGCTGTACCTGCTGTCCTCGCTAGTGCGTTTGCGTTGCTGTTCTTCGGGCTCGGCAACTATCTAGGCGCTCGCCAGAATGCCGACAGTGACGAACGCCTCGCGGCACTTCGCGCAGAAGTCGACCTCCTCCGTAAGCGCACTCCAGAGACCACTGGCACATCGGGCTCGCGAGCCCGAACGAACGCGGCCCTGAACGACGACGCGAATCGCGCCCAGATCGTGGCCGACGTCAAGCGTCAGCTTCAGGACGAGATGGGTCTGCTGCCGTTGACGCTGTTGCGCGATCGCCGCAACAGTTTTGTCGAGCTCTACTCCTACGATGATCGAGGATCGAGCAGCTACGGTACGGCAGGCTATCTTGGCGACGGCTACTTCATCACCGTCAAGCACGGTGTGGTCGCGCTCGGGCAGGAAGGCGCGAACGATCCGCGCAAGATCGTCTCGATCAAACTGATCTATAAAGAGAAGCCGCTGGTTGCCCGGATCGTCGATACCGGCGATGCCAACGTCGAAGTCGATGCCGGCGACTGGGCCATCCTGAAGGTCAAGGAGCCCATCGATCTCCCGGCGCTCAACGTGAACCTGGCCTACGGCTTCGACTTCGCGGATCCGATCTTCCGGCTCGGCAACGATTACTCCAAGGGCATCATCCTCGCGACCGGATACGTCGGCCAGCGGACCACGAACAAACTGGTCACCTGTCTGACCGACGGCCACCCCGGCGTCTCCGGGGGCGGAGTGCTGAACAGGAGCGGCGACCTCGTCGGGATTCCGATCGGCCGGATGCAGGGTGATTTCCGGTTCTCGTTCATCCTGCCGCTGCGTGAGGAGATGTTCCGGAAGGTGCGTCACCTTCAGTCCTAGCGGCATCCAGAGAGCCTTTGAGGAGCCGGGCGAGTACTTCTTCGCCCGGCTCTTTTCTTGTACTCGTCAGTCCGACGCAAGGTCACGGGCGGCTGCGCGTCGTCCTCGATGCTCGATCCATGCGTCCGCGAGCACGAGCGCGGTCATAGCCTCGCCGACCACGGCGCCGGCCGGAACGACGCAGACGTCGCTCCGCTCGATCGCCGCCGGGGCGGATGCGAACGAGTCGAGGTCGACCGACCGCAGCGGATTCATCAGCGTCGAAATGGGCTTCAGCCAGATGGTCAGGCGCAGTTCCTCGCCTGTGCTGAGACCGTTTTCGATCCCTCCGGACGTGCTGTCTACTTCAACCGCCTTCACGGACTGGATGCACATCAACGCCTGAGCCAGGCGTCCATCGAGCCGCCGATCCCAGGACGTCGCGGCGCCGAGCCCAGGCGGCGTGCCGCGGACGACCACGATGAACGCGCCTCCCAAGGTGTCACCCGCCTCGCGCGCCGCCGTGATCGCATCGACCATCCTGCGCTCGAGATCCGGCTCGGGGCAGGACAGGGGTGAATCCGCCGGAATGGCCTTTATCTGCGACCAGGTCACGGCGTTAGCGTCCTGGAGCGACAGGTGGCCGATGGACACGACGCAGCTGGCGATCTCAACGCCGGCGTGACGCAGGACCTCACGCGCGATGCCTCCTGCGGCGACGCGTGCTGCCGTTTCCCGCGCGCTCGCGCGTTCGAGCACGTCACGGATGTCGTGCCGACCGAGCTTGACCGCGCCCGCGAGGTCGGCGTGACCTGGACGGGGGCGACGAATGGTCGGGCGACTGACACCGGTTGCGTCAGCCGGTGGCGCTGATGTGATCGCCATCGTCCGCTGCCAGTTCGGCCAATCGCGATTGCTGATCCGGAGGGCTACCGCCGCGCCCGTCGTGCGTCCATCGTCGATCCCGGCGAGTACTTCTGCGCGATCGGACTCGATAGCCATGCGCCGTCCCCGGCCGTAACCGCGCTGACGGCGTGCGAGCTCGGCATCGACGCGAGTGAGATCGATCGGTATCCCGGCAGGCAACCCCTCGATGATGGTCACCAGCGCGGCGCCGTGCGACTCGCCGGCGGTCATCACCCGAAGTGCGTGAAGTGTTTGGTGCATTTAGGCGCCAGTCCGCAAATGGACCGAGTCAGCTCTGGCTGCGGTCTTTTCGACGGCGAACCTCGGCCAGCCTGCGGGCAATCTCCGCTTCGAGGCCCCGATCGGTTGGCTGATAGAAGGTCCTTCCCTGGTGTGCCGGTGGGAGGCACTCCATGTTGGCGACGCCTTCAGGTTCGTCGTGCGCGTACTTGTAGCCCTTCCCGTACTCGAGGGCTTTCATGAGTCCGGTCGGCGCATTGCGCAGATGGAGCGGAACGGGTTCGGCGACTTCTTCCGCGGCGGCGCCCGCTGCTTCTGCGTAGGCGCGATACACGGCGTTACTTTTCGGCGCCGCAGCAAGATAGATCGCCGCCTGCGCCAGGGCGGTGTTGCCCTCCGGCATGCCCATGAAGTGGACCGCGTCTTTCGCCGCGATTGTGATGGCCAGCGCCTGCGGGTCCGCCAATCCGACGTCTTCGGACGCGAATCGGACCAGGCGCCGTGCGACGTAGAGCGGATCCTCCCCGGCCTCGATCATGCGCGCCAGCCAGTAGACCGCTGCATCGGGATCGCTGTTGCGCATGGACTTGTGGAGCGCCGAGATCAGGTTGTAGTGCTCCTCGCCCGTCTTGTCGTAAAGGAGGGACCGGTTCTGCGCGAGATCCGCGATGAGTGCCGCGTCGATGCGGCCGTTCTGGCCGACTGTCGCCGACGCCAGCTCCAGCAGATTCAAAGCCACGCGAGCATCGCCATTCGCGTACTTACCCATCGCGGCCAGCGCCTCGTCGTCCGCGCTGAGCTCCAGAGTGCCAAGACCGCGCTCGGTATCGGAAACCGCGCGCCTGAGGATCTCGACGATGCCAGAGGTCTCGAGCGGCTTGAGGACGTAGACCTTGGAGCGCGAGAGGAGGGCCGAGTTGACTTCGAAGGATGGGTTCTCGGTCGTCGCCCCGATCAGCACGATGTCGCCGGACTCGACCCGTGGCAGAAACGCGTCCTGCTGGGCTTTGTTGAAGCGATGAATCTCGTCGATGAACAGAATCGTCCGCCGTCCTCGACGCCGTCGCGCTTCCTCTGCCTCCGTCATCACCGCGCGAATTTCTTTGATGCCCGAGAGGACGGCGCTGAAGGCGATGAAGTGTGCGCGTGTCATGCGCGCGATGAGCCGGGCAAGGGTCGTCTTGCCAGTCCCGGGCGGACCCCAGAGGATGATGGACTGCAGGCGGTCATGCTCGATTGCTTGCCGCAGTGGACGCCCTTTGGCCGTGAGCGCTTCCTGACCCACGAACTCCTCGAGCGTCCGCGGCCGCATACGCTCGGCCAGCGGGGCGGACGCGTCCTCGGACTCCTTGGGATCGTCGCGATCGTCGAAGAGAGACATGCAGCTAACGTGTCACGGGCTTCTGCGCCCGTTGCCTCGACGCTTCGTAGACGAACAGCGCCGCGGCAATCGAGACATTGAGCGATTCGACCGGAGGTCGCATCGGGATGGCGACGCGCGCGTCGCATCGCGCGAGTATCGTTTCAGGAAGTCCCACGCCTTCTGCGCCGAGGACCACGGCGAGAGGCCCACGAAGATCGCAGTCGGGTAGTGGTGTGCCGCCGTGCGGAACCGTCGCCAGAGTGTGTATGCGGCGTTCGCGCAGCGATGTGAGCGTGGCCTCGATCGTCTGTCGCACCGCGATTGGGACCCTGAACGTGCTGCCCATGCCGCCTCGAAGGGCCTTCCACCCGAATGGATCGGCGGTGGCCTCAGTGGTGATGATTCCGGTCGCGCCGCAGGCCTCGGCGGCGCGCACGATGGCGCCGACGTTGCCGGCGTTCTGGACGCCGTTCAGCACCAGCAGCAGTTGCGGCGCCGTCGCGGTGACTCGCTCGAGGGAGGCTGTCTCGAGCTGAGCGATCGCCACGATACTGGATGGCGAGCGAACAGGGCTGACAACGGCAAGCACCTGATCCGTCACCGTCACGATCCTCGTTCCCGCCTTCGAGGCCCTCAACACCAAGGGGTCAGCCGACAATCGATTGGCGATCACTGCGACCTCGACGGGAACGCCCGAGGAGAGCGCTTCGTTCAGAAGATGCTCGCCGTCGAGCAAGAGGTCGCCGTTCGTGGACCTGTGCGCCGCCAGGTCGCGGAACCGCTTGACCAGCGGGTTCTGGCGACTGGTGATCGGCTCCATCCCGGTGGTGATTGTACCCGCAGTTCTGCTACCATCACGATTCGGCGGCGGTACGAACGGTTCAACTCGGCAAATCGAACGATCGGCAGAAGGGCCCAGTAGCGAGAGGACAATGAAGGCGCGGCTCCTGAAGAAATTCGAAGACGAGATCGCCCAGCTGGACAAGGAGCTGAAGACCGAGCTCCCGCTGGAGATCAAGCGGGCGCGCGAGCTCGGCGATCTGCGCGAAAACGCCGAGTATCACGCGGCGAAGGAACGGCAGCGTCTCGTGGAGGTGCGCATCAGCATGCTCAAGAAGCGCGTGAGCGAGATCTCGCTGATGAACCTCGAGAAGATTCCGCACGACAAGGTCGGGTTCGGCTCGACGGTCCATCTCAAGGATCCTGCGGGCACCATCATCGTGTACCAGCTGGTGATGCCGGAGGATGCCGACGCCGAACACGGGCTCATCTCCACGGCCTCGCCGATCGGCCGCGCCCTGCTCAACAAGGAAGAAGGAGACGAAGCGACCGTCTCCACGCCAAATGGTTCGCGTCGTTTCGAGGTCGTCAAGCTCCTCACGATTCACGACGACTAGGCTCCAGGCGAGTAGCCGCGCTGCGTGCTGACCCCTGACACTCCCGAACGGCTCTACTCGACACGACTCCGCACGGCGGTTGTGTTCACCGGATCCGGAACCGCCGGCGCCTATCACGCCGGGGTCTTGCGCGCACTCCAGGAAGCGGGCGTACGGATCGATCTCGTCAGCGGCCGCGGCGCCGGCGCGGCGAGCGCCGTGTTTACCGCGATTGACGGCGCGGCACGGCTCTGGGAGCCCGACGGCGTGTGGAAGGGGCCGTCGGCCCGCGCGTTCTACGCGTGGCGTCCGCCGCTGCGCGCCGCAGGTTGGGCGCTGACGGCTGCGGCCGGCATCATTGCCGTCCCCCTTGCGCTTCTGGTGCTCGCCGTCGTGCTGGCGATTGCCGGAATGCTTCTCACGCTGGTCGGGCTCGCCCGCGCCGCGGCAGCAGTCACGTCCTGGTACAGCAGCTGGATCGAGGTGCTGTTCACGCCGGCGAGCCTTCCCACAATCATCCCGAGGCTCGCACTCCTCGCCATTTTGATCGGGGTCTGCATCGTCGTCGTGTCGACGGCGATGGCGTGGTTGCGGACCGGGCCGCGGCGCCGATCACGCGTGTGGGGTGTCGCCCGTTTGCTTGGCGCGCCATTGACCGCGGCGACATTGAGCGCGAGATGCACGACGGAGCTGTGGAATCTGATCCGCGGCGCCGCGCCGCTGGCGACGCCGGAACCCGCGGAACTGGGACGGCGCTATCTCGAGCTCTTGACGGAGAACCTCGGACAGCCGGGATTTCGCGAGCTGCTGCTGACCGTGCACGACATGGATGTGCGCCGCGATCTGGTGTTCGCCTTGCTCGGCGCGAAGCCGCGCGCGCGGTTCTTCAACCGTCCGCACGCCGCGGACAACGGCGCACGTCAACTGGAGGCGTTCGATCTCGCGGGTGCGGCCCGCGACCATCTCCTTGACGCCCTTCTCGGTGCGCTTGCCGTTCCGATCGCGACCGATCCGCACTTGATCGCGTTTGCCGCCGACAGCACGTGGCGGGGTGAGACGCATCGAGTCTGCGATCGACCGGGTGCGCTCTCGCGGCTGGTCGAAGAGATCGCCGCCGCGGGAGCTGAGCAGGTCGTGCTCGTATCGGCCTCCCCGATGCCCGCTCGCGCTCACGAGCTCAGCGCGGGGCGCTCGGATCTTCGCGGTCGCGCCGGAGAGCAGCTCGCGGCGTTCGAAGCCGCCGACGTTCGCGATGTCGTCGAGCAATTCACCGGGCGATTCGCCGGGTTGTTCGTGATTCGCCCGGCCTACAATCCTGTAGGGCCGCTCGACTTCACCGGGGTCTACGACGAGCGCTCGGATCGGACGCACACGCTCGGAGAGTTGCTCGATCGCGGATACGAGGATGCGTACCGCCAATTCATCGAGCCGGTCGTCGGCGCCAGTGGGGACAAGATCGCGACAGTCCAACAGTGAAATGGTGACACCCGGTCGACGGCGTCGGTGTACATTCTGGACGCCCGATCTCAGGCCCGGCCTTCAGGTCGGGCGTGCTCAAGACGGCAACCACCTGATTCGGCACACGCCCGACCTGAAAGGCCGGGCCTACTCGTGAAGGATCTGCAGTCATGAAGGCGACCGAGCTCATTCATCCCGTCGAGGCCCGCGAGGACGCGGCGCCCCTCACCACGCCCATTTACGAGACGACGACCTTCGTGTTCGAGAGCGCGGAGGAAGTGCGCCAGTACAACGAGGGGAAGTCGACGAAATTCCTGTACTCCCGCTACGGAAACCCGACGGTCACGGCGGTTGAACGGACGATCGCGGCACTCGAAGGCGGCGAAGTCGCGCTCGTGCTCTCGAGCGGGCAGGCGGCGACGACGACGGCGCTCCTGGGACTGCTGAAGGCGGGCGACGAGGTCGTCTGCAGCTCGGCGATCTACGGCGGCACGCTTCACCTGATCGCCGACCTGTTGCCGAAGTTCGGAATCAAGTCACGGTTCGTTTCACTTGAAGATCTCGGACAGCCCGACTCGGTCATCTCGAATGCCACGAAGCTCCTGTGGTTCGAGTCGCCAATCAATCCCACGCTCCGCTGCGTCGACGTAGCGGCGATCGCGCGCGCCTGTCGCGCACGCAAGGTCATCTCGGCGGTGGACAACACGTTCGCCAGTCCGGTCAACCAGCTGCCGATCGCGCTCGGCGTGGACATCGTGATGCACAGCGCCACGAAGTATCTCAACGGACACAGCGACGTCACCGCCGGCGCGCTCGTCGGGCCGGCGGGCTTGCTCGAGCCGGTGATCAAGGCGCGCAGGCAGCTCGGGACCGTACTCGATCCGTACGCGGCCTATGCGCTCGGCCGCGGCCTGAAGACCCTCGCCGTCCGGGTCGAACGCCACAACGCGAGCGCTCTCGCGATCGCCCGATGGCTGTCGCGCGATCGACGTGTCGAGCGGGTGTATTACCCCGGTCTCGAGACGCATCCCGATCACGCGTTGGCCGCCCGGCAGATGCGCGGCTTCGGCGGTGTGATCTGTATCGATCTCGGCGGCAGCTACGAACGCGCAGCCTCATTTTTCGATCGGCTGAGTGTTTTCCGCCGCGCAGCCAGCCTCGGCGGCGTCGAGAGTCTCTGCAGTCTGCCGGTGCTGACGTCGCAGTGGGGACACTCCGCGGACGAACTCGCGCGCGCCGGCGTGACACACGGCATGGCTCGGCTGTCGGTTGGGTTGGAGGACGTGGAAGACCTGATCGCCGATCTGGATCAGGCGCTAGGGTAAAGCCGGGCCTATCGCGCGACCGGCTCGCGCTTCTTTTCCTTCTCGACCGGCGCCTCGTGCAGGAACTGCTCCGCCATGTCCGCAATCTTGGCGGTCAGCTCGGGACCGGAGCTGTCGCCGAACTTCTGACGGAACCGCTCGACCGGCACCACGGCTTTCGCCATCGCCCGGTGTCCGCCGGCGCTGCCGATGTCCCCGAACCATCGCTTCACGAACTCTCCCGCATTGCGCGAGTAGCCGAGATTCCGCACGCTCAGGATGAACGTATTGCCGACGATGCCGGCGACGATCGTCCATTTGACGTCCTCGAGCTGCAGGAAGAAGTCCGCCGTGTAGGGGATGAAGTCCTCGCGCGGCGCCTCGCCGACAAACGCCGTAAAGACCTGTTCCCTCAGGACGCCGGTCTGACTGGCGCGGGTGACGTACGCCAGCCGCTCCAGCGTGATCTCGGCGCCTTCCATCTTTCTGATCAGCGCGGCGTCGGCGAGTGGATAGAGGAAGGTGAACGCCTCGAGATCGACGCGGTTGGTGTGGCGCGCGAAGAACAGCGTGTCGGACTTGATCGCGTAGAGCATCGCGGTGGCCGTCCGCTCGGAGATGTTCACGTCCACGGCGCGCAGGTGCTCGGTCAGGATCGTGGAGGTCGATCCGTAGTCGGCACGAATGTCCTTGAATACCGCGCTGTATCCCGGCTGCTCCGGATGATGATCGATGACCAGATCCGCACGATCGAGCAGGCCGCCGAAGTAGTGCGGCTGCACGTCCACGGTGGCGATCCGCTCGAACTCCTGCAGTGATGCCGGCGTGATTTGCTCGACCTGAATATCGAGCATGTTCGCCATGCGCAGGTTCTCGGGACGGGTCACGCCCTGCATCGCGCCGATGATGGCGGTGGTCTTCGTACGGCGGAGCAGGTTGCGCAGAGCCAGGCCACTTGCCAGCGCGTCGGGATCCGGATCGTTGTGCAGCAGGATCAGGACGCGGTCGGCGTCGGCGAAGTACCGCTGATATTGCAGCACCCGCGCCCGCGTCATCGATCGACTGAGCTCGGTCACCAGACTCGGCCGAACGAGCTCCGAGAGATCGAGATAGGTCACGTCCGGCAGCGCGCCGCGGTCGGTCTCGGCGCCCTTGCCGTTGTTGCGCGAGGCCGTGCGCAGCACGTAAATCAGCGTTCCGCCCGCGTCGCGGATCGCGGAGACCGTTTTCTTGATGCTCCGGCGGGCGTTCTCTTCGACGATGAAGCAGGTGTTCGGAGAGATGTCGGCTTTGAGGTAGGTGTCAATCCGGCGAGGATCGCCGGTGATGACCTGCAGGCCGGCATCGTGCAACCGGCGCGCGAGCGGCCGGCTTTCGATCAGGAAATCGACTTCGAAGTTGGGTAGCAGGACGGCGTCGAGCGAGCGGATGATCAGCTCATCCTGACAGATCGCAAGAACGCGCACGTCAGCCGAGCCTCGGGAGAGCCACAGCCGCAGTCCGCAAAGTGTCCATGCCCAAAACATCCATTATACGCGGGCTCCGACCGAGGCGGGGTCGACCCAAAGGGCCCGTCCGCTCTCGCGTCAACTCCTGGTGCACACTGGATACGACCTGGAATACACTCACTGCGGCCGCGCGGGAGTGGTCGACGGGTACGGATTCTCTCGGGCACAGCCGGGAGTATCGGGCCAAGGGGGTGGGTGTGCATCGCGCAGCAGCAGTGGCAGCCATGACGATTGCGGCTTCCGCGACGATGTCGGCCCAGCAGACGTTCCGTGCAGGAGTCGATCTCGTCCATTTCACCGTCGTTGTCACCGACAAGGCGGGCGCGCCGGTCACGGGTCTCAAGGCCGAGGATTTCGAGATCGTCGAAGAAGGCAAACCGCAGACAATCAGCTACTTTGCCGAGGGCGATCCTGACCAGAAATCGGATATCGGCAAGGCCATGCCGCTGCACCTGGGGCTGGCGCTCGACACGAGCGGCAGCATGGACCCCGACATCAACGACGTCCGCACCGCGGTCATCAAGTTCCTCAACGCGAACGAACACGCCGCTGACGTCACGCTCATCGACTTCGACACCGAGGTGCGCGTCGCGCGTTACGAGTCCTCGCAGTATCCCAGGTTGATCGAACGAATCCGCGGACAGAAGCCGGACGGATGGACCGCTTTCTACGACGCGCTCGGCGTGTATCTCAGTGGCGCCGCCGAACAGGATGGCCAGAAGATCGTGCTCGTCTACACCGACGGCGGCGACACGCGCAGCTCGCTGACCTACCACGATCTCCTCGATCTGCTGAAAGCCTCGGACGTGACCGCCTATGTGATCGGATACCTCGAGCATCAGTCCTCGTCGACGCGGAACGAGCAGCGCATGCAGCTCCAGCGGATCGCGGCCATCACCGGCGGTCAGGCGTTCTTTCCGATGAGCACCAAGGAGCTCGACCGGGTCTACGAGAACATCCAGCGCGAGATCTCCGCCCGATACAGCTTCGGCTACATTTCCACCAACCCCCGGATGGATGGTGCCTGGCGGCAGGTACAGATCCGCCTCAAACGTCCCGATCTGAAGGGGGCGCGGCTGCGGACCCGCGCCGGGTACTTCGCACCCTACAAAGAAAGCCGCTGACCCCGCCCCCGCGTCCTGGGGTCGCGCCACCATGCGATCGGGCTGCGCGTGCCCGTCGGGGCCGTCCCCGGCAAGCGTTACGTGAGCCCTTCCGGTCCGATTTTGCGCACATCGTGGTACGATGGGCGGTTCACGTCCCGTCGGACGGACGCGCCTGTACTTCTACGCCATGGCATCCAGGTACGATCGCTTCAAGCTGGTGACGGACTTCGAGCTCCGCGGGGATCAAGCCCGCGCCATCGACGAGCTCGTCGAGGGGTTGAACCGCGGCGACAAGGCCCAGGTTCTGCTCGGCGTCACGGGATCGGGCAAGACCTTCACCATGGCGCAGTGCATCGCGCAGGTGAACCGCCCCACCCTGGTGATGGCGCACAACAAGACGCTCGCCGCCCAGCTTTATCAGGAGTTCCGCCGGTTTTTCCCGGAGAACGCCGTCGAGTACTTCGTCAGCTACTACGACTACTACCAGCCCGAAGCCTACGTCCCCAGCACCGACTCGTACATCGAGAAAGAAGCCACGATCAATGACGAGATCGACCGGATGCGGCTCTCGGCCACGCGGTCGCTCTTCGAACGCCGGGACGTCATCATCGTTGCCAGCGTCTCTTGTATTTACGGGCTGGGTTCCCCCGAGGCGTACTACGGAATGATGCTGCCGCTCGAGCGGGGCCAGCGCATCGAGCGCGAGCAGATCCTGCGCAAGCTGGTGGAGATTCAGTACGAGCGGAACGATCACGACTTCAATCGCGGCGTCTTCCGGGTCCGGGGTGACATCGTCGAGGTCTACCTGTCCTACGAGGACGCCGCGCTCCGGATCGAGCTCTTCGGCGACGAAGTGGACGAGATCGTCACCTTCGACCCCCTCACCGGCAAGAGCATCCGCCGGAACGACAAGGTCGCCATCTACCCGAAGACGCACTTCGTCACGTCGCGGGATCGAACGAAGCAGGCCGTGGAGTCGATCAAAGTCGAGCTCGCGTGGTATCGGCAGCAGCTCGAGTCGGAAGGCAAGGTGCTCGAAGCACACCGGCTTCACCAGCGGACGATGTTCGACCTGGAGATGATCAAGGAGATCGGGTACTGCCACGGGATCGAAAACTACGCGCGGCACCTGACGGGTCGCGCCCCGGGCGAGCCGCCGCCGACACTCCTCGACTACCTCCCGGACGACGCGCTGACGATCGTGGACGAGAGCCACCAGACCGTCCCGCAGATCCGGGGTATGTACCACGGCGACCGCTCGCGGAAGGAAGTGCTGGTCGCGTATGGGTTCCGGCTGCCGTCGGCGCTCGACAATCGCCCACTCAACTTCGAGGAGTGGGAAAAGCGGGTTCCGCAGCTGATGTTCGTGTCGGCAACACCGGGTCCCTACGAGCTCCATCATTCAGGGGGTGTCGTCGTCGAGCAGATCATCCGGCCGACCGGGCTCGTGGATCCGGTCATCGAGGTGCGCCCCGTCCGCGGACAAGTCGATGACCTGCTTGGGGAGATTCGCGACCGCGCCGCAAAAGGGGAGCGCGTGCTCGTGACCACGCTCACGAAGCGGATGGCGGAGGACCTGACGCAGTACTACCAGGAACTGGGGGTCAAGGTCCGGTACCTGCACTCCGACATCGACACCCTCGAGCGGATCCAGATCCTGCGCGATCTGCGCCGCGGAGAATTCGACGTTCTCGTGGGGATCAACCTGCTGCGCGAGGGATTGGACCTGCCGGAAGTCTCGCTCGTGGCGATTCTGGATGCCGACAAGGAAGGATTCCTGCGATCGGGCGGCTCGCTGATTCAAACCGTCGGGCGGGCTGCCCGCAACGTCAACGGCCGTGCGATCATGTACGCCGACGCGATGACCGATTCGATGCGCCAGGCCATCGGCGAGACCGACCGCCGGCGCAAGATTCAGGAAGCCTACAACCAGGAGCACGGCATCACCCCGGCCTCGATCGTCAAGAGCATCGACGAAGTGCTGACGAGCATCTATGAACGCGACTACGTCACGGTGCCCTCGGAGGCGGAGGAGTTCCGGACCCACGGTGAGCTCGAGGCGCACATCACGACCCTCCAGACGCAGATGAAAGCCGCGGCGGCCAACCTCGAATTCGAGAAGGCCGCCCAGATTCGCGACCGCATCAAACAGCTGCGAACGAGGGAGCTGGGGCTGACGGGGAGCAGACGCTGACGTGGCCGGTCGCTTCGAGACCTGGGTCAAGGCCGCGCTCCTCGAAGTGCAGGAGTACGTCCGGATGCTCGGCAAGGTCGGCCGCGCACTCGTCACGCGTCCGTTCTATTACCGGGACGTCATCGAGCAGTTCGACGCCATCGGTTTGGGATCGCTCACCGTGGTGCTCCTGACCGGCACGTTCACCGGGATGGTGCTGGCGCTGCAGATGGGGCTGACGCTCGATCAGTTCGGGGCGCGGTCGATGGTCGGCCGGCTGGTGAGCGCGT
>DATAEK010000051.1:0-77892 GCA_036258055.1 Vicinamibacterales bacterium
AGCTCGCAGTCGAGACATACCCAGTTCGTGTCGAGGCGCTCCCAGAACCCGTTCCGGTCCAAGGCCTTCCGCACTGAGGCGAGCAGCTCGCGTTCGAGCGCGACATCTTCGAAGAATCGCCGGCCCGTGCGCGTGTAGCAGATTCCGCCCTCGTCCTCGAGCACCCCGAATCGCTCGCGAGCCACGTCGTCGTTTCGGCACACGATGACGATGGCGCGGGAGCCCATATGCTTCTGCTCGACCACGACCGTCGACACACCCTTGGTTCCGTAGTACGAAAAGGCCTCCGCCGGATGCTCCAGCAGGCCCTCAGCCTTGCTCGTCTCACTGGGCGACATCGTCGGCGGCAGGTAGATCAGCCACTTCGGATTTGCTGCGAACCGGCTCATCACTTCAAGTGCGGCCGCGGCGTTCTCCTCGCGGATGGTGACGTTCCGATGCAGTCGCGTCCTGACGAGGCGCTTGCCGCGCACGTCCTCGATATCCAGCAGGTCGTCGTGTGCCTGCTGGGCGTTGAGTGAAGGAGCCGTGAGCGGTATGAACGGGCGAACCGGGTCCGCGTAGGTTTGTCTGGCTGCTACGGACACCAGCTCCTTCTCGGGCCACCGCAGCGCCGTCAGTCTTCCCCCGAACACGCATCCCGTGTCGATGTTGATGGTCCGATTGAGCCACTCCGGCTCCGGAACAGGCGTGTGTCCGTAGACCACGCTGGCACGCCCGCGATACTCGGCAGCCCAGTTGTAGCGAACCGGCAGTCCGAACTCGTCGGTCTCGCCGGTCGTCTCGCCGAAGAGCGCGAAGTCTCGCACCTTGGCAGACCCGCGTCCCTGCATCTCTGCCTTCATTCCAGCATGCGCCACAACCAGCCGGCCGTCGTCGAAGACGTAATGGCTCACGAGACCATCGAGGAACCTCTGTACGTCAGCCCGGAATTCCGGCGTCTGCTGATCGAGTTCCGCCAACGTGCGATCGAGCCCGTGAGAGATGGTGACGTCTCGACCTTCCAGCTTCCGCTTCAGTTTGATGTCGTGGTTGCCGGGAACACACAGCCCGGTTCCGGCTTTTGACATCGACATGACCGTCTTGAGCGTGTCGACGATGCGCGGGCCGCGGTCTACGAGGTCGCCGACAAAAATCGCCTTCCGGCCTGCTGGGTGTGCCCACGAAGCACCGTCGTTCCTCTCGTACCCGAGCTGCTCCAGTAGCTGTTCGAGCTCATCGCCGCAGCCATGAACGTCGCCGATGATGTCGAACGGCCCCGTTTCCCGCTTGCGGTTGTTCCAGAGCGGCTGCCGCTCGATGACAGCCGCATCGACTTCTTCCTGCGACTTGAGCACGTGGACGTGACGGAAGCCTTCGCGTCCGAGGCCCCGCAGTGACCGATGCAGCTGGCTCCGCTGGCTTCGAATGACGTGTGGGCCGAAGTCGCGGTCAGGCCGTGACCGATTCCGATCGTGGCAAACGCGCTCGGGCAGATCCAGGACGATCGCGACGGGGAGAACGTGGTACTCCCGCGCGAGTGCTACGAGCGGCTTGCGAGCCTCCGGCTGGACGTTGGTCGCATCCACCACCGTCAGCTTCGCGCGGGCCAGCCGGCGCGCGGCCACGAAGTGCAGCGCCGCAAAGGCGTCGTCGGTCGACGACTGATCGTTCTCGTCATCTGACACGAGCGCGCGAAAGCCGTCCGACGACATCACTTCGGTTGCCTTGAAGTGCTTGCGCGCGAACGTCGACTTGCCGCAGCCCGACGGCCCGATCAGGACGACCAGGGAGAGCTCGGGGATCGTGAAAGTCATTCTGGGTTTTCGCGAGGCTCCACCCCTGCTCGGTCTCGCTCGGCGACTTCGCGCCGCGCTCCAGCCGCAGGCGCTTGAACGAACACCGCCATCTGCGTCGGAAAACCGACCTCCTGGTCTTCATCGCCGACCGGTCGATACGTCACGGCGTAGCCGAACCGGGCCGCCACGTCATTCGCCCAGCTCTGGAATTCCGCGCGCGTCCACTCGAAGCGGTGATCCTGGTGCCGGAACTGTCCCGCGGGCAGCGATGGCCATTTCACGTTGTATTCGGCGTTCGGCGTCGTCAGCACGATGGTTGCCGGACGCGCCGATTCGAAGAGGACGCGCTCGAACGCACGCAGGCGAGGCTGGTCGAGATGTTCGATGACCTCGACCACCGAGGCCGCGTCGAATCCGTTGAGCCGACCGTCGCGATACATCAGCGAACCATGCATCAGGCGAATGCGCTCGCGCTGCTTCGGCGCCAGCCGATCGAGCTTGAGGCGAGATTCCGCCAGATCGAGCACTCGTCCGGACACGTCCATGCCGACGATCTCTGCGAACTGATGATCGGCCAGGAGGCGCCGCAGGAGCTTTCCTTCGCCGCAGCCGAGATCGAGCACCCGTGAAGCGCCCGATGCCTTCAGCGCCTCGAACACCGTATCGAGCCGGCGTTCGTTGAGACGGATCGTCCGCTCGATTGACGCTTCCTGCTCGTCCTTCTGGGCAGCCGCCGCTTCCTCCTCGGGCTGCTCCTCCGCCGTCAGGCGGGCGATGGCATCACGAACGAGCCCCCGCTGGTGCACCAGATATCGCGAGATGATGACGTCTCGCGACGGATGGCTGTCGAGCCAGCCCTCCCCATGACGAAGGAGCTTTTCGACTTCGTCGTCGCCAACCCAGTAGTGCTTCTGATCATCGAGAACCGGCACGAGCACGTACAGGTGGGTCAGCAGGTCGCTCAACCGGCGCGTTGCTCGCAGCGTGACGGTGAACAACCGGCTCGGGCCAAGTGCCGGCATGCTCTCGTCGAGTTCGTGGCGCGTCGCTTCGACGGTGTAGCCGAGTGGCTCGAACAACGCTCGGAGGAACGCGTCGCCGCCCCGGCAGGGAACACCCGCAAGACGTGCTTCCAGAGGCAAGTCGGCTGCTGCAAGCTCAGGTTTCCGCTCACATCGACCGCCCAACGCAGAGTTGAACCAACGCGAAAGCACGACCGAGAGCAGCGACGATGCGACATACGGCCGGTCGTTGACGTACTGGTCCTCAGCGCCTCCCTTGCCGCCCCCGCCACGGACCATTCCGACCGGATCGACGTCGAGCAGCACGGCCGCCGTGCAGGCGTCTTCCGTTGCCTCCGGATAGAAGACCATGGCACTGCCGAACGGGAACTCCCGCGTGTGCACACGGTCAGGATGCTTGTGCAGCAGGAATCCAAGATCGGTGGCCGGTTGATGAGTCGTTCGGATGGTCAGGAGCATGTGCTGGATTTGCCTTCGATGACGTCGCAGTCCAGTATCGGCGAAACACGAGCTTTGCCGGGCTCTTGACACTGCAGCGGAGTTACCGATGAGCGGCCAATCCTATACTGTCGAGCTCTCGTCGGCGCAAGAAAGAGTCGAGGCCGCGCTAAGCGCCACAACGGATCGTCCGCGTTCGCCGAGGGACTCGAGGGCAGTCGCATTCGCGAAGGGGGAGCCTGAAACTAGCCTGCGCCGTCCAGGTCGCAGCGCGCGCGTTGAAGCATAGAGATTCCTGACTGCGCGCTGAGCTCCTGAGGGTGAGTGCGGCGGCGTCGGCAGAGACGCACATTGACAGTACGGCCGCAGAGCTTTACGATGCAAAGTGCTTTCGACGGGCCTCCTTTCGTCGATGCGGAAAGGTCCCATGGCCGCCACACTCAGGCAGCCGAGTGCGCTCATTCCACTGGCCATGTCGGTCGCAGCCCTCGCCACCGTCATTGGTTATGCCGCGATGTTCGGGACAGCCCGTCAGTCCGACGAGGGGACCGCGGCTCACGTGTGGCAGTTGCTCATGGCAGGACAGCTGCCAGTGGTCGCGTTTTTCGCCATCAAATGGCTCCCCACTGAACCCAGACGGGCGCTGGTGATTCTTGCCCTCCAAGTCAGCGCGGCGCTGGCCGCGATGTTCCCGGTCTGGTGGTTCCAGTGGTAAGCCGCGGCGGCGCAGCCGCCATGACCGTACTGCACGATATTCGGTTCGCCGTCCGTCTGCTCGCGAAGCACCGCTGGTTCACTGCTGCTGCGATCACGGCGCTCGCGCTCGGTATTGGCTTGAACGCGACGGTATTCACGCTCGTCAACGCGTTGCTCCTCCGCAGCCTCCCCTTTGAGGATCCCGATCGCCTGATGTACGTAGGCGAGCGCGACACCGTGACGGGCCGCAATTTCATGGTTTCGTGGCCCGACTTCCAGGACTGGCAGGAGTCCCAGAAAACCTTCGTTGGCCTCGGCGCCTGGTCGGTCGGCACGATGAATGTCAGCGACGAAGGACGGCCGGCCGAGCGGTACAACGGCGCGTACTTCTCAGCGAACGCCTTCCGGCTGTTCGGTGAACGTCCGATCCGCGGTCGAGACTTCCTGCCCGAGGACGAGAGGCCTGGGGCGCATCCGGTTGTCATGCTCGGCGAAGGCATCTGGAAAAGCCGCTACGGCGCCGATTCGTCGATCGTTGGCCGGTCGATTCGAATCAACGACCAGCCGGTTACGGTCGTCGGCGTCATGGCGGAAAGGATGAAGTTCCCGGATGCCGATCTCTGGCTGCCGCTGTCACACCTGCCTGGGCTGGCGGCACGGAAGCGCGACGAACGGTTTGGATTGCAGGCATTCGGCCGCCTTGCTCCCGGCGTGTCGCGGCAGGAGGCGCAGAGCGAGTTGACGGCGATCGCCACACGGCTCGAGCACGATTTTGCCGGAACGAACAAGAACATCGGCGCGACGCTCATGACCTTCAACGAGCGCCTGTATGCAGGTCCGATCCGGCTGGTGATTCTGGCGTCAATGGGCGCTGTCGGCTTCGTGCTGCTCGTCGCATGCGCAAACGTCGCAAGTCTTCTGCTGGTGCGATCGACCGGCCGCGCGAGAGAGATCGCGATTCGCATGTCGATCGGTGCGAGGCGCTGGCACATCGTCCGGCAGCTGCTGATCGAAAGCGTCGTGCTGGCCGCGCTCGGGGGCGCACTCGGGCTGCTCCTGGCGCTTCTGGGGACGCGCTGGTTCGACGCCGCGACGCAGGGCCTCGGCAGGCCGTACTACCTACAGTTCGCCATCGACGGACGAGTCCTGGCGTTTTTCGCAACCGTCTGCCTCGCGACCGGCATCATCTTCGGCCTGGCGCCCGCGTTACACATCTCAAAGACTGATATCACCGAGGTCATCAAAGAGGGCGGGCGCGGTGGGAGCGGCGGTCTGCGCGCGCGTCGCTGGACCAGCGCGTTGATCGTCAGCGAGCTGGCGGTGACGCTCGTGCTGCTGGCGGGCGCGGGGCTCATGGTCCGCAGCTTCCTCGCGCTGTACCGAATCGACCTCGGCATCGAGACGGCGCATCTGCTGGCGATGAACCTGTCGCTGCCGGATCAGAAGTACCCGACAGAGGGGCAGCGCGCGGCGTTCTATCACCGCCTCGACGAACGCCTCGGCGGCATCGGCGGGGTCCGTGGCGCCAGCGTTACGAGCAGCGTCCCGTTTGGCGGCGGTGTGGCGATGCGGCTGACGATCGACGGACGCGAGCCGCCCGCCGGCGAGCAGCCGCCGCACGTTACCCGCGTGACGATCGGGACGCGGTACTTCGATACCCTCGGGCTGACGCTGACCCGCGGCCACGGGTTCGCCGATGCCGACGGCACTCCCGGCCACGAGGTCGGCATCGTCAACCAGCGATTCGTGTCGATGTACTTCGCCGGCGACGATCCCCTCGGGCGCCGCGTCAAGCTGGCGTCCGATCCACCAACTGGTCCCGAGCCGTCCTGGATCACGATCGTCGGCGTCTCGCCGACCGTCCGCCAGCGCAACCTTCGCGAGCCGGACCCCGATCCGGTCATCTACGTGCCTTATCGGTTCGCGCCCGCACCGTCCATGACGCTGCTGATTCGCACAATCGGCGAACCGTCCGCACTGACGGGCATGCTGCGTGAGGAAGTCCGCGCCCTCGATCCCGACCTGCCGCTGTTCGGGATCGCGACGATGGATGAGACGCTCGCGCGGACGCGATGGTTCTATCGCGTGTTCGGCACGATGTTCGCGACCTTTGCTCTCGCCGCGTTGATGCTGTCGGCCGTGGGCCTTTACGCCATCACCGCATACTCGGTCACGCAGCGTACTCAGGAGATCGGTGTGCGGATGGCGCTCGGGGCCGAAGCACGGCAGGTCTGGTGGCTGATCGTCCGGCGATCGTTTGTGCAGCTCGCGATCGGGCTGACCCTGGGGCTGGCGGGCGCGTTCGTCGTCGGCCGTCTGCTGCGGAGCCTGCTTGCTCAGACGAGCGCGAACGATCCGCTCACGCTGGTTGTGATCGCGACGGTGTTCGTGGTCGTCTCACTGGTCGCGTGCTTGGGGCCGGCGCGGCGGGCCACCGCGGTCGATCCTCTCAGCGCGCTGCGCTACGAGTAAGGCATAGCCCTTGTCCATGCTTTGTTGCCCTACGCGGCGCGTCGGACGCCGATCGGGAGGACACGATGCCGCATGTACGCGACGTACGACGCCATGGCGAGCAGCACGAGCGTAACTGCCGCCGAGCTGATCTCGCCGCGCATCAGATGAAAGACCGTCGCCGACGCGGTCACGATCATGATCCCGGCGGCCGCCCATGTGACCAGCCATGGGAGGATCCGCGTCAGCCCCGGAAGTGTCAGTCCCACCGCCGCCAGCACTTCCGCGACGCCGAGGAAGAGCTGGAACCACCGCGGCAGCGACGCGTTCATCTGTGCGGCGACCGCCGGCGGGGGGGTGAGAAAGAGCCAGCCGTGGGCGAAGAACGCAACCGCGAGCAGCACCTGCACGACCCAGAGCAAGATGTTCATGACGTCACCTTTCGTCCTCTACCAACACATCGAACGAGAAACGCTCGGATCGACATAGGACCACAAAATGAGCGGCCGCGGTTAATCTGGGAATTTCTGGCGACAAGCTCGGCCGAAAAATGCGAGCAATGCCGCTTGGACGGCCGCGACTTTGAATCCGTCGGGCAGAAGATTCAGCTGGCCGGCTGACAACGTCGCGCTTCGATTTGTCCCACTTTGTCCTCGAAGGTCGCGACCCACGCGTCGATCCCACCGACGCCGTCCGCAGGCGCGTGCCCGCCGCGCGGGTTTCCCAGCTGATCGACCTGCGCAGCCTTGAAGATCGCGCGCACGTGCTCGGGGGTGAGGCGGTGCAGTTGCTGGAGAAGGAGACGTCGACCCTCCTCAGAAATGATCGGGTTCGATTCGCCGTCGTGACCTGCCTTCAACGATATCGTGAGCTCGCCGCGGCATTCGTTCCGGCTGGCCTCTTTGAACACGGGTTTTCGCCGCCACTCTTCAAGGTTCATCTTCGCCGTGGTCTCACGCGATTCACGGCCCGCTCCACCGAACGTCGCGCCGATGTCCACAATTGTCACCGCTGATCTCGGACATGCGGACGCGTCCCGCCGTTCGAAGAGGATGGTCGGCTTTTCGGGGATGACCGTTCCGAGCTGGCCGGCTGCCTCGTCAGCAGCCACCGTACAGTACAGCCTCTGCTGTTCAGACTTTCGGTCGCCATGCTGGATGAACACACCGAGCAATGTCAGGGCATCGAAGTAGGTGCGCTGGCGCGCGCGTTCCGGCCCCAGTGGAAGGGATTGGATGGCTGTGTCCAGATCCAGCCAGGACCAGCCTTGATCGACGCTGTCGTGGGAGATGATGACCGGCGTGGGCCAGGGCGCCTGCAACATCGCGACATATCGTCGGGTGCGCGGGCTTCCCGACCCTGTCATGGGATTCTCGGGACACCCATTGCAGCGCACCTCAATCGGCAGCGCGGGTACCGCTTCGAACCCGAGCGCCCACATCAGGCGCGAAGCCGCAACAGTCGCGAACACTTCGCGGTTGCCGGTCTGGGATTGCGGGTCCCAGTATTTCAGCCGCAAGTCGTGACGTTCCGCCGTGCGACAGAGAAACTTTGATGAGTGGCCGCCGAGCGCCTTGCCGGCCTGCGCGAACGTGCATGCGATCCCGTCATCGGCTGTGGCCTGCTCGAACGTGTAGGGGAACACACCGGCAGGTCCTTCGAGCAGATCGGCCGGCGACAGCGCGCCCGGATCGTGCCAGATGAGCGCGTGGGCAAGATATGCCGCACGCGATTGTGGACTGGTCCGGATTGCTGAGGCAGTCGTCGGTCCGGTGGCGGCAATCCACCCAACACCGACGGTAAAGATCCCAGCGCTGACGAGGGCCAGTTGTCGTGCCGTCATCCGCACCCGACGTCGTTTCACTTGCAGACCCGCTGCATGCAGCGTCGCATCGCCCCCAGGCTGCACCCAGTGGCTTCGATGATACTCCGCGGCGCGAGTCGATGGGCGCACACGATGACCACGGCGGATGGGCTGGCGGTACTAGATTGATTCGCGGGAATGTGTGAACGAAGAGATCCGGGGCATCTCTGATTCGCCACGGTTGCCCCGGATCAGAGCCGTCACGCGCGCTCCTACAGCGAATTGTCCGGATAGGACCGCACGAGAAGACTGACATCCGAGTGCCATGTTGTTCTCCAAAATGTTCACGATCTGGATCAGTGATGCCGACTCGACGTACGATGCGTCGCGGGTCGTGTGATCGGGTCAAAGAGACCTTCCACGTCGGAGAAGGAGACCGATGCGAAAATCGAACGATGCGCTCCGCGATCACCTTGTGCGGGTCCTGGACTGGGAAGACGCGCATGCCGGCTTCGACAAGGCGGTTGATGGAATCCCTCAAGACAAACGCGGTGGGCGCCCTGCTGGCTTCGAGCACTCGCCGTGGCAGCTGGTCGAGCACATGCGCATCGCGCAGGAGGACATCCTCGATTTCTGCGTGAACGCGAAGTACCAGCACACCCGAAAATGGCCGGACGACTACTGGCCGGCGGATCCCGCGCCGCCGAGTGCAAGAGCGTGGACGAACAGCATCGCAGCGTACACCCGGTCGCGCACCGCCCTGAAACGCCTGGCTCGTGACGTGACGGACTTGACCGCGCGGGTGCCGACGGGCAAGGGGCGCCAGACCTATCTGCGTGCGATTCTGCTGGTGGCCGATCACAACGCCTATCATGTCGGCCAACTCGTCGCCATCCGCCGCGCGCTCGGTATTTGGACATAGCCGTCGTTTCTCAAACCTGTGAACGCCGCGCCCTGAACGCCGACCCATGCGGCTGAGCTGATCCCGCTATGCTAGGCTTCGGCTCGATCTCGACTGGAGTAGTCAACCAATGGCGACGGTTCAGAAAGACATTCTCAACGCATTCTCTGCCAAGCTGTCGAAGTCACCATCGGTCGACCCGGCCATCGCCGAGGCGCTTCGGAAGATGCTGGCCTCCGCCAAGAAACTCAAGGCGGATGACGTGGTCGCACTGCTCACGAAGAGCCCGACTGGTGGTACGCCGTGATCCAGATCGATTCCATTGACATCCGGGAAATGCGCGGCATTCGAACGCTCGAAATCTCACCGCGCCGGAAGAGCTTTGTCATTTCTGGGCCGAACGGCTCTGGCAAAAGCGGAGTGGTCGACGCCATTCAGTTCGGCCTTACAGGAGACATGTCACGTCTGTCGGGCAAGGGCACCGTCGGGCTGACCGTGCACCGTCACGGACCGCATGTCGACAAGCGCGACGACCCGGAAGCCGCGGAAGTGTCTATGTCTCTGTTCGTGCCGGAGACAGGGAAAACGGTGGTGCTCACACGCAACGTCAAGACCGCGAAGGTTTTCACATTGAAACCTGAAGATCCCGGAGTGAGGGCGGTTCTCGAAGAGGTCGCGCAGCACCCGGAATTGACGCTCTCGCGCCGCGAGATCATCAAGTACATCCTCGTTGAGGCTGGCGAGCGTTCCAAGGAAATTCAGGCGCTTTTGCAGCTGGACGACGTCGGAAACATCCGCAGCGTGTTGCAGACCGCGAAGAACAAGCTGTCCTCGGCACATTCGGCGGCGCAGAAGGACCTCGTCAACGCGGAGGATGCGTTGCGGCGTCATCTCGACATCAAGACACTGTCGAAGGAGGACATCCTCGGGGCCGTCAATCCGCACCGGAAAATACTCGGACTTGGGGAGATCCGCGCATTCACAGCCGACACCCTGCTGAACGCAGGCGTTCTGGGAAGCAGCGCCGAGCCAGCCTTCAACAAGCAGTCGGCGCTGCGCGATGTGGGCGCGCTGAGCGACGCTGGGGCCAGCAGTGCTGCGCTTGGCAAGAAGGAAGCTGCTGCGCTCCTCAAGGACATCGCGACTCTCGAATCCGATCCGGCGCTTCTTTTGGCCGTTACGCGTCGTGCGTTTGTCGAGCGCGGACTGTCGCTCGTCGATGGACCGCTGTGTCCCCTCTGCGATACCGAATGGGATCACATCGAGCATCTGAGGGAGCATCTTCAAGCGAAGCTCGCAAAATCGAAGGAGGCGGAAGCGCTCCAGCAACGGCTGTTGAAACACTCTGCTGAAGTCGCAAATCAGGCGCGGAAGCTCGTAGCGCTGATCGCGCCCGTGCAGGCGATCGCCACAGCCACCGGGACGGCCGCTTTTGCTGCGGAGCTCACCGCGTGGTCGGAGCACCTGAGCGCGCTCGCGAAGTCGCTCGGCACGATCGAAGACGTCATTGCCCACAAGCCGGAGTTTGAGGCGGGCTGGATGGCACAGCCGGCGTCACTCGGTGAGAAGACTTCGGCGCTCGCCGAGGCTATCAAGGCGAAGCCCGATCAGAGCGCATCGGTGGCGGCGCAGACCTACTTGACGCTCGCGCAGGATCGGCTGAATTCGTGGAAGGCGGGGCGCCGCACGGAACAGCAGGCAGCAGCCGCATCCGTCCGCGGGCAGGATGTCTACAAAGGCTACTGTGACGCGATGGAAGATCAACTCGGGGAACTGTACGCCTCGGTCGAGGGTGATTTTTCCACCTACTACCGCGACATCAATTCCGATGATGAAGGCGCCTTCAAGGCGAAGCTGGAGCCATCGGAAGGCAAGCTCGATTTGGAAGTCGCCTTTTACGACAAAGGCATGTTCCCGCCTGCCGCGTACCATAGCGAGGGACACCAGGACGGTATGGGCGTATGCCTGTATCTCGCACTGATGCAGCGGGTGCTCGGCAAACGTTTCAACTTCGCTGTTCTGGATGACGTCGTGATGTCCGTCGACCAGGGACACCGCAAACAGTTCTGCTCCTTGCTGAAGACGCGTTTTCCCGACACCCAGTTCATCATCACCACGCACGACAAGGTCTGGGCGAAGCAGATGCAGACCGAAGGGCTCGTCGATTCCCGAGGCGCCATCGCCTTTCATGGCTGGAGCGTTCAGACCGGGCCGATTTGCGAGCAGCTGGGGGACGTCTGGGAACAGATTGACAAGGATCTAGCAAAGAGTGACATTCCCGGTGCCGCCGCGCGGCTGCGACGGCATCTCGAGTTCATCTCCGCGGAACTCGCCGATCGTCTCGGCGCGAAGGCACCTTTCCGCGGCGATTTCTCCTATGACCTCGGCGATCTGCTGTCGGCGGTCATCGGACGGCAGTCAGAACTCCTCAAGCTCGCGGCCAAGTCGGCGCAGGATTGGAAGGATGACGACGCCCGGGCGAAAGTCGAGACGCTCAAGACGGCGCGCGCGGCCGCGCTGGCGAAGCATGATGGCGAGAAGTGGGTGGTCAACAAAGCCGTCCATTACACAGAATGGGCGGATTTCTCCAAGTCGGAATTCAGGTCGGTCGTCGAGGCGTTCAAGGCCCTGCTGCTCCAGTTCCGGTGCACGAAACCACGTTGCGAGTCGTGGCTGTACGTCACGCCGCGCAAAGGGGATCCGGAGGCGCTCCGCTGCCGTTGTGCGTCGATCAACCTCAATCTCAGGGTGAAGTAGCCGCAAATACTTGACCCAGGGCCCGTTCGCGAACCATCCTGAACGCCATGTTGTCGGTGGAACGGGAACTTGCCGAGCTGAAATTCATCGACGGCCTCTCCGCTCATCTGAAAGACGTTCGCGAGCCGCACAAGGCGATGCGGCATGCCCTCCGTGACACCTGCGAGTTCTTCCAGGCCACACATGGTTGCATCGCCACGCTCCGGGCGGGTCGTGCGGAAGCCGAGCTCCTTTTCATCCTGCCCAAGAAGGCCGACTGGGATCTGGGCGTCCTGACCCGCTACATCCGGCACACCCACCCGCCGGTTCAGTCAGACATGTTGATTGGATCCGTCAGGCGCCGGGGCGGTGCGTGGGGCGCGATTGCGCTCGTCGCTCCGGGCCGGACGTTCGATCGCGAGGATCGACGCTTGATCGCGCGCATCGCCGCCGTTCTGTCGGCCGCGGTTCACCGGATCGACCGCGATCGCCTGCTTGGCGTGCGCGATCGGATCGACCGGAAGATCATGGAGCAGATCCATCCCAAAGATCTCTTCTATCAGATCCTGGACGGCATTCGATCGCTGACCCTCTACGATCATTCGTCGGCGCTCCTCATCCGCGAGGAGGAGGAGGAGTCCTTGCGCGTGGTTGCGGAACAGATCGCCTGGACGAAGGCGAAGAGCGAGCGGATCGGCCTGCGGATACCGATTTCGGCGGACGCCATGGCGCTGCTGCAGTCGGAACAGGTATACGGCTTCGATAGACATGGGAACAGCTGGCAGGAGTGGAAAGGTCAGCGGGCCGACGCGCTGGCCGCTTTGCTCGACTACAACAGTCCCGACGCCGGCGATGGCGAGAACCTGCGAGAGGCCTCGATGCTGTGCGCCCCGCTGGTAAGCCGGGACAGCGTGGTCGGCGTCCTCAAGATCGCGTCGCGGCACCCGGAACAGCTCAAGCCCTTCGACGCCGATCTGGTCGAACACTTTCGTTCGCAGGCCGCCATCGCCATCCAGAACCTCCATCGCACCGAGTCCCTCCGCGCACGCGTGGTGACGGCAGAGCGCAAGCACGCAATGGCCGACCTCGCGAGGAGCGTGTCGCACGACCTGAACAACGCGCTCGGGTCGATGCTTCCGCTGATCCAGCAGATGCAGGCCGAGGTCCGCGGCGGGGTGCTCGCACCGCTGGTCTTCGCGGAAGACCTCGAGCAGGTCCAGAAGGCGCTCCAGCTCTGTCGACGGATCTTCGGAGGGATGCTGACATTCTCCCGGAATGCGGCGCGACGGGGCGGTTATGCGCAGGTACGTCGCGCCATCGAAACCGCATCCGCGATCCTGAAGTACGGCATGAGCCGGAGCGCCATCGAGCTGCAGGTCAACATCCCGGACGAGGTTCCGGAGGTGGCGTGCAGCCAGAGCGATCTCGAACAGGTGTTTCTCAACCTGCTCACCAATGCACGCGAGGCCACGCCGCACGGAGGCCGGATCATCGTCACCGTACGTGTCCTGGAAGGCACCGTCGAGATCTCGATCGCCGACACCGGATGCGGGATTCCCGCCGACAATCTTGCGCGGGTACTCGAGCCCTTCTTCACGACCAAGGCGCACGGGAACGGCCTCGGACTCTCAATCTGCCGCTCGCTTCTCTGGGAGGTCGACGGCACGCTCACGATTCAGAGCGAGCCGGGTCAGGGCACCCACGTCCGCGTGCATGTTCCACACGCGGCTTCGCAGCCGCAGCCGCAATGGTCGTGAGATCGGCGCGCATCCTGGTCGTGGACGACGAGCCAGGCATGCTCCGCGCTGTCGAGCGCGTGTTGAGTCAAGACCATCACGTCATCGGTACCCGGCTGTCGCGCGATGCGCTGTCGGTTGCGAACGAGTTTCGCCCGGATCTCGCGATTGTCGACATCCGCATGCCGGATCTGGACGGCTTCGAGCTGATGGCCCAGCTGAAAGCGGGCTTTCCGACGCTCGACGTGATCCTGATGACGGGCAGCGTCGACGATCTCGACGAGAAGCTCGTGCGGGCGATCCGCAGTCCTGCCTTCTACTTCATCCAGAAGCCGTTCGATCGCGAGGTGCTCCGGACGCTGGTCGAGCGCTGCGTCGAGCTGCGCTGGCGCCGTGAGGAGCATCGTCAGAACCTGAAGCGGCTGGAAACCGAAATGGCCGAAGCCCGCGCGTTTCAGCAGAGCCTGCTGCCGCGGGGCGAAGCCATCGTGAATCGGGTTGAGGTTTGCTGCCGCTACACTCCATGTTCATCGCTGGGCGGAGATCTGTACGACTACGCCGCGGCGCCCTCGGGACGGACTGCGTTGCTGATCGCTGACGTGTCGGGTCATGGCGTGTCGGCGGCGATGCTCACGGGCGTCGTCAAGAGCGCGTTTCACGCATCGCATGCCGACGGGTTCGACCCTGTTGCGGTCGTACAGCGTGCGTCGGCCGGGCTCGCAGCCTTCAGTCCCGACCGATTCGTCACGCTGGTCGCGGCTCTGCTGTGTCCAGATGAATGCCAGCTTCGGTATGTGAATGCCGGTCATCCACCGATGGTTCTGTGGGGTAGGCGCGAACCACGGTGGCTGGCGAGCACCGGGCCACTGGTTTCACCGGTGCTGACGGCCGCGAGCTGGGACGCACCCGTCGTTCCGATGGACCAGGGCGATCACGTTCTACTGTTCACGGACGGCGTCTGGGAACTGCTCGCAGATGATGAGGGTCGAGCGGAAAAGCGTTTCCTCAACGCGATCGATCGGGCGTCCGGAGGCGGCGCCTCGCTGCTCGACACGATTCTCGCCGACGTCCATCGCGAAATCGCGGGAGGGCTGCAGCCCGATGATCTCACGCTTCTGACCGCAAAGGTGGTCGGCCCGATCAACCGGACACCTGTCGGTTAGGTTTTTCAGACACCAGCGAACGATTACTTCGTCTCCGGAAAGAGCAGCACTTTCACATAGCGGGTCGAGTCCAGATACGTTCGTGCCGCATCACGCAGGAGCGGCGCAGTCAGCTGCTCGTACAATCCGCCCAGGGTCGCCGGGTCCGGGACAGGTTCGTTGTACTGGTACGCGTAGGTCAGCTGATTCAGAACGTAGCCGTTTTGTCGGCTGTTGGTTTCAAGGTCCCGCCGCAGTCCCGCCTGCGCGTCCGCTACTTGATTCGGGCTCGGCCCGTTGGTCCGAAACTCGTCGATCACCGCAAACATGGCCTTGACGAGATCCTGCGTGCGCGCGGGATCACAGGCAAAGGTGATCGTCACGCGGTATTCCTCGGTCGGCCGTTTCGTGAATTCGGGGACAACGCTGACGCCGTACGTGCCGCCAAGGTCCTCTCTCAGGACCCGCTGTAGATTGCCAGCGAGCGTGTTCGCCATGGCCCGGATGATGACGCGGTTTTTCTCGTTGTTCTGGAATGGTCCGGTGAAGACGAGGCCGACCTCGCTCTTGGGCGTGGTCCCTTTCTTGATTTCACGTTCGACGATGCCGGACGGCGTTCGTATGCCGACGTCCCGGCCGGTTTCCGTCCGATGCAGCGCGGGCAGGCTGGCGAGGTACTTCTCGACCAGTGGCTTGATGGTCGGAAGATCGAAGCTTCCGACCAGAACGAACGTGAAGTCGCTTGCATCCGCGAAACGGTTTTTGTAGAACGCGAGGGACGTGTCCAGGTTCATCTGCGCGACGAGAGCCTGGGTCATCGGCTGCGCGCGAAGATGATTCTGGGTCACTGCGGAGTTGAGCGCGTCTTCGAACGCCGCGTCGGGAAGGGCCTGCCGGTTGGCCAGCGCCGCCGTCAGTTGGCCGGTCGCCGCGCGGAAGGCTTCCGGGTCCGCCCGCGGCTGCGTGAAGGTCAGATAAACCAACTGAAACATCGTTTCCAGATCGCGGCGCAGGGCCCGGCCGCTCAATCCCTCGTACATCTCATCGATATCAGGCCGCACGACGACGGCCTTGCCGGCGAGCTTCTTCGTCAGATCGATGGCTGACAGCGTGCCGAGTCCGCCCTGGGAGACGACCCCGCTGGCGGTTTCCGCCGCGACGAAGTCCTTGTCATCAGCGAGCGACGTACCGCCGGGGCTGAAGGCGCGGAAGAGGATCTCATCCTGTTTGAACGTCGTCGGCTCGAGCACGACCCGCACGCCGTTGGACAAGGTCCATTCGGTGATTCCTGATGGTTTGGACGCGGTCTTGGCAACGGAACCCGGCTTGGGCGGCGTCTCGATCAAAGGCCGCGTGCTCACCGTGTCCACATACGCCGTCAAGCTCCCCCCGCCGGCACTTTTGATCACCGATGCGAGCTTGGCTTCGTCCGGTACCTCGACGCCCGGCTTCTTTGGTGCACTCACGACGACGACGCGGTTCCGATCGGGCACCCAGTCGTGGGCCAGGCTGTTGACATCGGCAAGGGTGATCTCGGGCAGGAACCGTTGGACCAGGCCGTTCTCGTAGGCGATGCCAGGAATCGGCTCCTGCTGCATGAAGTTGCGGATGAACTCCTCGGCGAGCGACACCGAGGTGTGCTCGTCGTTCGAAGCGGCAAGTTGTGCGAATGCCTGCAGAAGGCCGAGACGATACCGATCCAGTTCCGTTTGCGTGAAGCCGAACCGGGCGACGCGATCGGCTTCGGTAAACAGCGCCGCCAGTCCTCGCTCGATACCGCCGTCCGCAACCAGCGCACTGAGTGTCGTCGCCTCGGCCGTCTTTACGAATAGCCCACGGTTCGTCTCCGCATCCAGAAACGGCGCATCGGGCTTCTGCGCCATCTCGGCGAAGCGTGCGGACAACAGGCCGGTGAAGACCCGTTCGATCGTCTGTTGTCGATAGGCACCAATCGTCGTCTGATCCCGGGCTGCCATCATGCTGGATACGTTGACCACTGTGTTGGTGGCCTCGGCGTCGGTCGTGACGATGTATCGGGTACCCGTGTGATCGGGTACGTCGTAGGTCGGCCGCGGACGCGGGGAGGTCGGAGCCGGGATCGTCCCGAAATGCGACCTGATGAGCAATTCCATCTTGACAGGATCGAAGTCGCCCACCGCGATCACAGCCATGAGATCGGGTCGATACCAATCGGCGTAGAACTTCTTGAGACGGTCGTACGGGAACGTCCGAATGATCTCTGGCTTGCCGATTGGCAGCCGGTCGGCGTAACGCGAATCCTTGAGCAGGACAGGCAGCTGTGCGTCCAGCATCCGGGCGCCGGCTCCGAGTCCGGTTCGCCATTCCTCCAGGATGACGCCGCGCTCTTTGTCGATCTCTTCAGGATCGAAAGAGACAGCGTGCGCCCATTCCTCCAGGATGAGCAGCGAGCGATCGACCACGGCTGGATTGTCGGTAGGAATCTGCAACTGGTAGACCGTCTGGTCGAAGCTCGTGTTGGCGTTGATGTGCGCGCCGAAACGCATGCCCGTGGACTGCAGAAACCCGACGACGTCTTGCTTCGGAAAACGGCGCGTGCCGTTGAAGCACATGTGCTCAACGAAGTGAGCGAGACCGCGCTGATCATCGTCTTCGAGAACCGATCCTGCGTTGACGACCAGCCGAAACTCCGCGCGATCCTGCGGTCGCTTGTTGGCCCGGACGTAATATCGCAAGCCGTTGGGGAGCGTACCCACGGTAATCCGCGGGTCGACGGGAACCACTGCCGTGAGTGGGGCGTTCTGAGGGCCGGTGGTGACGGCGCGCTGAGCCGTCGCCACGGCGCCGGCCGCCGCGATCACCAGCGCCAGAAGCATCAACCGTGCTTGGATGCGAGAGATCATGATGGCTATCATTTCACGACCGCGTGACGACGTCACCGGTGACATTGGTCTACTCCCACTCTCTTCCACGACGCGCCGCGGTCAGGCTGCGGACTTCGACGTGATCCGCGTCCATCGCCCACGACTCCTAATGTTGAGGTAATCGGCCGCTGCCTGAACAGCCCTAAGGCGCGATACCCCGGTGTACGCGCTCTTTCTATAGTTCCCGCACGCGCGCGGAGGGCTTTGTGAAAGACGCAGCTCGTTGGTGGAGCTCGATGTCCCTCGCGATCGCCGGGGTCGCTACGACGCTGGCGTTGTCCGAGGTGCCGGTTCAGGCGCAGGAGCCGCCTCAAGCGCCGGCAGCGGAGCATAAGGCCGGCAGCGGAGCATAAGGAAGGACTGTGGAAGAAGTGGGAGCGCGCGGTCGTTTTTGGGGTCAGTTTCGGCGTGGCGTTCCAGGATCAGTCCTCGATGAACAGTTGACGCTCCGGGCCATTGAACGTCACCCGCGCGAAGATGTGGAGCGGCAGGAGTCCGTCCGCCGCGGGTGAGCCTTCCTCGCGCCCCACGACGAGGGCTGCCACGTTCATCAACGTCCGCGAGCCGATCCGCAGTGCATCCACGACCGCGAGCCGCGCGGGCCGGCTTCCGGCAAGGCTCGTCAACCCAACCGATTCACGCGCCAGCGTCACGCCCGGCTCGCTCCTGTCGTGGACTTGAAACAGGACGAGGGCTTCGGTGCCGGTGTCAGGCACGAGCCGAAGCATCCGGCGATCTTGAGGCAGGACCACAAGAAAGCGATTGTCGTGGGGCTCGAGCTCGAGCACGGCCGCGTTGCGCGGGACTCCGGCCGCCGTGTCGTGCCACACGACCCGACACTTGCGATAGTCGATGGTGTACCGGAGCGCGGCAAGCACGTCCTGTCCAATCACACCCTGGACGTGCCGGCGCTTCGACTCGAGGTCGGGAAGGTCGAAGTCGGCGGCGGGCACGATCGTCGCCAGTACGTCACGAGCGGTCACACCGCCCATCCCAAGGTGTTCGATTCGGGCTATGAACGCGTCCTTCTCTCCCGCGGCGGTTGTCATTGTTCTCTTTGCGACGACCGTCGCCCCAATTCTTGTCGCCAACTCGTCCGAGATAACAGATCCGCTCGAACCGGTGTCGAGCAAGAACACAGACGGCTCGGTTCCGTTGACGATCACAGGAACCAGGATCCCTCCCTGAGGCGTCAAACGAAACGGCAGCGGCACGGATGAGGACGCTGCGCAAAGGTACAAGACAGGAGGAGGACGGCCAGCAAGCACGGTACGCGCATACAGGCACTGTGAGCCTTGCGCGCGCCCGGCGTCGTGATGGCCGCGTGACGAAATGACGGGAAGCGGTGATGTCTTCGAATTCGAGGAATTCCGGCTCGATCTGCGGCGGATGGGCGTCTGGAAAGACGACGAACGTGTGTTGCTCGAGCCGAAGGCGCTGGATGTCCTGCGTCATCTCGTGGCGAATCGCGACCGGCTCGTGCCCAAGGACGAGCTCCTCGACTCGGTCTGGAAGGACACTTTCGTCACGCCGAATGCCCTGACACGCGCCATCGCCCAACTGCGGAAGGGCCTGGCCGACGACGTCGAGCATCCGAGACTGATTGAGACGGTCGCGAAACGGGGGTACCGCTTCGTCGCGCGAGTGACCGTTCGGTCCAACGGCGAATTGGACTCTTCGCCTTTTCCCGTCGCGTCCACTCCGATAGCCGTTCGCCAACCTCGCGAGCGCGCCACCGCGCGGGCCCTGGGTGCGATCGCCGCAGTGCTCGCCCTCGTCCTCGTCATCGGCTGGCGCGGGGCTGCGTCCAGGACGAGCGGCCGTCCGACCGCGACGCTGGAGATCACACCGCTCACGGCCTCCGGAGACGTCATCGACGCGATCATTTCGCCCGACGCGAAGTACCTGGCGTTCGTCCGGTCGTCGCAGGGCCGACAGTCCTTGTGGATCCGGCAGTTGCACGGGACCAACCCCATTCAGCTCGTCGGACCGGAAGCGGTCAGCTACTACGGAATCTCGTTCGCTCCGGATTCGGCCTCCCTCTACTATGTCGTGCGCGGTCCCGAGCCGCTGGCCTATCCGAGCGGCATGCTGTTCCAGATCGCGGCGCTCGGCGGCACACCACGCCGCCTCGGCATGCCGTTCGACCACTATCCAGTGGTATCGCCCGACGGAAGATTCCTGGCGTCGCTCCGCTCCGACCATCCGGGGCCAGGGCAGAGCGCGTTGGTGATCGTCAACGCCGACGGTTCCGGCCTGCGTACGGTGATGAGCGTGCATCCGCCGGACATCCTGGCGCCCGGCTTCTTCATCGCGCCAGCGTGGTCACCGTCCGGCGATCGTATTGCTGCCGCCGTCCGCAACGCCGACACTCGTACCGCGCACCTGCTCACCGTCGACGTCGCCACAGGCGCTGCGCGGCGATTCGCCGAGACGTTCGCGAACGCGTCGTTTGCGTCCTGGATGTCCGACGGATCGGGCATCGTGTTCATCGGCGCGGCGCAGCGCAAGCCATCGACCGAATTTGGATCGGACTTGTGGTTCCAGCCGCTGCCCGACGGTCCGCCGCGGCCGATCACGACGGGGATCGTCGAATACCGGAACGTGACGGCATCGGCGGACGGGTCGTCATTGGTCAGCGTGGGTAGCCTGATGAACGCCGGGCTCTGGCGCGTGCCGCTCGCTGGCGATCGTCTGGAGAGAATCCCCTCGCACAAAGAGGACGGCATCGCCGGCCTCGCGTGGCTGGACGCCGCCACGATTGTGTTCGCGTCATTCGACGACGGCACGCTGCAGATCTGGACCATGGGCAGCGATGGTTCGAATCGTCACCAGATCACGACCGACGGGTCGAATTTCGCACCCCGGGCGACGAAGGATGGTCGCACCATCTTCTTCGTCGGGGATCGCCACGGACGGACGGGCCTCTGGCGGATGGATCGAACCGGAGCGAACCAACGCCTCATCGCGGAGGCGCCAGAACTGTGGGATCTCGCGTTGTCACCTGATGAGCGGCAGCTGTTGTTCACGGCCCCGAGCGCGGATCGCACCGATTCCACCTGGATGGTCTCCTCGGACGGCGGTCAACCCTCTCTGCTCATCAGAGGACTGACGCACGCCGCGGTGTCACCCGATGGCCGCGCGATCGCCGGCTTCTGGCAGGACCGTCTCAGCGCGCAACTCGCCCTTGCTGTCTTTCGAACGACCGGCGGCCCACCCTCGGCTGTCTTTGCCGGCGGCGTGGCGACAGTGCACGGCGGCGTGTGGTGGAGTCGCGACGGTCGTGCGCTCTACTATACGAATGCCGATCGCACCAACGTCTGGCGACAGCCTTTGAAGGGAGGGCCGGCGACGGCGGTGACCGACCTGGCGGACGGCATGATCAATCGAGGGGACCTGTCGCCCGACGGCCGCAGTCTGCTCGCAGTACGGGTGAACCCGTCGCGTGACGCGTTCCTGATCACGGGCTTCCGCTAACCGCCGAGCCCGCCTTCATCGGCTCCTTTTGCCGATCCCGTCGCAGCACTCGAGCGGAGTGATTGCGTTCCGTTGACTGACAAGACCGGCAACTTCGCACGATTCTGAAATCGCCACCTGTCCGTCGGAGAGATAATGGGAGCCGTCTGAGGATTCTGATATGACCTCGCCATCCTTGGTCCCACGCGCTATCGCCCTCGCGCTGCTCGTCGCCGGTCCTGTGCTGGCGCAGCAGCACGAGCACGGCGCCTCGACGGACGAGAAGCTCGGCACGGTCCGCTTTTCGACGTCCTGCAGCGCCGGCGCCCAGCCCCTGTTCAACCGTGCCGTGGCATTGCTCCACTCGTTCGAATTTGCCCGTGCGATCGAAGGGTTCAACGCGACGCTCAAGGCCGATCCGTCATGCGCGATGGCGGAGTGGGGCATTGCCCTCAGCCGGTGGGCGAATCCGTTCGCGCCTGGTCTTCGTCCACCCGCCCAGCTCCAACAAGGGCGCGACGCAGTAGCTCGCGCCAGGGCGATCGGGACGAAGACCGCGCGTGAGGGGGCGTACCTGGATGCCGTGTCGGAGCTGTACGCCAGCTTCGAGACGATCGATCAGCGCACGCGCGTGCTCGCGTATCGTGATGCGATGGCGAAGGTCGCGGCGGCGAACCCGGACGACACCGAGGCGGCGATCTTCTACGCGCTGGCGATCGCGGTGGCCGCTTCGCCAACCGACAAGACATACGCCGATCAGCTGAAGGCCGGTGCGATTCTCGAAAAGATCATCGTCAGCCAACCGGACCATCCGGGTCTGTCGCACTACATCATCCACAGCTACGACGTGCCGCCGCTTGCAGACCGAGCGCTGGACGCGGCACGGCGCTACGCGAAAATCGCACCATCAGCGCCGCACGCGTTGCACATGCCGTCGCACACCTTCACGCGTGTCGGTGCCTGGCAGGAATCGATCGACACCAACACGGCAGCCGCGGCGGTTGCCAGGCGCGAAGGGTCGACCGCCGAGGAACTGCACTCGATGGATTATCGGATGTACGCCTACCTTCAGACGGGCCAGGACGCGGCCGCGCGCGAAATCCTCGACGCGTTGCCGGAAGTAAAGGCTCGATTCGACCCTGACGCGATCGGTTCAGGCGCGCCAGGGTCCGCAGGCGTCTTCGCGCTCGCCGCCATTCCGGCGCGCTACGCGCTCGAGCGCGGCGCCTGGGGCGACGCCGCGAACCTCGTGCCCCAGCCAAGCCGTTATCGATATGCCGACGGGTTGACGTACTTCGCGAGAGGACTCGGCGCGGCGCGCACGAGAGACGCGCCGGCCGCCCGCTCGGCGATCGACACACTGAACGCAATCAAGAATCAGCTGACGGATCAGAAGGAGCTCTACTGGGCCGGGCAGACCGACATACAGCGTCGCTCGGTGTCGGCCTGGCTCGCGCTCCTCGAGGGGCGCAAGGAGGAAGCGCTCACCGAAATGCGGGCGGCTGCGGCAATCGAAGATGGGACCGAGAAGGCGGCCGTGACGCCTGGTCCTCTCGCGCCGGCGCGCGAGCTCCTCGGCGAGATGCTGTTGGAGATGAATCGGCCTGCCGACGCGCTCCGGGAATTCGAAGCGACGCTCCTGAAGGAGCCGAACAGGTTCCGAGCCCTGATCGAGGCCGCGAGATCAGCCTCGTTGGCCGGCGACACTCAGAAAGCGCGCACGTTCGCGGCGACGCTGTTGAAGATCTGCGAGCGCGCGGACCGGCCGGGTCGGCCGGAGCTCCAAGAGGCGCGTCGATTGGCGACGAGCGGTCAATAGCGGGAAGCCGTCCGGCCTCATCTCTCGGTAAAGACGTACTCGTGACCTTGCTTCTGTCAGTCTGTCTCCTGACCGGAGCCTCGGCCCACCGAGCTGAGAAAGCGTTGCATCGATTGCAGTAAGGGTTCTCTTGTTGCCCGTCCGGCGGTCTCGACGACGACCGAACGATGACGCCGCTCGTCTGAAGCAGCGGTTGCATGCGAACGGCCCTGTCGTGGTGGCTCCTGCTGGTGGGAGTGTGCGTGGTCGCGCCGTACGTCATCGGCGTCCGGCCACGCACTCGGGGCGATTGGTTCCTGATCACGGGAACCGTGATGTTTCTGACCTGGCTTCTCGGTGGATTCGTGTCAGTCCGCGCGTGACTCAGCGAACGCGCGGCTCAGCGCTCATACGCTCCGGAGCGCGATGACTGGATCGACCAGCGCAGCCCGTCGAGCGGGGAGGTAGGCCGCGAGGATCGTGACCACCACGAGCACCGCCAGGACGATCATGTTGGTGAGCGGATCGGACGCCGTCACGTCGAAGAGCAACGCGCTCAGCCACCGGACCGTGACGAATGCGGCCACGGCGCCGACCGCGACGCCTGCAGCGACGACGGTGGCGGCGTCGCGGACCACGAGGCCGACGACCTCGCGCCACTGCGCGCCGAGGGCCATCCGTACGCCAATCTCGCGTGTCCGGCCGGCGACCGCATATGAAAGGGTGCCGTAGAGGCCGAGCGACGCGAGAAAGAGCGCGATTGCCGCGAAGCCGGCCGCCAGGTAGGCCACGATCCGCTCGCGGCCGACGTCGCGTGTGACTCGCGCAGACATGGCCGCCACGCCCTCGAGAACGAGCCCGGGTTCGGCCTGGCGAAGCGCATCGCGGACGCGCGGCGCGATCTCGGTTGGTTCGCCCGCGACACGCACGTCGAGGGTTTCGGTTGCGGCCTGAGGCGAACCGCGCTGGCCGATGGGGAAGTAGATCATCGGCGGCGGCGGCACGTGCAACGTCACGACGCGTGCGTCGCCCACGACACCGACGATTTCGGTGTCGAGCTGCGAATCGCCGAGGCGTCTGCCGATCGGATTCTGACCTGGGAAGTAGCGGCGCGCGATGGATTGCGTAACGATCGCGACCCTGGCGCCGGAGGCGACGTCGTGGGCGTCGAACTCGCGTCCGGCGACGAGGGGAATGCCGGTCGTCGCGAAATAGGCCGGTCCCACCCAGTTTTCCTGTGCGGAACCAGCTTCCTGTGCGCCCTCGATCCTGAAGCTGGTGGAATGTGTGCAGTTGTCCAGCAGTCCGCAGGTCGAGACCGAGGCGGACGTGACGCCCGGGACGTCTCGCACCACGGCGACCAGCCGATCCCTCAGCGCTGGCCACGCGTCAGGTGCGTGGCCATTGGCCGTCACGTCGACGGTTGCGCTGACCAGGCGGTCGACGGTGAAACCCGGATCGAGGCGCACGAAGTTCATCAGCGTCCGTCCGAGGAGCACGGCCGCAAACACGACCGCGACCGAGAGCGCGAACTGAACCGCCACGAGCGGCCGCATTCCCTTCATCGTCGAGCGCGTGGCCGACCGTTGCTGGGTCGCGGTGAGCGGAAGATCCCGCCCGAGCTTTGCCGCCCTGAGTGCCGGCGCGAGTCCGAAGAGCATGGACATGACGAGTGTGATTCCGCTCGCAAAGAGCGTGACTCGCACGTCCGGATTGAAGACCGCCGGAAGGGAACGAGTGGTATTGAGGACGAGGCGGGCGACGGTGGCGCTTACCCAGACGCCACCGAGCAAGCCAATCCCGCCGCCAAGCGTCGAGAGCATCACGCTCTCGGTCATGTACTGGCGGATCAGCTGTCCGCGTGTGGCGCCGAGCGACACGCGAATGGCCGCGTCGTGCGCGTGACCCGCGGCGCGGGCCAGCATCAGATTGGCCACGTTCGCGCAGGTCACGAGTAGAACGACGGCGACGATCGCGGCGAGCGTCAGCAGTACCTGGGAAAATTGCGCACGGAGTCCGGAGAATCCCCGCGCGAAGGGCTCGACCGCGAGCGTGTGCGCCAGCATGTCGTCGCGGCCCTGCCGGTCCGTGAACGATGACGCCAGATCCGCGACGCCCTGGCGGTTCGCGGTCTCGAGCAGGAACGTCGCACGGACCAGATTGCTACCCGGGACGCGGCCAACCAGATTGAGCCACGCGATACGATCCTCGGACACCCACGGTTTCGACCGATCGCCTGCGTTGTACGAGCTGGAGTTGTTGTCGTAGTGCAGCGCAGACTGGAGCGTCAGCGGCAGCCACAAGTCGGTTTCGACGTCGGTCCAGATTCCAGCAAAGCTCCTGGGCGCGATGCCGACCACGGTCACCAGCGCACCGTTGACATCAAATGTCTGCCCGAGCGCCGAGTCGGCGCTGCCAAACGCCCGTTTCCACATCCCGTCGCTGATGACCGCCACTGCGCGTTCGGCGCGAACGTCGGGCTCGGCGAGGAATCGTCCGCGCGCCGGTGAAATCCCGAGGGTGGAGAAGAAATTGCCGGAGACCAATTGCGCGCGTGTCGGCACCGGTGTGGCGGAGCCCGGCAGCCGCAGCAGAAACCGGGAGCTGCGCGTGACGGCGGCCAGCGAGCCGTGCGGGCCGAGCGCCTGTTGCAGTCTCTCGTACCGAGGGTACGAGAAGCGCAGATAGCGGCCGGTGCCGCCAGCAGCGTCGGGTACGCCACGGGGCGTACGTTCGTAGAGGGTGACGAGCTCGTGCGCCGCCGGCAGCGGGAGGGGCTTGAACAGGACGGCGTCGAGGAGTGTGAAGATCGCGGTATTGGCGCCGATGCCGACTGCGAGCGTCAGGATGACCGTGAGCGTGAAGCCGGGGGTCTTACGCAGCGAACGCAGACCGTGCCGGAGATCGCGCAGCAAGGTCTCGAATCCCGCACCGGTCCTGGCATCGCGGACCTGCTCTTTGACAGACTCGACGCGGCCCAGTTCCAAGGTCGCGGCTCGCTCTGCCTCCGATTGACTCATGCCCCGGTTCTTGTTCTCGTCGACCAGCAGCGCACGCAGGCTGCGCAACTCCTGATCGAGGTCGTTCTCGAGGTGACGGCGCCAGACGACGTTGCGCCACAGACTGAGGACGCGTCGTCTCATCGACAACCGCGCGCCTCGTTGCTCGAGATCGTGAGTCATGTTTCGAGCGCCCGCGCCATGGCGACCGCAATGCGATTCCATTGCGCCGCTTCTTCGGTCAGCTGACGGCGGCCGGCGCGGGTCAACGTGTAGTACTTGGCACGGCGATTGTTTTCCGACGGCTGCCAGTCCGCTTCCAGCCATCCTGCTTCTTCGAGACGATGCAGAGCAGGGAAGAGCGATCCGGGCTGAACGCTGAACGCGCCAGCCGTCATCTGCTCGATACGCCGGGAGACGCCGAGACCGTGAAGCGCGCCCGTGCTGAGCGCTTTGAGGATCAGCAGGTCGAGGGTGCCCTGCAGCAGGCTGGTCCGTGCGGATGCCAGATCGACACTCCTATCGAAAGACGATACGAGTATGGGAGCGGCTCCTATCGAATGTCAATAGGAAGGGGCAAACGCGACGGACAGGCCTCGCCCGGAACGCGGCTCGAGCTGAAGGGCTATAATGCCCCGCTTCGCACCCCCTCTCGTCCGCCGCGCAGGAGGCCCGCAGGTATGTCGTTGACGACCCGTGTGATCGCGGGGCTGGCGCTGGGGCTTGCTGCCGGAGCCGCGGCCCATTTCTCAGGTCATCCTCTCTTGCTCGGCGTTGCGGACCTGGTGGAGCCGATCGGCACGATCTGGGTAAACGCGATCCTGATGACGGTCATTCCGCTCGTGGTCTCGAGCCTGATCGTCGGAGTGGCGTCGACGGCCGATGCGCGAGCGATCGGCCGTCTGGGGTGGCAAGCGCTCCTGCTCTTCCTGTTGTTCTGTTCCGTGTGCGCGGTGTTCACCGCATTGACCGCGCCGCCGCTCCTGGCGCGGCTTGCGATCGACCCGGCGACCGTGACGTCCATTCGCGCTGGCGCCGTCAGCGCCCTTTCGGCGCACGCCGTGACCACCCCACCGGGCGTTGGGCAGTGGCTGACGGGGGTTGTGCCTTCGAACGCCGTCAAGGCTGCCGCCGACGGGGCCATGCTACCGCTGGTAGTCTTCACGGTTGCGTTTGCCCTGGCGGCCACACGGATCAAGCCCGATCTGCGCCACGCGGTGCTCGGGTTGTTTGAAGCCGTGGCGGCGGCGATGCGCGTGCTGATCGAGTGGATCCTGGCGTGTGCGCCGGTCGGAGTGTTCGGGCTCGCGTTCCCGCTCGCGGCGCGCGTAGGAATCAGCGCGATTGGTGCACTGGGCTACTACGTCGCACTCGTGTCGGCGACGTGTGTGTTGCTGTTGCTTGCGCTCTATCCTGTAGCGGCCGTCGCCGGCGGAGTGGGGATACGCGCCTTCGCGCGCGCCGTCGCACCCGCTCAGGCCGTGGCGTTCAGCTCGCGTTCGTCGCTCGCGTCGCTGCCCGCGCTGATCGATGGCGCCGAACGGCTGGGGCTGCCGCCGGCGGTGACCGGTTTCTGCCTTCCGCTGGCTGTCTCGACGTTCAAGTTCTGCGGTCCCGTCGTGACGATCGGAGGCATGCTGTTCATCGGCCGCCTCTACGGAATCCCCATCGACTCCTGGCGCCTCGTACAAGCCGCCGCGCTGGCAGTGCTCCTGACATTCGCCGTACCCGGCATTCCGGGCGGCGCGCTCATCGTTGGCTCTCCCATCTTCGTTGCCGCGGGTTTGCCGCTCGAAGGCATTGGCATGTTGCTGGCCGTCGACACGATTCCCGATATGTTCCGCGCCCCAGCGAACGTCACGGCCGATCTGACGGTTGCGACGATTCTGGCTCGCACGGCACATGTCGTGTCACCGCCCGCGCGGGTGACGGCTGAGAACGCAGCATCGATTGGCGTCTAACTCTGCGCAGACCCTTACTCGTGCGGTTGCGGGACTCCATCACTTCATGTCGATGACGCCGCGGAACGAACCGTGGCTGACACCAGTGGATCGGTCCACCTGACGGACCAGCACGATCTCGCGCTATCCTGTCGAGCGTGCCTGCGACGCGCGCGACATGCACCTGGTATTCCTGACCGTTGACTCGAAGTGGGATCAGTGCCGGAGCCATCCTCGATTTCAGGGGCTCCTCGAACGCTGCGGTTTTTCACGCACTGTACCCGCAGCCGATTAATCGATGATGCTCAGACCATCCACGCAGCCCGATCCATCGGTGTAGCGCGCGCCGATGCTCAACACATTGGCTGTCGGCGGCTACCGGTCGCTGCGCGATTTCATCGCTCCGCTCGACAGGCTCAACCTCGTCACTGGTCCGAATGGCAGCGGGAAATCGAATCTGTACCGCGCGCTGCGTCTACTTGCTGAAACGGCGCAAGGCCGGGTGATTCCGTCGCTCGCGCGCGAGGGCGGCCTGCAATCGACACTCTGGGCCGGTCCCGAATCGATCTCCCGGTCCGTGCTTCGTGGCGACCATCCTGTGCAGGGCGTCGCGAGGAAGAACCCGGTCAGCCTGCGTCTGGGTTTTGCTGCCGAGGACTTCGGCTATGCGATTGATCTCGGGCTCCCACCGCCGCCGGCCGGTGCGTTCGGGCACGATCCGGAGATCAAGCGGGAATGCATCTGGAGCGGACCAGTCCTGCGGCCGTCTGCGATGCTGGTGGATCGGCGTGGGCCACTGGTCAAATCGCGCGAAGGGAAAGGAGACTGGACGATCGTCACGCAGCACCTCGCCGGGTTCGACACCATGATGACGCACTGCGCTGACCCGCGACATACCCCTGAGGTCCTGCTGCTGCGCGAGGAGATGCGCGGTTGGCGGTTTTACGATCATTTCCGGACGGATGCCGCGGCGCCCTCGCGGTTGCCTCAGATCGGGACGCATACGCCTGTTCTGGGTCATGAGGGCGCCGACCTTGCTGCCGCGCTTCAGACGATCCGCGAGATCGGCGATGACGCCGCGCTGGATCGCGCCGTCGAGGATGCGTTTTCGGGCGGCCGCGTGACGGTGACCGTCGATCATGGATGGTTCGAGGTCGAAATGCAACAGCACGGGCTGCTGCGACCATTGAAAGCCGCCGAGCTGTCGGACGGCACATTGCGCTATTTGTTGTGGGTGGCGGCGCTGCTCACGCCGAGGCCACCCGGCCTGCTCGTCCTCAACGAGCCGGAGACGAGCCTGCATCCGGATCTGCTCCCGGCGCTCGGGCGCCTCATCGCGCAGGCGGCCGAAAGATCACAGGTTGTCGTCGTGTCGCATGCGCCGGCGCTCATCGACGCACTGCAGTCACTGCCTGAGTGCCACTCGATCATGCTCGAGAAGCAGTTCGGCCAGACGGTGCTTGCCGGTGACAAGGGCGAGCGGCCCTCCTGGCAGTGGCCAGCGAGATGACAGGCGCGGTCATCGGTATACTTCTCACCAATGAGCCTGGTCACGCGCGGCCTCATCGTGCTGGTCATGGGCTGGCCGCTGTTCACGCCGGCGACTGCCAGGGCGCAGGTGGTGGAGATCAGCCCGATGGCGGGTTACCGATTCGGTGGTGACTTCTTCGAGCTCATCACCAATCAGCGTGTCGATGCCGATGGCGCACCCGCCGCGGGCGTCGCGGTCAACGTGCCGCTCCACGATGGGTTGCAGGTCGAAGCGCTGTTCACGCACCAGGAGGCTCGGATCACCGTTCCTGCAACCGGGTCGCGACCGGCGTCCCAGTGGCGCATCGCGGTCGATCACTGGATGGCCGGAGGCCTGCAGGAGTTCGGGTCGACCCGCGCGCGCCCGTTTCTGACCGGCCTGCTCGGGCTGACGCGCTATGCGGCTGACGGCGACAACGAGATCCGGTTCACGGTCAGCGCCGGCGGCGGCGTGAAGCTGTTTCCGGCGCGACACCTGGGCGTGCGCTTCGACGGTCGGGTGTTTGCGACGATCGTCGACGCCGAAGGGAGCGCGCTGGCGTGCTCTCCCGGGATCTGTCTCGTGGCCTTCGACGCTCACGTCGTCTGGCAGGCGGAATTCACCACGGGTCTGACGGTGGTGTTCTGAGCGGTTCGGTGGCGGCGCACACAGGTTGGTCCGGCTGATGCCGGACGCGGTGAATCGCAACGAGCCCGGCTAAAACCGGACGCCACGTTCCAGTGATACCTCGGCCTGCAGGCTGACAACGTCCCGCCCGATCGTGGCGACCGCGAGTGTGCGATCGCCCAGCTTGTAGCGGATCGCGCAGTCGCTCTCGAACGAGCCGTCCACCTCGACGCGATCCCACTTCTCCGCGTGACCGACGTAGTTGATCGTCACGTCGTAGTGCTGGCTCCAGAAAAACGGAACCGCGGCGAATCGCTCGCGATAGCCGAGCATGTTCCTGGCGGCCGTTTGTCCCTGACGCTCGGCGACCACCCAGTGCTCGACACGGATGCGGTTGCCGGTGTGCCGGTCGGGCCATCGCGCGACATCGCCCGCGGCGAAGATGCCAGGCGCACTGGTCTCGAGATACTCGTTGACGCTGATGCCGCGGTCGATCGCCAGGCCGGCGCGCTCGGCGAATTCGACCGCCGGCCGCACGCCGACGCCGAGGACCAGGAAGTCGGCGGGGATCGTCGTGCCGTCGCTCAATACCGCCTTGCGATCATCGAGCCGCTGAACCGTCTGGCCGAGGTGGAACACCACGCCGTGGCTTTCGTGCAGCTGGCGGATGAAACGGCCCACTTCCGATCCCATCACGCGCTCCAGGGGCTGGTGGTCGGGAGCCACGACATGGACGGCGATGTCGCGTGCGCGCAGCGATGCCGCGACCTCGAGGCCGATGAAGCTCGACCCGACGACAACCACTGTCTTGGCCGCTGCGGCACGCGCGACGATAGCCCGGCTGTCCGCGAAGGTGCGGAGGTAGTGAATCTGCGAGCTGGACGCGCCCGCGATCTCCAGTCGGACCGGATCCGCCCCCGTGGCGATGAGGAGTGTGTCGAAGTCCTGAGTCTTGCCGTTTTCGAGCCGCAGCTGCTTGTTCCCGGCATCCAGCGCAGATACGCGCGAGTTGAGCAGGAGCTCGATGCGCCGTTCGGAGTAGAACTCCGGTGACCGCAGCGGAATCCAGTCGTCCTTGGCGGTGCCCGCGAGGAAGTCCTTCGACAGATTCGGCCGGTCGCTCGGCGGATCACCATCCGCGCTCAGGATGACCAGCGATCCGTCGTAGCCCTCCCGACGAAGCATGTCGGCCGCAGCCAGGCCAGCCGCGCCGCCTCCCAGAATGACGATCGACGTGGGAGCCTTGTCGGGTTTCTTTGACCCTTGCGGTCCACTCGGGCCCGGCTCCGCGAGTTTCTCTCTCACGTACACCATGTCGCCGACCCGTTCCACACGCCAACAGGCGATCGGATCGAGGGCCGGTGCTCGCAACGGCTCGCCGGTGCGCAGGCTGAAACAGGCGTGATGCCACGGGCATCGCACCGTCTCGCCGTCAACGATGCCGTCGGCGAGCGGCCCGTGGTAGTGCGTGCAATGCGCACCGACAGCGAAGCACGCGTCGCCCCGCCGAACGAGGATCGCGTCCTCGTCATCGACGCGCCCGGACACCGTCCCGCCATCTGGAATGTCCCGGAAGGAGAAGCCGGCTTTGAGGTTGGGAGCCGAACGGGCAGTTTCATCGGTCATGAGTGGCCTCGCGAAGGGCAGCATTATTCCACCAAAGCGACGCTTGCGCTTTTCTTCGAAGAATCAGGTAATGTGACGTCAGTTCGAACAGCTCATGAAGGCCGGCCGCGCTTCCTCATCGCCGGACCCCGTCAGCCCGCGGCGGCTTGCGGCGGAGTACGCGACGATGCGCGTGCTCGCCGAATCGGGCCGGCTCGCCGACGCGACTCCCAGGATTCTCGAAGCCATCTGCACGACGCTCGGGTGGGAACACGGCGCGCTGTGGCAGATCGATCCGCACGCGGACCGGCTCCGGTGCGTCGAAGTCTGGCACCCGCCTGGTTCGTCGTTCGACGGTTTCGACGAAATCAGCCGTGCGACCGCCTTCGAGCGCGGCATCGGGCTCCCAGGTCGCGTCTGGGCGAGTGGCCAACCGGCATTCATTCCCGACGTCCTCAAAGACGCGAACTTTCCCCGCGCGTCGGCCGCTGCTGCTGAGGAGCTGCACGGCGCCTTTGGCTTCCCAATCCTCATCGGTGACTTCGTGTTCGGCGTGATGGAGTTCTTCAGCCGCGAGATTCGCGAGCCCGATGCCGAGCTGCTCGAGATGCTCGCTACGATCGGCGGTCAGATCGGCCAGTTCATGCAACGCCGTCACGCGGAAGAAGAACTGGATCGTTTTTTTGCCCTCTCCGGTGACCTTCTGTGCATCGCCGGCTTCGATGGTTACTTCAAGCGCCTCAATCAAGCGTGGGAACGTGTGCTCGGCTTTCCCGTGGCGGAACTCTGCGCCTCACCCTACCTCGAATTCGTCCACCCCGACGATCGTGAGGCGACGGTGGCGGCTGCCGCGCAGGTCGGCGGCGGTGGAACCATACTGCGATTCGAGAACCGGTTTCGCGCGGTTGACGGCTCGTACCGGTGGCTGTCCTGGTCGGCGGTGCCGTACACGGACGAGCGCACGGTGTACGCGGCGGCTCACGACGTTACCGAAACCAAGACCGCAAACGAACAGCTTGCCGCTTACGCCAATGATCTCGAGCGTGCTCGTGAAGCAGAAGCGGAACATGCTGCCCATCTGACGCAACTCGTGCGGGAGCTCGATCGCGCCAAGGTGAAGGCCGAGCTGGCGACCGAGGCCAAAGCTGAATTCCTGGCCAACATGAGCCACGAGATCCGAACGCCGATGACGGCCATCATTGGCATGGCGGATCTCGCAATGCACACCAGGCTCACGACGGAGCAGCAGGAGTATCTGACGACGATCACCCAGTCCGCGCACGCGCTGCTCGATCTGATCAACGACATCCTCGACTTCTCGAAGATCGAGGCGCGGAAGCTCGCGCTCGAACAGATTCCCTTCGATCTTCGCGACACGGTCGAGGAGGCAATGAAGTCGCTGGCCATTCGCGCGCAACAGCGCGGGCTCGAGCTCGCATCTCACATCCGCGCACACGCCCCCGATCGTCTCGTCGGTGATCCGGGGCGGCTGAGGCAGGTGCTCACCAACCTGGTTGCCAACGCCATCAAGTTCACAGAGCAGGGTGAGGTGGTGGTAACGGTGGATCCCGCGTCCTTCGATCAGAACAGTGTCGTGCTGCACTTCGCCGTGGCGGATACGGGCATTGGGATTCCGGACGACAAGCGCGCAGTGATTTTCGAGGCCTTTACCCAAGCCGACGCCTCGACCACGCGCAAGTTCGGTGGCACCGGGCTGGGGCTGTCGATTGCCAGCGAACTGGTGTCATTGCTCGGCGGCACTATGTGGCTGGATAGCGAGGTCGGCCACGGGAGCACGTTCCATTTCACGGCTCGCTTTGCCCGTCAGCCGGCCGAAGCCGCTGACGTCGTCGAACCACCGGTGGACCTGCGTGGCCTGCGAGTGCTCATCGTTGACGACAGCGTTACGAACCGGCGGATTCTCCGCGATGTGTTCCTCAGCTGGAAGATGAGCCCGGAAGCCGTAAGCAGCGGGGCGGAAGGACTCGAGGCGCTGGCCGCAGCCCGCAAGGCCGGCCGGCCGTACGCAGTGGCGATCGTCGACGGGCAGATGCCGCTGATGGACGGCTTCATGTTTGCGAACCGCGTGCGGCGCGATCACCGGCTGCGATCGACGCTGCTGGTGATGCTGACCTCTGCCGCGCGGCCGGCCGATGCGGCCCGCTGCCGCAAGCTTGGCATCGCCGGGCACCTGACAAAACCCGTGAAGCAGTCCGATCTGCTCGACACGATCGTCTCGCTGTTCGGCGGGAGGACGGCGCCCGCCGCCGATGCCGTCGAGACACTCGATCGATCGGCCCCACGAACCCTGCGAGTGCTCGTGGCCGAGGACAACCAGGTCAATCGTCAATTCGTGACGCGGGTCCTCGAAAAGCGCGGCCACGCCATGGTGGCTGCCGTCAACGGCCGGGAGGCTATCGATGCCATCGCGCAGGCGGCGCCCGGTCATTTCGACGTCGTGCTGATGGACGTGCAGATGCCGGAACTCGACGGGTTGTCGGCGACGGTGCTAATCCGTCAGCGTGAGCGAACCACGGGCACCCACATCCCGATCGTGGCGATGACGGCGCACGCGATGACCGGCGATCGCGAGCGGTGTCTCGCCGCCGGCATGGACGACTACGTGTCGAAGCCGCTCCATCCGCACGAACTGATCGACGTCGTCGAACGGGCGTCCGCGCCGCGAGGTCAACCAGACTCGGCCAGGCCGTCCGACCAGGAGGCTCCATCGTTCGTCTTCGATATGGAGGTTGCCTGCACCCGGATGGGCGGCGATCGGCAGCTGCTGCGCGAGGTCATCGCCATCTTCCGGGCGCAGACACCCGCGCTGATGACAGCGCTGAGGAGAGCCGCGAAGGACAACGATATCGGGAACCTGCAGCGCACGGCACACACGCTGAAGGGATCGCTCGGTACGCTGCACGCACCACGCGCCTATGAGGCGGCCGCACGCCTGGAAGACTTCGCTCGCAGGGAAGAGACCGCTGCCATCCCGGCAGCCGTGGCGGCGTTCGAATCGGAACTGACGAAGCTGCAACGCGCCCTCGGCTTCGAGCGCCGACGGACCGTCAAGAGAAAGGTCGCGAAACATGGCTCCGGATCAGCGCACGGACGCTCGGGTCCTCGTCGTCGATGACGATCGCACCACTCGTCACGTGACCCGCACGGTGCTTGCGAAAGCGGGCTTCAAGGTTCGCGTCGCGAAGGACGGCAAAGAGGCCCTCGAGCGCCTGCGCGCCGCACGATACGACCTCATGCTGCTCGATGTCTGGATGCCGCGCATGGACGGTCTGCAGGTTCTCGACCGCGTCAAGCGCATGAAACAGCGGCCGCGGGTCATTGTCCTCACATCCGACGATGCCCCGGAGACGCTGCTGGGGGCCATCAGACAGCGGGCGCATCAGATCGTGCACAAGCCCGTCGCGCCCCTCGCGCTCCTCTCCCTCGTGCGTGAGGTGATCAACGCGGGTCCGGAACTCCCGATCGACGTGCTGTCAGCGCGCGCCAACTGGGTGGAGCTCGCCGTGCCGTGCACTCGCGATGCCGCGGATCGACTGCGCAGCGTCATGGGACACCTCGACGCGAATCTGCCCGAGGATGTCCGTGAATCGATCGGCTATGCCTTTCGAGAGCTGGTGTTGAATGCCGTCGAGTGGGGAGGGAAGCTCGATCCCAAACGCAAGGTGCGCATCTCGTACCTGCGCGCGAAGCGGATGCTGCTCTACCGCATCGCCGATCCTGGTCCTGGCTTCAAGATGGAGGGCCTCGACCATGCTGCCATCAGCCATCCCGATGATCCGATCGAGCACATGAACGTCCGAGAGCAGAAGGGCCTGCGGCCGGGCGGATTCGGCATCCTCACGGTGCGTGCGAACGTCGACGAGCTGATCTACAACGAAAAACAGAACGAAGTGGTCTTCGTCAAGTATCTCGACTGACCGCTCCTATTCCGACCGCAACGCCTGAAGCACGTCCACCCGCGATGCCCGCGCTGCCGGCATCAGGGACGCCAGAATCGCGGCCGCCACGAGAATCGCGGCGGCAAGGATCGTGGGCAAAGCATCGGGGATACGGACGTCCGGGATGTAGGCTCCGACGATCCGGGCGAGGAGCACCCCGCCAATCGCGCCTGCCACGATGCCGCTCACGGCGATGACGGCTCCCTCGCCGAGCACACGCGTCAGCAGGTGTCGCGGCGCCGATCCGATCGCGAGCCGGATACCGAACTCACGCGTCCGCGCGCTGACCGAGAAGGCCAGCACGCCAGCGACGCCAACGATGGCAATCGCCAGGGCCACGCCGGCAAAGCCGCCGAACACCATCGCGTTCAGCCGGTTCGGCGCCAGGACTTCTGCGCGGACGTCCTCGAGCGTCGCCGCATGCTCGACGGGCTGGTCCGCCGCCAGCTCGCGGACGATCCGGGTGATCGATGGCACGAGCGTGTAAGGATCGGTCTGAGTGTGGACGAACAGCCGCCCGCCGCCGATCTCCTGCTCGAACGGGTGATAGACCGTCATCGCCGGTCCCGGCACGATGTTCTCGTCGTCCATGTCGGCAACCACGCCGACGATCCGCCGGGGCGCCGGGCTGACGTCGATGAACTTGATGACCGGGTCAGTCCACAGCAGGTGACGGTTCACGGCGTCCTGGTTCGGGAACATCCGCTGCGCGAGGCTCTGGCTGACGATGACGACCTTCTCGGCGTCGTGACGGTCGGCGTCGGAGAAGTCTCGTCCGGCGATGAGGGGAACGCCAAGCGAGGCAAAGAATCCTGGCGACACCGTTCTGAATCGCGCGCGCGGATCCTCTTCGCCGTTCGCCTTGGCATAGCCTTCGACCGTGAACTGCGCGGCGAAGAATCCCGCATCTCTCCACGGGACGGCCGTGCCCACGGCGACGCGCTGCACCCCGGGGAGCTGGGCGACGCGCCGGATGACGTCCTTGTAGAAACCGGTGATCTCGTGGGGCTTTCGAGTGTAGGAAACGATGGGGACATTGACGGCCAGCACGCTCCGTGTGTCGAAGCCAGACTGCGTGCGCTGGAGGGCGAACAGCGTGCTCAGGAGCATGCCGGCGCCGGCGAGCAGAACGAAAGACGCGGCGATCTGCGTCACGGCGAAGACCCGCAGCCGTCTGCCCGTGCCAGTCGTGATTCGGACGCTGCCGTTCGACAGACCGAAGCCGCTGGACGCGTCCGAGGACGGCAGGCGCGGCACGAACGCCAGAAGTACAGCCGCCGCGACCGCGAGGCTCACACCCACCCACAGTACGGTCGAGTCCACGGTGACATCGAGCGCCCGGACGGAAAACCGGGCCGCGTATCGCGCCAGAACCGCGACCATCGGCCGGGCGAGCAGGACAGCCAGGATCGCACCCGCACCGCAGAGCAACAGGCTTTCGGCGAGGAGCGTGCGTCGAAGAGCGCCGGCACTGGCGCCGAGTGCGGCGCGGATCGCCAGCTCGCCTTCACGCCGTACCGATCGCGCCAGGATGAGATTCGCAACGTTCGAACAGGCAACGATGAAGACAAGCGCGGAGGCCGCCAGCAGGACCAGCAGCACCGTTCGAGCCGGCGAGATGATCTGATCGCGTAACCGCACGGCGTCGATGCGGAAGTCAGCCTGCGATGAGTACGACTCGGGATGTTCCTTGACGATCGCTCCATGCACGGCACGCAGTTCGGCTCGAGCGGCCTCGAGATCCACATTCGGCGCAAGCCGTGCGAACAGGTCAGTCATTCGGTGCACCCGCCCTTCGACCATCGTTGCGTCGAGATGATGTGGGCTGGTGACGACGTTGGCGATGATCTCGGTCTCGGTGGGATAGGGCACCGACGGTTCGAGAATTCCGACGATCGTGCCGGTTCGGTCGCCGAGCCTCACGACCTTGCCGATGACCGACGGGTCGCTGTTCAACGACGTCGTCCAGAAGCGGTAGGTGAGGACGACGGCTCCCGCCGCGCTCGGTCCATCGTCGCTCGCGCCGAGGAGACGGCCCTGCGCCGGACGCAATCCCATTACGTCGAAGTACGAGCCGCCCACGACGCCAGCACGAACAACACGCGGCTCACCCAGCCCGACCATCGTGAAGTCGATGGTCGAGAAGTCGCCGAACGCGCTCAGCGTCTTCACCCGCGTCTTCAGGTCCCGCAGCTCGGGAACCGAGAAGTTGGCGTCGTCGACGCCAATGCCCGGCGCGCTCTGGCGCAAATAGAGCAGGCGATCCTGGTCGCGGTTCACGAGCGGGCGCAGGAGAACGCCCCGGACCACGCTGAAGATCGCGGCGTTGGCGCCGATGCCGAGCGCAAGCGTGACGATGACGGTGAAGGCCAGGCCCTTGACCCTGGCGAGAGATCGGAGGGCGAAGCGGAAGTCGGTCAGGAGGCTCATAGAAGTTCCATTACGCGTTCGAGATTCGAGTCTCTTTCTTGCCGGGCCTTCGCTCAGGTCCGGGTCGCCCCGGTGCGACCCGGCCGGACGCTGGCGTGATCCAGACGCTTACCATAACGTCGAAGCAGACCCGGTGAGATCGACAGCCGGCGCCGTCGATCTCAGCCGAGATTATCGATTTCCGATCGCTCAGGTCGTCTTCAGCTCAGCTGAAGACTCCGAACGTATTCGTCGAGCAGGTCGAAGCTCTCGGAGATGCCGTCTTTCATCCCGGTCTTCATCGCCGCGTCCCGGGCTTCTTTCGACGGGTACAGTATCGTCAACGACACGGTCGTCCGGCCCTGATCTTCGGTGAGGACGAGGGTGTTAACGGTCTCGGGCCAATCGGCGCCCCAGGACTCCGTCGCCACGAACCGTTCGGGTGGGCTCACTTCCCGTATCACCCCACGGATTTCCATCTCGGTGCCGTTCTCGCGACGCCAGACGAAGCGCTGCGCGCCACCGGGCCTAAGGTCGATCTCACACACGGGCAGGGTCCAACCCTTCCGGCCGAGCATCCAATGCGGAAGATGCTTCGGGTTCGTCCATGCATCGAAGATCAGCCGGCGCGGCGCTTCGACGACGCGCGTGATGCGCACTTCACGATCAGAGGGAGTCGTCAGGGTCGTGACGCCGGCTTGATTTGCGGTGGCCATGGTTCTGTTCCTCCTCCTGCATTTGCCGAACGTATTGTTCGAGGCGCGCGAAGCTCTCGTCCCAGAAACGGCGATAGTTTTCCGCCCAGTCGACGACCTCTTTCAGCGGGGCAGCCTGGAGGCGGCTGGGACGCCGTTGCGCGTCGCGAGCTCGGGCGATGAGGCCGGCCCGCTCGAGCACCCGCAGGTGCTTGGAAATAGCTGGTCCGCTCATCGAGAAAGGAGCGGCGATCTCCTTCACGGTGGCCGTCCCGTCGGCCAGTTTGGCGAGAATGGCCCTTCTGGTGGGATCGGCGAGGGCGGCGAATGTAACGCTGAGCTGGTCTGTAGCGGTCATGAGTAACCAGTAAGTTTGGTAACCGATAAGTTAAATACATCGTATTCGATTCGCTTGTCAAGCACTGAGGTGGGACGGCACGTCTGTGTCTCGCATGAGCGCATTTTTCGAATCCGCCACTCCCGAGAGGGGCCATCAAACCACTCGGGTGGTCCAAAGCGTGGGGCAGGACATTCGCTACGCAGTCAGGGGCCTTCGGCGCCGACCTGGGTTCGCGCTGTCGGCGACCCTGACGATCGGCGTTGGTATTGGTGCGCTGGCGTCGGTCCTGTCAGTTGTCTCCGCGGTGCTCCTACGACCCGCTCCGTACCCGACGGCCGACCGAATCGTACAAATCGAACAGGTGGTGGACGGGCGGCCACGCGACGAGGTTTCGACGCTGGACGTCCGTGCGCTCAGCGAGGGCAGCGCGTCGCTCTCGCACGTCACCATCGCATGGTTCTCGGAGGCGAGCGTCGCGGGTGATGGATTGCCGGAACGCGCGCGACGCGTGTACACGGACTCCCAGGCCTTCGCGATGCTCGGCGTTCGGCCGCTCATCGGACGCCTTCCGACGAAAGCCGATGAAGCACTCGACGCAGACCCGGTCGTGATCCTCGGCCACCGATTGTGGTCGGAGCGGTTCGGATCGGATCCGGCGGTCATCGGGCGCGCAATCCGCATCGATGGACGTCCATCGACAGTGATCGGCGTGATGCCGGCCGGCTTTGCATATCCAGCGCCTTACTGGGCCGGCGGCGATCTCTGGCTGTTGCGCGGGCCGTCGCACCCGTCGTGGCCGGCGACCCGCGCGGGCTTCACGCTGGGCTTCGGCCTGCTCGAGAAGGGGCGGACTCTTGTCCGCGCGCAAGCGGAAGCGGATGCCGTCGCCGCGGCGCTGGATGCACGCTATCCAGACTCCAACGGTCCAATCGGCCTGCGACTCACCGGTTTTGCGGCGGACGTTCGCGCGGAGGCGCGGCCCCGACTGCTGTTGATCCTCGGTGCGGCCTCGGTTCTCTTCCTGATCGTCTGCGTCAATGTCGTGAATCTGCTGATCGGCCGTGGGCTCGATCGTCAGCGTGAGCTCGCGGCGCGCGTCGCGCTTGGCGCCGGGCCGGCAAGGCTGGTCAGGCAGTTGCTGACGGAAACTGCGGTCATGTTCCTCACTGGCGGCGCTGTGGGACTCCTCGCGGCTGTCCAAGGATCGCGACTCATGGCGGCCGTTCAGTCATTGAGCATTCCGCGGATGGACGAAGCGAGCGTTGACGGCACCGTCGTCATCGTCACGATCGCGGTCACGATGATCGCGGCCGCGATCGTCGGGTTGGTGCCGGCATGGCAGGGTGTTCGGTCAGGTCTGTCCGGCCTGGCCGGATCCGATGTGCGAAGTGCCAGCCAGGGACGTCGCTGGCGTCATCTGCAGCGCACGCTGATCGCGGTCGAGGTCGGACTGGCTCTTGTGCTGCTCAGCGGCGCCGGAGTACTACTCGAAGGCGCCCGGACGCTCGCCCGTACCGATCCGGGATTCGACGTGAGCGGCCTGATGCGGGCGCGCATCACTCTGCCGCCCGAGAGCTACGCGACAGCGAATGAGCAGCACGTGTTCTACGATCGCGTGCTCGCCCGCGTGCGTAGCGCGTTGGGTGTGACTGCGGTTGGCCTGGTAGACGTGCCACCAGGCGTTGGCGGCCGCGGAGGACCATCGATCTCGGTCGCTGGCGATCCGACCCCGACGTCAATCCGAGATCTGCGCCCGTCGGACGTGCGCCTCGTCAGCGTTGGTTACCTCGAGACGCTCGGTCTCGCGGCCCAATCGGGCCGCGTGTTTTCGGCGAGCGATGCATCTCTTCCCGTTGCTGTCGTGAACGAGACGTTCGCGCGACGGTATCAAAGCGGCGCGACCGCGGTCGGCCGTCGCGTGCGCGTCAGGCTCGGTGCGGATGTCACCGATCTGACTGCGTTCACGATCATCGGCGTCGTGCCCGACGTGCGGGAGAAGACCGTCTATGAACCGCCGCCGCCGACGGTCTATCTTCCCTTCACGCAGGCGGGCAGCTCGCGAACGTCATTGTTGCGAATGAGCCTTCTGGTCAGAAGTCCGCGCCCGCCCGCGGATCTGGAGTTTCTGGTGCGCCGGGCCATCGCCGATGCGGATGCCGGCCTCGCCCCGTCAGATCTGGTGGCGATGCGGGATCTTCTCGCGGCGGAGCTGTCGCTCAATCGCATAAATCTGGCGCTCCTCGCGGTCCTGGCGGTGGTGTCGCTCTGTCTTGCCGTGCTTGGCGTCTACGCCGTGACCGCGCACGGCGTTCGTCAGCGTACGCGCGAGATGGGGATCCGCCTGGCGCTCGGCGATTCGCCGCGTGGACTTCAACTGAGACTGCTCCGCGAAGGGGTCTTGCTGGTCACAGTCGGCCTCGCGTCCGGCGGCATCGCCGCGGTGTGGACCGCCGGCCTTCTGCGGTCTGCCGTGTATGGAATCGATCGCACCAGTCCAGTGACGTTCGCCGGCGCCGGACTCGTGCTTGCGGCTGCCGTGTTATTTGGATGCTACCTGCCAGCACGCCATGCGGCGCAGATTGATCCAGTGGCCGCGCTGCGCGCCGACTGAACGCCAAGGGATTCTCATGCTGCGTGGGATGTTCCCGCGCGCGCACGATACCAGGCGGCGACGAGGTCATGCGCGGCCTCTTCCCAGCGCGGATACCGGAAGACGAACCCTCCGTCGATCAAGCGCCCGGGGATGACGCGACGGCTTTTCAGAATGAGCTCCGTTTCAGTCCGCATGAAAACGGCCCCGATCGCCAGCATCCACTTCGTGGACGGGAGGCCGAATGGCACGCCCGCCTCGTGACGCAGGATCCGCATGAAATCGGTGTTGGGCAGCGGATTGGGTGAGGCGACGTTGACGATGCCGTCGATGTCGTCGTGGGCGATCAGCCACTCGATCGCCGAGATGAAATCCTGCTGATGAATCCACGAAATGAACTGACGTCCGTCCCCTGCGGGTCCGCCGAGACCTCTTCGGACGAGGACCAGCAAAGTGTCGAGGATCCCGCCCGTCTCCGTGCTCATGATCATCGCGGATCGCAGCGCCACCTTCCTGGTTCGCGGGGTCACCGCCAGATCGAGTGCCTTCTCCCATCCGCGGGCGACCTCAATACTGAAAGCCCAGGACGCGGGGGCATCTGCCTCCTGACCACCCAGGCGGCCCGACCGTTCGTCGTGGGGAGCGCCGAACGTGTGCGCATAGATTGTGGCGGTGCTGGATTGCAGCCAGACCCGCGGAGGGCGACTGGCCCGGGCGATTGCGTGTCCCACGACGCGAGTGGAAGCGATTCTGGAGTCAATGATCGCGCGGCGATTCTCAGCGGTGTAGCGGCAATTGACGCTGCGGCCGGCGAGATTGATCACGACATCGGCACCATCGATTTCCGACGCCCAGTCGCCGAGCGTGACGCCGTCCCAGGAGACGACGCGCCAGGCGGCGGCGGCCGGCTGGCGGCTGAGGACGACGACCTCGTGTCCGTGTTCGTGGAACGCACCCGAGAGAAGATTGCCGACCTTGCCCGATCCGCCGGGGATGACGATCTTCATGAGAACTCCCAGGAACAATCCGTCGTGCGGTATCTGGGGCCGCGCTTTACCGTAGTCGCGAACCGTGCTTTAATTACGGTAAACATGTTTACTGAAAATGTCAAGCGACGCGGCCGAGGCCGCCCACTGGGCAGGACGGCGCAGGGGACGGCCGCCAGAGACCGCTTGTACGACGTCGCGACGGGCCTGATCGCCGAGCGTGGGTACGAGGCGACGACGCTGCGCGAGATCGCCGATCGCGCAGGCGTCAGCGTGGGCTTGTTGTATCGCTACTTTCCGAACAAGCGCGCCATCGTCCTCGCCCTTTACGAGAACCTGTCGAGGGAGTACGCGGAGGAGACTGCCGGGATGCAGCCTGGCCGCTGGCGGGACCGCTTCCTTTTCGCGCTGGCAACCAGCCTGCGGGTGCTCGGTCCGCACCGCACGACGCTCAGAGCGCTCGTACCCGTGCTCGTCGGGGATCCCGAGGACGGTCTGTTCGCCAACGCGACGGCGTTTTCACGCGTGCGCGTCGCGCAGGCATTTCAAGCCGCCGTGACCGGCGCCACGGATGCTCCGCCGGCGGTGCTGGCCGACGCCATAGGGCGACTCCTGTACTTCGTCCACCTCGGAGTGATTCTGTTGTGGCTCCTCGACCGGACGCCGAGTCAAAGGGCGACCGCGGGGCTGGTCACGCTGATGCGGCAGATCCTGCCGTCCGCCGCGCTGGCGCTGCGTCTTCCGGCAGTGCGCCGATTCGTTCGCACTGCGGATGCACTGTTTCGGGAAGCGCTGTTCGACGATCCCGGCGCAGGGACGATCTCGGCAACCTGATGTGCAACTAAATGGTTGCATGTCTCGGCAGGGGTCGGTAATATGCAACCAGGAGGTTGCGTATGCAGACGGTCAGTACGGATCGCATCGAGAAGCGGGTGACGTTGCGGGCGCCGCGTTCGCGCGTCTGGCGCGCGATTTCGAATGCAGACGAGTTCGGGCGGTGGTTCGGGGCGAAACTCAGCGGGACGATCGCGCCCGGTAACCGGCTGAAAGGGCCGATCACCATCAAGGGCTACGAGCACCTGACAATTGACGTGACGGTGGAGAAGGTAGAACCCGAGCGCGTGATGTCGTTCCGCTGGCATCCCAATGCGACCGACGTGACCCACGACTACTCGTCGGAACCGACGACGCTCGTGACCTTCACGCTGGAGGACTCGGACGGCGGCACGCTGCTGACGGTCGTGGAGAACGGATTCGACAGCATCCCGCTTTCGCGGCGGGCCGAGGCGTTTCGCGGCAACGAGTCCGGCTGGGCCCAGCAGATGGTCCAGATCGAGCAGTACCTGGCCAATGCTGCGAAGTAGTGGACTACGGGGAGCCGAGCTCAAGGGCTCGGCACCTGTGTTCGCGGCGCTCGGCGACGAGACGCGGCTCCAGATCGTCGCGCGCCTCTGCCGCGGGGGGCCTCAGTCGATCGTTCGTCTCGCGGATGGCAGCGGCGTCACCCGTCAGGCGATCACGAAACACCTTCACGTGTTGTCCGACGCGGGTCTCGTACGCGGCAGCCGGGCGGGCCGCGAGCGCGTCTGGGAGCTCGAGCCGGAGCGCCTCGAGGCCGCGCGGCGATGCATCGAGAACATCTCGGCGCAGTGGGATCTCGCGCTCGGCCGCCTGAAGGCGTTCGTGGAAAACGGCTGATCGAACGTCAGCGCAGCGAACGCGCGACGATTCCGAGGCCGCCGAAGAGGAGCACGAGCATCACGAGCGTGTTGAAGAGTGTGGTCTGGCGGAAGTAGATGTCCATGTTCATCAGAATCCCCGCCAGGATAATCGCGGCGCCGACGATAGTCAGCAGCCAGCCGACGATCGATTTGCCGTTGAAGAACAGGAACCCGACGCCGATGAGGAGCGGCAGTAGCGTCAGGCCGAATCCTCCGTACGCGCCGAACCGCCAGAAGGAGGTCGTGACCTGAACCTGATTGAGGATCAGGTAACCGCCCACGGCGGCCATGATGGTTCCGAGGAAGAACGCGCCGACGCCCCCGGGCGTTCCACCGGCGCCGCGCGCAGGGTTCACAGATTCTGGCATTGGGCGATCAACCCGTCACCGGCGGCAGGTAGTCCTCGGGTGGAACGACCAGCAGCATGCGACAGCCTTCTTCGGTAAAGAGCTCGCCGTGATCGCTTCCGCCCTCGGCGTGGTGGAAGTCGCCGGCGACGAGCCGGCGGCCGCAGGCGATCAGGCTGCCTGAGATCACGTAACACTCTTCGTCGCCGGTGTGATGGTGCGGCGGAAAGCGCACCCCCGGCGCGTCGTAGGTCTCGATCCGCGTCCACGCGCGGAGGAAGACCTCCAGCAGTACCTCCTCGGCCTCGCTGCGATTGCACAAGATCCACAGGATCAGCCCGAACAACAGCCGGCCATGGCGATCGTAGAGTGCGGCAATCGCACTTGCGTCCCGCGCTGCCACGCGGTCGAGCAACGCGCGATCGATCCGCACCTCATCGTCGTTCGACATTATCCTCAACCGGCCGCGACGAATTCTATACCGCTATGAAGCACGTGGCTTCACCGTCGATAGCTGGGACTCAGGGAGGCGGGTGACAGCGCCGGCTACGGTTTCGGGCTGACGACGAAGTCCTTGAAGTAGCTCGAGCTGTCGGTCTTGGACCAGAGCCCGACTTTCCCGGACACTGGCGGTCGCAGTACCGCGTTGGTCGCGGGAAAGAGATCCGGGTTCGGTGCGGCGCCGCCGCGGCCAGGGCCGGGCTCGGACCCGAGCGTGTACTCGAGGGCGAGCTTGTCGTCGATCCACGCTTTGAAGTCGGCGTTGTCGACGGTCATCTTGAGCTCGTGCCACGCGCTGCGGTCGAGCATCCATTGACCCTCGCGTCCCCGCTTGACCGACCGGCGGATCCCGTTGTGGAACTCCCAGAGCACGACGTTGTTTTCCGTGTCGTTGTAGCGGATCGCCAGCCAGTCCCCGTTCGGCTTGACGTTGAAGACCATGCCGGAACAGCGATCGGAATCGCCGGCGATGGTCTTGAACTTCATGCTCAGCGTGCCGTTCCCGAAATTGTCCACGCCTTTGAGAATCGCGACCGGGTAGTAGGCGAACTGCTTGGCGTTGTCCATCAGCTCTTCGTTCGAGGTGCCGTACAACTTGCGTGCGCTCTCGATCAGGAGCTTCGTGGGGCTGTCCTTGCTCGCAACCCACGGGCGGCCGTCGACCATGATCACCTTGTCGGGGCCGTCCTGCGCCACGACCCAGGTGCCCACCATGGGCTCGAACGTCACCGGCGTCTTCCCGACCTGTTCTTTGCTCAGGTCGACCTTGATGTCCGCGGCGTGCAGCGACGCCAGCAGGGGAAAGGCAACGAGCAGGGGCACAATTCGCTTGGCGACTGCATTCATTGAGTCCTCCTGCGCACGAAGAAGGCCGTCGCAACGATCAACGCCGGCCAGATGCCGTAGAACACGGTGGCCGCTCCCCTGGGCGGCACAGCAAGTGGATGACCGCGGAACACTGCCTCCTGGTGTTCCCTCGGAGGTGAGACTCCCGCGAGCGAGTAGATCGTTTCGAGCACGCCCTCGGCCGTCGTCATCCGGCTCATCGCCCGGCGCCCGTCGAGGTCGTACCAGATTTCCCCGTATTTGGTAGCAGTCTGCTCGAACAGTCCGGTGCTGGTGGCCGAGATGTATTGCACCTGCAGATGTGGCATGACGCGACGCAGCTTCGACAGCGCGCGATGCTCGAGATCGAATCGACGCGGATCCTCCGGCGCCAGATATGCTTCGACCCGCAGCGGCGCGCGAATGGTCTGCAGCACTTCCTCATCATCTTCGGGGAAGGAATTGGCGCGGGCCTCGGACGTGTCCCAGCTCACCGGCGCGAATGTGCACGTGAACACGATTGCCGTCGCCAGCGCCGCCATCACGATCGACTCGGACATCCGGCGATTGACGGGGACGCCGAGGCGCGTCCAGATCGCGGCGAGCGTCAAGCCGAGCGCGATGAACACGAGCGCGATCAGGACGACGTCGAAGCGAATGAGGCCGTGCTGAAAGTCGCTGACCATCGCGGTCGGCGTGTAGCGGGCGAGCTTTTCCCAGACGCCGCCCTGCACGGCCGCCACGAAATTGAGGACCCAGGTGCCGACCGTGACACCCAGGGTCAGGATCGCTGCCGTGGACGGATGCTCGGCGACCGAGGCGGTCGCAGCCGCCAACGCGATCGTCAGGCCGGCGTTGAGCATGTGACCGAGCGCGACCGTCGCCAGTTCCGGCGGATACAGCGTCCCGCCGTACGACTTCCACAGGATGATCGCGATGACCGGCGGCGCCGAGGCAATGATCCAGCCGGCGAGCAGCACCAGCGCTTTCGCGGCCATCCGCTCGAACGACGACATCGGATGCTGGAGCTCGAGCTTCAACGCCCCGCTCTGCTGATCGCCGGCGACAAGTCGAATCGCGACGAATGGCAGCAGGAACGCTGCAACGATCTCGCACGCGCTGAAGGTCGGTGCCCAGATGCCGACAAGCGGCGAGAATGCCTCGCCGACGCCTGCGGCGGTCCCGTTGAGCCCGCTCAGCTCCGCGTACGTCCGCACGGCGCTGATGAACGACACGCCGACCAGGGGGCCCATCAGAAAGAGCATGACCCACCAGGCGCGGGACGACATCAAATCGCGGAATTCCTTCTCGAGCAGCCAGACGAAAGGCGATCTACGTGAGGGCAAGGACGACGTCCTCGAGATCGCGCGGGGCCCGGGCATGGTGCTCGCTCGCGGCAACCCGTGCGAGCTCGTCGTAGGTTCCTTCGCCGCGTACGTGCCCGGCGCTCAAGAGGACGAAGCGATCGCAGACGTGGGCCGCGTCGGTGATTTGGTGAATCGAGAGAAACAGCGTCCGTCCCTCGCCGGCGTGGGCGCGGAGTGTCGTGCCCACTTCGCGGCTCTGACGGAGATCGAGGCCGTCGAATGGTTCGTCGACGAGGAGGACCGGATGCGGCGTGAGGAGGCCGATGGCGAGCACCGCGCGTTTCCGTTCGCCTTTCGAGAGCGTCCCAATCGGAGACTCGAGGATCGGCCGGAGGGCGAGGCGCTCGACGACCTCTTCCTTGCGCTCGACGCGTCCGCCGAAATAGCCGAGCGTAAAGTTGAGCGCCCACGAAACCGTCTGGGCCGGCCACGGGGCAATGGCGTCCGGAAGGTAGAAGAGCGACGAGGCGCGGCCGCGGACGTCGAGTACTCGGCCATCCACGCTGACCGCGCCGGAATCGGCGGGCAGCACTCCGGCGACGCACTCGAAGAGCGTGGTCTTTCCCGAGCCGTTCGGTCCGATCAGGCCGAGCACTTCACCCGGATACACGGAGAACGACACGCCTGACAGAGCCGTCAATCGTCCGTACCGCTTCGTGAGGTCCCGCACCGTGACGATCGGCTGGACGTGTGACGTCGAACGCGGAGGTGGCATCGTGTGTTGAAGTCGAGAATCAGCCAGCTAATTTACCGATCGGAACCGATTACTACCACTTGTCGTAGTTCCAGCCGGATGCCGTCACCCGTCGCGTACGCGTTGAAAGGATTGACTTTGTCCGGGTCGCTTGTCATCTTACTGACATCCTGATGATCGGCCGTACGGTTTCTCACTACCACGTGCTGGGCGAGCTCGGCAGCGGTGGCATGGGCGTTGTCTATCGGGCAGAAGATGTGCGGCTCGGACGTCTGGTCGCGCTGAAGTTCCTCCCCCCGGACCTTCTGGGCGATCACGAAGCCCGCGAGCGCTTCCGGCGCGAAGGACGCCTCGCCTCGTCGCTCAATCACCCCGGCATCTGCACCGTCCACGACGTCGACGAGGACGCCGGCCGCCCCTTCATCGTCATGGAGCTGGTGGAGGGGGCGTCGCTGACGGCGCGGCTGCAGTCCGGGCCGTTCACACCGCAGCGGACCGTAGAAGTCGGTGCCGAGATCCTCGAGGCGCTCAAGGCCGCGCACGCGCGCGGGATCATCCACCGCGACATCAAGCCGGCGAATATCTTCATTACGCCCACCGGCCACGTGAAAGTGCTGGATTTCGGCCTGGCCCGGATGACGACGCTCACCGGCGAGCGCGCGGATGCGGCGCTCCACGACGCCAGGGGCGGGGCTCCGAGCGGCAGTGCGATCCACGACACGTTGACCAGCCCTGGAATCCAGGTGGGCACGGTCGCCTACATGTCACCTGAGCAGGCGCGAGGAGAACGACTCGACGCGCGGTCGGATCTGTTCGCGCTCTCGGCGGTGCTCTACGAGATGGTCACGGGGCTGCGCGCGTTTCCGGGCAGCTCGCTCGCGCTGGTGAGCGATCAGATCCTCAATCGGCAGCCGCTGCCGCCCCGGTCCGTGAATCCGTCGATCCCGGCCGGACTCGAGCGCGTGATCATCCGCGGCCTCGAAAAGGCGCGTGACGATCGATATCAGTCCGCCGAGGAGATGGCCCGCGAGCTGCGCGGGGCTGTCGAGGATGTCGCGGCGTCGGGACGTGGGACCGAGGTGGGACGCGTGAGACCGCGCGCCGGCCGCTATGCCGCGCCGCTCGTGGCTGGCGCGCTCATCGTGATCGCGGGGCTCGCCGTCGCCTGGCCGGCGGTGTCGCGCCTGCGCGGAACGGCCAGGCTCACGGATCGCGACTCGATCATGATCGCCAACTTCGCGAACACGACCGGCGATCCCGTATTCGATGACACACTCAGCCAGGCGCTCTCGATTCAGATCGGCCAGTCGCCGTTTCTGGATGTCGTGCCAGAGCCGCGCCTGCGTGACACGCTTCGCCTGATGGGCCGCGACGAGAACACGGCGCTGACCGGCGCGGTCGCTCGCGAAGCGTGCGTGCGGGCGAACGTGAAAGCGCTGCTCGAGCCATCGATTGCGAGCGTCGGCAGTCTGTATGTCGTCACGCTCAACGCGATCGAATGCGGCACCGGGCGCGTGATTGCTGCGGCGGACGCGCGGAGCGAGCGGAAGGAAGATGTGCTGCGCGCGCTCGGCAGCGTCACCTCTGTCGTGCGTCAGAAGCTGGGGGAGTCGTCGCTCAAGCAATTCGACGTCCCGATCGAGCAGGCGACGACGCCTTCCCTCGAAGCGCTCCAGGCATACACGCTCGGGCGTGCGCAGCGAGCGAAAGGCGCGGAGCTCGAGTCCATCAAGTTTTTCGAGCGCGCCCTCGAAGCCGATCCGAACTTCGCCGCGGCGCACACCCAGCTCTCGACGGTCTACGGCGGCCTCGGCGAGTGGGCACGCGCCGAGGAGGAGGCGAAGGCTGCCTACGAGCGTCGCGATCGCGTCAGTGAACGCGAACGCTTTCTGATCGCCTACCAGTACCACGATCGCGTCACGGGAGACATGCTCGAGGCCGCGCGCACGCTCGACCTCTGGAAGCAGACCTATCCGCGCGATTTCGTGCCGGTCAACGCGCGCGCGCTCATCTTCGATCGGCTCGGCCTCTACGATCGCGCGGTCGACGAGGCGAAGGAAGCGCTCGTGCGCCAGCCGGATCATCCGTTTCCGCTCTCGAATCTCGCCTACGCCTACCGCGGGCTTGGCCGCTTTGCCGAGGCCCGTCAGATTGCGCAGCACGCCGTCGATCTCAAGATCGAAACCTCGCCGACGCGTCGGCTCCTCTATCAGCTGGACTTGCTCGAAGGCCGCACCGAAGCTGCAGAGGAGCATCTGCGGTGGGCGAGGGATCGGCCCCGCGAGTTCGATCTCCAGAGCGCACGCGCGCAGTGGCTGGCATTCCAGGGACGGATGGCGGAAGCCCGGGAGGTGTACGAGCAGGTCATCGACCTCGCGAACCGCCGCAATCTGCCGGAAACGGCGGCCGGATTCGCTGCGCACCTGGCGCTGACCGAGGCGCTGTACGGCGACGCCCGTCGCGCCACAGCGGCGGCCGAGGCGTCGATGAGCGGCGAGCCAGCAAAGGGCGTATCACCGGCGGTGCCGCGGTTTCGCGCCATTGCCGCTCTCGCTCTTGCGGGCGATCCGGCACGCGCCGAGGAGGTCGCGCGCGCGCTCTCGACGCGATTCCCGGAATCGACGCTCGTCAAGACAGTCATGCTGCCGGTCGTGCGCGGCGCCGCGGCCATCGCACGGGGACGGCACGAGCAGGCCATGACGGCTCTTCGCGATGCCAGTGATTACGAACTCGGGACCATCGCAGCGCTGGTGCCGATCTACTTCCGCGGACTCGCATACCTTGGGGCGGGCGATGGTCAGCACGCCGGCGCCGAGTTCCAGCGGCTCCTCGATCATCGCGGGCCCGATCCGTTCGCCCCGATGTGCGCTCTCGCGCGGCTCGGTCTCGCCCGTTCGCTCGTGGCGACCGGCAGGATCCCCGAGGCTCGCGCCGCCTACGACGCGTTTCTGCAGTCCTGGAGTCAGGCGGACGCGGATTTGCCGGCGCTGGTGGCGGCGCGGAGCGAGCGCGCGCGCCTCGTGACCAACCCGTCCCCGGCTCAGTCACGGTAAACTCTTCATGAATGCAGGGCCAGACGATCTCTCACTATCGGATAGGGGAGGAGCTCGGCCGCGGAGGCATGGGCGTCGTCTATCGGGCCGACGATCTCCGGCTGCATCGACCCGTCGCGCTGAAGCTGCTCCCCGCTGAGCTCGCCGATCATCCCGATGCGATCGAACGCCTGCGGCGCGAAGCCCGTCTCGCGTCAGCGCTGAACGACCCGCACATCTGCACGATCCACGACGTGGGAGACGAGAACGGACGGCCGTTCATCGTCATGGAGCTGCTGCGCGGGTCCACGCTGCGGACGTTGATCGGCGGGCGTCCGATGGACGTGCTGCGCGCCCTCGACATCGCCATTGAAGTGGCAGAGGGGCTGCAGGTCGCGCACGCCCGCTCGATCGTTCACCGCGACATCAAACCGGCGAACATCTTCATCACTGAAGACGGCCACGCGAAGATCATGGATTTCGGCCTCGCGAAGCTCGCGCAGGATCGCCGGGCCGCAGTCTCGCTGAGCTCGTCGGAGCCTACGGCGTCCGTGTCGATGGAAGAAGGTTCGCGGTCCGGTCATCCGGGCGGCACCGCGACCTACATGTCGCCGGAGCAGGCCCGTGGTGAGCTGCTCGATTCGCGGACCGATCTGTTCTCGCTGGGCGCGGTCCTCTACGAGATGCTGACCGGCCAGCGGGCATTCAAAGGGAACACGCCCGCTGTCGTGTTCGATGGCATCCTCAATCGGTCGCCCGAGCCCGCCTCGCGATTGAACCCGGAGGTCCCAGCCGCGTTCGATCAGGTCATCGACAAGGCGATGGAGAAGGATCGCGAGCTCCGCTACCAGAACGCCGCGGATCTGGCGGTCGATCTCCGCCGTCTCAAGCGGGCGTTCTCGTCCGGCACGCATGCACTCCCGATTCCCGCGCCGCGGCGGCGCTATACCGGGGTGATCATCGGACTTGGCCTTGCGGTCGCCGCACTCGTCGCCGTGGTGCTCTGGCGCCGTCCGATCGAGAACCACGCGCTGACCGACAAGGACTCGATCGTACTCGGCGAAGTGGCGAACAACACGGATGATCCGGTCTTCGACGGCACATTGCGCCAGGCGCTCGCCGTGCAGCTCGGACAATCGCCGTTCCTCGACATCCTGCCCGACGAGCGTGTCTCGGATGCCCTCGCGCTGATGGGGAGGCCGCGTGACGCCCGGCTGCTTCCGGAAGTGGCGCGCGAGGCCTGCGAGCGTCTCAGCGGGACCGCGGTGATCGACGGATCGATTGCCCGGCTCGGCCAGTTGTACGTACTCACCCTCAGCGCCTCTGCCTGTCAGACCGGCAGGGTCCTCGCGCAGGAGCAGGTTAACGAAGACAGTCGCGAGCGCGTGTTGCAGGCGCTGACACGCATGACCACATCGTTGCGGACACGCCTCGGCGAATCGCTCGGGTCGTTGCAGCGGTTCAACCTTCCCGTCGAGCAGGTCACGACGCCGTCGCTCGACGCGCTCCGAGCCTACACGCTGGGAAACGCTCGACGGCAGGCCGGTCAGGAGATCGAGTCGATTCCGTTCTTCGAGCACGCGATTCAGCTCGATCCGGATTTCGCCATGGCCTACACGGCGCTTTCCACCGTCTACGGCAATCTGGGGGAATCACAGCGCAGCGAAGAGTACGTGCAGCGCGCTTACGACAACCGGAACCGCGTCAGCGAACGCGAGCGTCTGTTCATCACGTTCCAGTACCATGATCGGATCACGGAAGACGAGCTCCGCGCGATGGAGACGCTCGAGGTCTGGAAGCAGTCCTACGCCCGGGACTATCGGCCGTCGAACGCGCTCTGCCTGGTTCTCACGCGGCTCGGGCAGTACGAGCGGGCGATCGAGGAAGGCCGCGAGGCGATGCGACGTAATCCGGCGCATCCGTTCCCGTACTCCAACCTGGCCGCAGCGTATCGCGCCGCCGGACGCTATACGGACGCGCGGGAGACGGCGAACCAGGCTGTGGCCCGGAAGTTCGAGACCCTGCCGACGCGGCGGCTGCTGTTTCAGCTCGATACGTTGGCCGGAGACGCGGCGGCAGCGGCGACGCACGTCCAGTGGGCACGTGGGCGTCCGCGAGAGTTCGACATGGTGGGGGCAGAGGCGCAGGTCGCGGTCTTTCAAGGCCGGATGGCGGACGCGCGGCGCCTCTACGACCAGACGATCGAGATGGCGACGAAGGCCGGGTTGCGCGAGGTGTCGTCGGGTTACGCCGTTCAGATCGCGTGGGCCGAAGCGGTTTACGGAAATCGCGCGAAAGCGCTCGAGCGGATCCGCGCGCTGCTTCAAGGTCCGCTGACGTCCGTCCCGCAGACCCGGGCGGCTGCGGTGCTTGGCTTCGCGGAACAGCCAGACGAGGGCGACGCGACGCTGCGGCCGATCGTCGCCCGGTCGGCAAAGACGACCCTCATCGGGGGCACGCTCATGCCGATTGCGCAGGCGGCGATTGCGCTCGGCCGGAACGCGCCCGACCGTGCGATCCAGGCGCTTCGCCAGGCGGCTCCCTACGAGCTCGGGACAGTCGCCGCCCTGGCGCCGAATTACCTGCGAGGCGTGTCGTATCTGCGAGCACGATCCTGGCGGGAGGCGGAGCGTGAGTTCCGCACAGTCATCGATCATCGCGGCGTGGATCTGTTCTCACCGCTCCTGCCTGCCGCTCAGGTCGGCCTCGCGCAAGCGCTGCGCGGCGCCGGCGATATCGACGGCAGCCTTCGCGCCTACGACGAGGCGCTTCGCGATTGGTCCGCCGCCGATCAGGACCTTCCGATGCTCCGGGCGGCGATCGGCTCGCGCGGGGCCGTGCGCTCGCAACGTTGACGGCGTTGGTCCGCCCAGGCTGAACACCACCGGAGAGGTCCTCCCGAAGCCACACATCAGGATTCGCATCCCTTCGTTCACCCCTTGGGGAACCCTGGGTTCTGTTGCGGCAGAGCCGTTGTCACACATTTTCCCTTGGCATCAGTAGTGCATTAATCACCTTCACGCCGACTGAGCCTGCCCTGGCGATCACCGCATCTTCCGGTGAATGCCCGTGCGTTTCCCAATCGAGTCAGATGGCTACCGTTCTACTGGTGGAGGACAACGACGACGTTCGCGACATGATGGCGCTGGCGCTCCAGATCGCCGGGAACTTCGTAATTACCGCGAGAAACGGCGCCGAAGCGCTGGATCTCCTGCACGACCAACCCCGACCGTGCCTCATCATCCTCGACCTGATGATGCCGGTCATGAACGGATGGGAGCTGAAGGCCGCGCTCGTGAGCGACCCGGCGCTTTCCGATATTCCGACGATCGTCGTGTCCGCTCTGAGTGACGAGATGATGGCGCGCGCAGGTGGCACCGAGTTCCTGGCGAAACCCGTCGATATCGATCGGCTCATCGAAGCCGTCTGTCAACACTGCCACTGATTGGTCTGACCGTCGGATTTCTACCGGCTGTGCGGGGCGCCGTGTGCGGGTGTGCGATCTCTGAGGGCCGCCCTGGAGTCCTTCTGAGCGGGCTTCGTGTCTTTCAGGATGAAGAGCAGTTCGCCGGGCCGAATCAGGCCGAGCTCTTCACGAGCGACCGACTCGATGGCCTTCGGGTCCTCGCGGAGGCGACGAGCCTCGTCACGAAGCTGCGCGTTCTCCTGACGCAGACGGGCCACCTGCGCTTCCTGCTCGCGGGCTTGCCGCCGGGCCCGCATCGTTTCCATGAATCCCTTTTCGCCGACGAGCGCGTCCACGACGAGCACGACCGTCACGAAGATCAACAGGAAATGGATCACCTTCCGCCGCAGCGGCGACGCGGGTGAAGCGACCGGCTGTCGGCGTCGGAGTGGCGCCGGCGTCCTCTTGAGCCGAGGGGTATCCGATTGGACTGGGAGACCGGGTGTGGGGGACATGGGTCCGGGACAGATCTGTACCTAGTCTTTTCGTTCGCAGCCCGGCCGGAGTTTAGGCCTGTCCGCTCTTGGTCGACTCACCGACCCACCGCAGGTAGGCTTCGTTGCCGTCCACGATCGAGAGCACCAGGAACTCGGGAACCTCGTAAGGGTGCATCTCTCGCACGCGGTCCCACAGCGCGATCACGCGATCGCGCGAGGTCTTGATAATCACCTGGCGCTCGGTCTCCTGCTCGACGCGGCCTTCCCAGCGATAGACCGATTCCATCACAGCCAAAAAGTTCACGCAGGCAGCCAGACGCTCTTCCACGAGCGTCCGCCCAAAGGACGCCGCGTCGGCGTCGGCGGGCAAGGTGGTCAAGACGACAACGTAATCTGAGCTCATCGCACTCTGGGCGGTCTATCCAGGTTCTAGGGTTCTACAGTTCTCGGGTTCTATCGTTCTCAGGTTCTCAAGCTCGAGTTCCAGAGTTCTCGGTCCAGAACCTGAGAACCTATAGAACCCGAGAACCAGAGAACGACAAGCATCACTCCAGCGCCTGTTTCAGGTCATCGATCAGATCCGCGGGATCCTCGACGCCTGTGGAGATCCGGACCATGCTGTCGGTGAGCCCGATCTCGCGCCGCCGCTCCGGCGGGACGGATGCGTGCGTCATCGACGCCGGGTGACACACCAGTGTTTCGACGCCACCCAGACTCTCCGCGAGCGCCATCAGGCGGACGCGGTTGCAGACGCGGCGCGCCTTCTCGAACGTACCGACATCGAACGATAGCATGCCGCCGAAGCCGCGCATCTGCCGCCTGGCGAGCTCGTACTGGGGATGCGACGGCAGCCCCGGGTAGAACACCTGTTCGACCGCGGGATGCGTGGCGAGAAACTCCGCGAGCGCCTGGCCGTTGGTGTTGTGCTGCGCCATCCGCAGCGCCAGCGTCTTCGTCCCGCGCAGGACAAGCCACGAGTCGAAAGGACTCAGGATGGCTCCGGCTGCGTTCTGGATGAACTTCAGCCACTCGATGTGCTCGTCCCGCACGGCCACGACGATGCCGCCGACGCTGTCGCTGTGGCCGTTGAGATATTTGGTCGTGCTGTGGATGACGAGGTCCGCCCCGAACTCGATCGGACGCTGGACGCTCGGGCTGGCGAAGGTGTTGTCGACGACCAGCCACGCCTGGTGGCGGTGGGCAATCTCCGCCGCGCGCGCCATGTCGGTCAGACGCATGACCGGGTTGGTCGGTGTCTCCACGAACAACAGCCGCGTCTCGGGCCGCATCGCCTGCTCGACGAGCTCGAGCTGCGACGTGTCGACGTAGCTGAACGAGAGGTCGTATCTCGAGAGGACCTTGTCGAACAACCGGAACGTCCCGCCGTAGGTGTTGTCGGTCACGACCACGTGATCGCCGGCCTTCAGCATCGTGGCGATGGCCCCGATCGCGGACATCCCGGACGCGAACGCGTAGGCCGCGCGACCACCTTCAATCGCCGCGATGTTCTGTTCGAGCGCTCCGCGCGTTGGATTCTGTGTGCGCGCGTACTCGTAGCCCTTGTGCCGGCCGAGCTCGTCCTGCACGTAGGTGGAAGTCTGGTAGATTGGCGTGATGATGGCGCCGGTCGACGGATCGGGCTGCTGACCGGCATGGATGCAGATCGTGGAGAAACGCGCGCTCGGTGGAAGTGTCATGGTCTGTTGGTGAATCGACGTACGGGGACCTCGTCCGGATCGTACCGGGTGCAATCGTAGCGCCCTGCAATTCGGCGAGCCCCGTACCATAGTCTGTTATCATTCGATTTTCAATTCGCATGGCCAGCCCACGACCCCCGGTCGAACCCACACCGGGCCGCCGCCGGCAGCCGGCGAGCCTGCCGCTGCCGCCAGGGGTCGATAGCCGGACCTCGGTGCGCGACCTGCTCCTCCGATCCTGGGCCGGCCGGCTGTTCATCATCGCCACGCTGCTGAAGTTGATCGTCGCCGCGCTGCGGAGCCTGGGCGAGCTCCCCGCGTTCGTGCAGATCCTGAGCAGCGCAGCGACGATCGGCCTGGCGATCTCGATCGTCTACTTCGTGGGCCGGCTCGTCGCCCTCGTCAACCTGCGGCTGCTCTGGCGCGTACGCCGAAAACTGATCCTCTCGTACATCTTCATCGGCGTGGTCCCGGCGCTCCTGCTCGTGTTCTTTTTCGTTCTCGGCGCCTGGGTCCTGTCGCTGAATCTCAGCGCGTATCTCTTCAAAGACGGCTACGAAGACGTGGTGAAGAACGCCGCACTTCTGGCGGACGCTGCGGCCGCGGAGATCGCACGCAAGCCCGAAACCGCGCGCGAGACGATCGAGCGCGTGCAGCGGAACGGCTCGCGCAGCCTGCGCTATCCGAACCTCTCGATCGTGTTCGTGCCGGTGGGGAAGTCCGATATCGGGATCGTGAGCGCGGGCCCATGGGATCACATCGAACAGCCCGTCGCAGCGCCAGAGTGGGTACAGAAGGTCTCCGCTTTCGCCGGGACGCTGGCGCTCGTGCCACCGGAACGTGGAGGTGACGCCGAGCTCATCGTGCGCGCTGCCAAACCAGTGGAATCCGGCGCCAGACGCATCGGCTACGTCATCGCCGATATCCCGATCGACAGCGAGGTCCTCGATCGTCTCTACGACGTGACGAGCATCAGAGCGGGCAGCGTGCGGATCAGCACCGATGAGGCCAGCGCCCTGATGCCGCCGGGCAGTGTGGCATCCACCACTGCGTCGGGAGGCAGCCAATCGCTGTTCCGTCAGAGCGTGACGTTCCTCGACGTGACCGATTGGCCGACGGGGACCCTGAGACGTGCCACCGTATCGATGACGTTCAAGCCGGGCGATTTGTACGGACGGCTGGCGCGCGCACAGAATACTCAGCTCGGCCCCGTCACGATGGCTCAGGGCATCTTTCTGGCGCTGATGGCCGTGGCGGTCCTGTTCCTGGTCATCGAAATCATCGCGTTGATCATGGGGCTGGCGCTCGCGCGATCGATCACGAGCTCGATCCATCAGCTCTTCATGGGCACCGAACGCGTGCGGCAAGGGGACTTCACGCACCGGATCGACATCCGCACGAAGGATCAGCTCGGAGAGCTGGCCGACTCGTTCAACCAGATGACCGGCAGCATCGAGAACCTCCTCCAGACCGCGGCCGAGAAGAAGCGGCTCGAGGAGGAGCTGCGGATCGCACGTCAGATCCAGATGTCGCTGCTGCCACGTGGGCCGCTCGATGTGCCGGGCCTCGCCGTCACCGCGCTCTGCGTGCCGGCCCGAGAAGTCGGTGGGGACTACTACGACTTCTTTCCGCTCGCGGACGCGCGGCTGGGCGTGTTGATCGCCGACGTCGCGGGCAAAGGCACGTCCGCCGCGCTCTACATGGCGGAGCTGAAGGGCCTGGTCCTCTCTCTCAGCCAGATCTATCAATCTCCGCGGCAGCTGCTGATCGAGGTCAACCGGATCCTGTCGGAGAACCTCGACAGCCGCAGCTTCATCACGATGACCTACGCCGTGTTGGACCTGGCGGGCGGGACGATGACGTACGCCCGTGCCGGCCATACGCCGCTCATCTTCGTGCCAAGTCCCGCGACGTCTACGGTTGCGCAAGTGCTGACCCCGAGCGGCATGGTCCTCGGTTTGCGCATCGACGGAGCCGCCGAGAAATTCGCCGAGCTGCTGGAAGAGCAACGGGTGACACTCCACGCCGGCGCGATCATCGTGCTCTACACCGACGGCATCACCGAAGCCATGAACGCCGAGAGCGATCTCTTCGGCGAGTCGCGCCTGAGCCGCATCGTCGAAGAGCACGGTCACCTGGATTCGGGCGAGCTCCGCGAGCGGATCCTCCGCGAGATCGAGGCCTTCGTGGGCAACGCCGATCAACACGACGATATGACGATGATCCTGATGAAGGTCGATCGCGCGGTGGCCGAGAAGGTGGCGGTGTGACCGACGGCCGTGCGGATCTCGTCGTCCTGAACGCGAAGGTGCACACCGTCGATCCGGACCGACCTGCGGCGCAGGCTGTTGCGGTGCACGCCGGGCGGATCACGCGGGTTGGAACAGACGCCGAGGTCCGCCGGTTAGCGGGCGCCTCGACTCGTGTGATCGATGCGGGCGGCCGGCTGGTGTTGCCCGGATTCAACGACGCCCACGTTCATCTCCTGTGGGGCGCTGAGGAGCTCGTCGGCGTCGATCTGCGACCCGCGAAGAACGCACGGGAGCTGGCGGCGCGGCTGGCTGCGTACGCCGCGCGAGTTCCAAGAGACAGTTGGATCCTCGGCGGGTACTGGGACCACGAAGCCTGGCCAGGCCGTGTTCTGCCGGCGCACGATGCGATCGATGCGGCCACCCCGGATCATCCGGTGTTCGTGAAACGGCTCGACGGTCATATGGGCCTGGCGAACACGCTCGCCATGCGACGCGCCGGGATCACACGCGACACGAAGTCACCCGACGGAGGCTCGATCGTCCGTGATGCGGACGGCAATCCGACCGGGATCTTCAAAGACAACGCGATGGATCTCATCACCCGCGCCGTGCCCGAGCCGACGCTGGCTGAAACGATCGACAAGACACGCGCCGCCTTGAAGCATGCCGCGTCGCTGGGCGTGACGACGCTGCAGGACATGACCGCCAGCGGCATCGAGCTGCGCGCGTACCAGACGCTCCGGGCGTCAGGCGAGCTGACCGCGCGGATCTACTCCATTCAGAATCACGGTATCGCCGGCGTGCGCGACGCCGGCGTGATGACCGGATTCGGCGACGAGTGGCTCCGAATCGGCGGGATCAAGATCTTCTCCGACGGATCGATGGGATCTGCGACGGCCGCGCTTTTCGACCCGTATTCGGATCAGCCCGAGACGAGCGGCCTCCTGATCCATACGCCGGCGGACCTCGAACGGGCGATCTTCGACGCCGACGCCGCGGGCTTCCAGGTGATCGTCCATGCCATCGGTGACCGCGCCAACGCGCTTGTCCTCGACGCGTTCGAGCGGCTGGTGGCGGCACGCGGGGTCAGGGACCGGCGCGCCCGCATCGAACACGCGCAGATCGTGCGCAAGAGCGACCGCAAGCGATTCCGGGAGCTCGGCGTCATCGCGTCGATTCAGCCGAGCCACGCCATCGACGACATGCGATGGGCGGAAGCGCGCATCGGCCGGACCCGCTGTGAAGTGGCCTACAACGTCGGGGCGTTCGTGACAGCCGGCGCTCGGATGGCCTTCGGTACTGACTGGTTCGTCGAGCCGCTCGACCCGATGCTCGGGCTCTATGCTGCCGTGACGAGGCAGGCAACGGATGGCACACCCTCAGGCGGGTGGTTCCCCGACGAGCGGATTACGATCGAACAGGCGATCGAGTACTACACCATGGGATCGGCGTACGCCGAATTCGCCGAGAGCTGGAAGGGCAGCATCACCGAAGGCAAGGCCGCCGACCTGGTCGTGCTGTCGCGCGACATCCTGACCGCGTCACCGCGGGAGATTCTCGATACCAACGCGGTCTACACGATCGTCGGCGGCCGCGTCGTGTACGAGAGAGATGCGCAATCGGCGAGCGCCGGCGCCCTTCGCGCCACCGATGCACAGGCTCACGACGAGATGCGTGTTCCTGCCCGATGACTGATCTCGTCGTCATCTTCCGGACGCAATCCCACATCGAGGCGGACGTCGTCCGCGGGCTGCTCGAGACGCACGGCATCCCCGCCATCGTCACCTCCGACAACGCGCGCACGACCTTTCCGTTCACGCTGAACGAGCTGCGGGTCGCGGTCAGCCCGTCGCTCGCCGAGCAGGCCTCGCGAATCATCGAGAGTCATCGCGACGAGGTCAGCCACGGCCGCGTCGTGCCGTTCGGGTCGGAGCTCGAACCGCTCGAACGGCGCATCGGATACCGGTTCCGGGACCGGGGGCTGCTCGAGCACGCGCTCACGCATCGATCGCGCGTCCACGAGGATGCCAGTGGCGGCGTCATCGACAACGAGTCGCTCGAATTCCTCGGCGACTCCGTTCTCGGCTTCGTGATCGCCGACATGCTCTTCCGGCAGTTTCCGCAGCACAACGAAGGGCAGAAGTCCAAGGTCAAGGCGTCACTCGTATCGGCCGCATCGCTCGCGAAGCTGGGCACGAAGCTGGGGCTCGGCGAATTCCTGATTCTCGGCCGGGGCGAGGAGAAAACCGGAGGGCGGCGCAAGGATGCCCTCATCGCCGATGGCTACGAGGCGCTCATCGCGGCGATTTACCTCGACGGCGGGGTCGAGCCGGTGCGCGGCTTCATCGAACGTCAGTTCGAGGAATTGATCCTCGAAGCGCAGCGAACTGGCGCGGCCGCAGCGTTCACCGAGGATTACAAGTCCGCGCTGCAGGAGTGGCTGCAGTCGCACGACCGCGGGCTGCCCTCGTATCGCCTGGTTTCGGAGACCGGTCCGGCGCATCGGCGCCGGTTCGAGGTCGAGGTACTGGTGTCCGGGGAATCGCTCGCGAGAGCGGAAGGCCGAAGCAAAAAGGAAGCGGCGCAGGCCGCCGCAAAGGCAGCGCTGAGCTCTCTCACGACGGCGGAGTGAGGCTCAGCGCGCGGGTGGCGGCGCGACGAGACGGCTGGCGTTTCGCCGGAGGCACTCGGTGTTGTCAGGCGTTTCCGGCGCCAGCACTTCAATCTCCCGGCACCAGCGGAGCGCTTCGGCCGGCCGGTCGGTGCGCTCGTTCAGGAGCGCGAGCGACTGGCGCGCCGTGATGCTCGGAGGATCGAGCAACAGCGCTTCGCTGAACTGTTCTTCTGCTTCCCGCCAGCGCCCGGCAATCATGGCCAGCGTTCCGAGGCCGGTCGGTCCTGCGGGCGAGCGCGGGTCGAGCCGTCTGAGCGCCGTGAACTCGTCGCGGGCTTCTTCGATCCGGTTCATCTCCAGCAGGCACAGGCCCAGCTTCAGGTGCGCATCAGCATGGTCGCTGCGCAGATGCACCGCCGAACGAAATGCCATGATGGCGCGCTCGTGGTCGCCTCTTCGATGGAACGCTTCGCCGAGCATCAGATGCGGCAACCAGATGTCCGGGGCCTTCTGCACCGCGTCGAGCCAGAGGATGGTGTCGTCAGCCCAGACCGCGTTGCGCACGATCGTCGACCCGGCCAGCGTCACGATGGCGATGCCCACCGTGACCGGCCGCAGGATCCGCAGGCGTGTGGAGTGCAGCGGCTGACCCACGGCCCACGCGACGCCGATGCCCACCGCGATGAAGAGGCCGCAGCACGGCAGATACGCACGATGCTCGGCGAGAGGATGGCCCAGGTCAAGCACCGCGAGGACGGCCGGCGGAACGAGCGCGGCAAGAAACCACCAGATGCCGAGGCCAATGGCGCCGTTCACACGCCGCATTCGATGAGCGAGAAGGATCAGCGCCATGGGCACGCCAACGGCGAGGAGTGCGGAAAACGAGAGCAGACTCGGAATGGCGTTGACCGGGTGCAGGATCGACTGCGCCGCCGGACGGATCAGGAGCGTCAGATAGAGACGAACGACATCCAGTTCGACGAGCACGAGCGACCAGTGCACCGCGATCGGGCGAGGATTCTCTATGATCAGCAGGACGGCCAGGCGCGTCGCGGCGGCAACCAGCGTGACCGCCAGGAGCGCCGCGGTCAGCCGGCGCAGCCGCTCGGATACAGGCGAGGATGATGCGTTGGCTGCGAAGGATCGGTAGCCGAGCAAGAGTACCGGAAACACGACGGCGATTTCCTTCGTGCCGAGCGCGAGCAGCCAGGACGCCGCGGTAATGGCAAGACTGCGCATCGGTCCGCCGTGGACCCAGCGTCGAGCCGACAGGCACGCGGCGAGGAGGAACGTGGTGCAGAGGACATCGGCGCGCGCGCTGATATAGCCCACGGCCTCGGTCATGATCGGGTGCACGGCGAAGAGCGTCGCCGCGCAGGCCGCCGCGCTGTCCGGATCGATCGGCACCGACGGGCGACTGCTGCCCGACTGGCCATCAGCCACCAGGCGGCGCGCGAGCAGGAAGAGCAGCACGACGTTGAGCACGTGCAGGAGGATGCTCGTCAGATGAAACCCGAACGTGCCGGTGCCCCAGATCGCGCGGTCGACGGCGTACGAGAAGTTCACAATCGGCCGGGAAGCTTCGTGAAGAGCGATGGCTCGTAAATGCGTGAGACTCTCGAGCGATCGGTTGTTCGCCACGACCCGGAAGTCGTCCCAGACGAACGGATTGTGAAGGGCATTGACGTAGACGAGCCCGGCCATGATTGCGGGCACTGCACAGAGCAGGACGATCTGCCGGCGACGCCGAGGTGATGTGTCCGGCAAGGAGTCGAGTGAGGGACAGGACGGCGTCGTCACGGATGTGAAGAACAAATCTGGGCTTGAAATGTCAGATCTGAAACCGGGAACCTCGCTGCGGGGAGATTGAGCGGTTCTCTGCAAGAGTTGGTGCCGCGTCGCGCGTTCGGCCGCTGGCGGTCGGCTGCCTGCCGGCCCCGTCCTTGCAGCGCATTGCCCACCCGCGCGACGATACCCACAGCTCGATGTCTGAGACGACCGCCGATTCGAGAGCGGCCACACTGCCGATTGCACCGCTCCTTCCCTCGTGGCGATGGCTCGCCGCGGCGGGCGCCGTGTTCGTGGCGGACCTCTTTCTGCACTTGCCGATCACCGACGCGTGCGATGCGCTCGTCCGGCGATTTGGTTTCGACACGTGGGATCTCGTCGTCCGGCGCGGCTTCCTCGGCCTCGGTGTGGCGATGGTCGCCGCAGTCGCGCTGTGGTCATCGTCGCAGAAGCGACTGATGCTTACGTCTGCCGCCCTGCTCGTGGCGGTCGCGCTGGTCTTTCAGCGCTTTCTGCTGGTGAGCGGCATCGAGAACATTCACTACCCGCAGTACGCGCTGATGGTCTCGCTCTTGATGCGGGGAGGGGTTCGGGCTGAAGGGGCATACCTGATCTCGACCGGGTTGGGCGCCGTGGACGAAGCGTATCAGCTCGCCACCATGCCGCGCGGCACGCCGGGTTACTTCGATTGGAACGACGTCGCGCTCAACGCGCTGGGCGCCGCGTTCGGCGTGGTACTGATGCTGGCAATCCGAAAGGCGGAAGAGGGGCAGGTCACCTATCGACGCCGCACCTCGATTGTGGTCGGCGCCGCGGTCCTTATCTCGCTCGCACTCTGGCCGCCGACGTGGACGCCATTTTTCAGCGTCACACCTGGCGGCCGTGTGTTCCACAAGCTGTCGGGTTCCGAGGCCGTGATCGTCGCGAGCGCGCTGTGGGCTGCGGCCGGTTACCTCACATCACGCACGATCTGCCAGCAGGCCCTGGTCAATCGATCTCGATAATCCCCCAGCTCTTGTCACGCTCGCCGTCGACGGCGGCTTGACCGGCGAGCGCGAGGGCGGGTTCCGTCTGCGGCAGCCGCGCCGTCACGTAGGCGTGGACCTCCTGGGCGAGATCCTCGTCGCTCGGCGGCACCGGCCGGCAGTGGAGCCTCACCCAGAGCCGCATGAGCGGATCGGTAAAGCTGTAGCGCTTCTGCCTCGAGACGATCAGGTCCACGTCTTCGAGCCAGGAGAGGTAGTCCTTGGTCGAGCCGGGTGTTCGCCGCAGCCGGAGCGCGATCTCGGTCAGCGTGAGCGGTTCCTCTTCCGAGAGGACGTCGAGGATCGCCTTGAGCGCACCGTAACCACGCGCACGGTGCAGACGCAGTTCGTAGGAGAAGCGGCAGGTGGCTGTGAGCTGGCCGTCCGGCGCCAGCAGCGCCGACAGCGCGCTGACCGGATCCGCGCCGCGCGGGGCGAGCGCCGTCGCTGTCTCCGCGATGAGCCGGGCGTACGCGGGACGCCCATCGGAGAGTGCGTGGACCAGCCGCGCCAGATCATCGCGGGCGCGCTCGTCTTCAGCCTCGCGGAACGCGTCAGGTCCAGTCGTGTCGAGCGCAGTCGGCATAGTTGCGCGAATCTCCGCGCGCGCGAGCGGCGTGACGTGCACGATCTCGAACTGTGCCGGCGCGTCGCGGAGCAACCGCAGCGCACGGGCGGTGTAGCGGGTCGTGAGCACGAACCGGTTGCCGCTCGACGCGAGCGCGGCGATGAGGTCGCGCAACACCGTCCGGAGACCCGGGAAGCTTTCGAAAGTGCGGAACTCGAGGAACTCGTCGAGCAGGAACGTCGCGGGACCGTCGCCCGGACGAGCCGTGTCGAGGAATGCGAGTGTCGCATCGAAGGCTTCTCGGGCGCCGGCATCGGTCACGCCCGCTCGGCCGTCGGCCGGAGGCGGGAATGGCGAGTACTCTCGCAGCGTCCGGAGAAAGCGTTCGGGTGTCGTCGCGACGCGTTCGACGTCGACGTACTGCGCGGATGTGCGTCCGATGAGATCGCGCAGCCGCAGAAGCAGGGACGTGCGGCCGGTGCCGCAGCCCCCGAGCACGACGGGAATGCGCGGGATGCCCGCGGAACCGTCGAGCGCAGTGAGCACACGCCGTTCGAGCGATGGACGCTCCGGGATGATCATCGTCCCGACCCTCCGTGCGCGGTCATGGGCATGTCCAGCCCGTGTCGCCGCGCAGCCTCGATCGCCTCAGGATATCCGGCATCGGCATGTCGTACCACACCGAGACCGGGATCACACGTCAATACCCGCTGCAGCTTCTCGTCCGACTCGCGCGTGCCGTCGGCGACGATCACCATGCCGGCATGCAGCGAGTATCCGATGCCGACGCCGCCGCCGTGGTGAACCGATACCCAGGTCGCGCCGGATGACGCGTTGAGCAGCGCGTTCAAGACCGGCCAGTCGGCGATGGCATCGCTGCCATCGCGCATATTCTCCGTCTCGCGGTTGGGCGACGCCACCGATCCCGCATCCAGATGATCGCGCCCGATGACGATCGGCGCCTTGACCACACCGCGACGGACGAGATCGTTCAGCGCGAGCCCGAACCGTGCCCGCTCGCCGTAGCCGAGCCAGAAGATCCGGGCCGGCAGGCCCTGGAACGCCACGCGCTCGCGCGCCAGCCGGATCCATCGGCAGAGCGCGGCGTTGTCGGCGAACATGTCGAGTGCGAGGTCGTCAGTGGCCGCGATGTCCGCGGGATCGCCCGAGAGCGCGGCCCAGCGGAACGGCCCCTTACCCTCGCAGAAAAGAGGACGGATGTACTCGGGAACGAAGCCGGGAATCGTGAATGCGTCGGTGACGCCCTCTTTGAGTGCCTGCGCGCGAATGTTGTTGCCGTAGTCGAAGGTCACGGTCCCGCGTTCCTTCAAGGTCAACATGGCGCGTACGTGCGTAGCCATCGCCGCCATCGACCGGCGGACGTACTCGTCCGGGTTCGAACGGCGGAGCGTCTGTGCTTCAGCGAACCCGAGCCCGTTGGGGACATAGCCGACGAGCGGATCGTGCGCTGACGTCTGATCGGTCAGGACGTCCGGGGTGATCCCGCGGCGGACCAGTTCCGGCAGGATATCGGCGGCATTGCCCTCCAGGGCAATCGATCGCGCCTCCCCAGCGTCTCGGGCCGAGGCGACGCGTGCGAGCGCCGTGTCCAGATCCGTGCAGGCCTCATCGACGTAGCGTGTGGCCAGCCGTCGTTCGATCCGCGTCCGGTCCACTTCGACCACCAGCGCGACGCCGCCATTCATAGTGAGCGCGAGCGGCTGCGCGCCGCCCATCCCGCCGAGGCCGGCGGTGACGACCAGGCGTCCGGTCAAGTCGCCGTCGAAATGACGGCGGGCGAGCTCGGCGAGCGTTTCGTAGGTCCCCTGGAGAATCCCCTGCGTCCCGATGTAGATCCAGCTCCCTGCCGTCATCTGTCCGTACATCGTCAAGCCGCGATCCTCGAGATCGCGGAAGCGATCCCACGTCGCCCAGGCGGGCACGATGAGCGCGTTGGCGATGATGACGCGGGGGGACCACGGGTGAGTGCGGAAGACGGCCACCGGTTTGCCGGACTGCACGACGAGCGTTTCGTCGTGGTCGAGACGGCGCAGCGTGGCGACGATGGCGTCGAAGGCGGCCCAGCTTCTGGCGGCGCGCCCCGAGCCGCCGTAAACGACGAGGTCGTCAGGACGCTCGGCGACCTCGGGATCGAGATTGTTCATCAGCATCCTGAGCGCGGCTTCCTGGGGCCATCCCTTGCAGGAGAGTGTCGCGCCTCGGGGAGCGCTGACATGTCGGCTGAGGGTGCTCATGGGTGCTGGCGATCAGCGCGACCAACTCGCGAGCGCCGCGATCGTTCGATCACCGGACCGCTCGACGTGGTGTGACGTGCTGAAGGTAAGCAATCTAGAAATCTGCGAGCGCGTTGTCAATTTGAAATTGAAAAATTTCTTACTTGACTTCTGCCGCGCAAGCGGACTCCAGCGATCCATCGGCAATGGCGCCCGCGATCGCGTCGATATCCGGCGCCGGCGGTCGATCGTCGGTGAGTGTCGGCACGACCGCACGCACACGCGCGTGCACGCGTGCGAGCGGCGGTGAGGTCGTCAACGGTGCAAGGAGGTCGATGGCCTGCGCCGCGCACAGGATCTCGATCGCGATGACGCGCATGGCCAGGTCGAGCGCACGTTCGGCCTTGAGCGCCGCGCCCATGCTCATGCTGACGTGATCCTCGCGGTTCGCGGACGTCGGAATGGTGTCGACGCTTGCGGGGTGCGCGAGGGTTTTGATCTCGGACGTGAGTGCGGCGGCAGTTACCTGAGCGAGCATGTAGCCGGACTGAAGGCCGCTGCGGGTGGTGAGGAAGGGGGGAAGATCGCTCAGCGCGGGATTGACCAGCCGATCCGATCGGCGCTCGCTGATCGTCGCCAGCTGGGCGAGCGCAATCGCCTGAAGGTCGGCGGCGACCGCAATCGGCGCGCCGTGAAAGTTGCCGCCCGACACGATCTCGTCGTCGCCGGCGAAGACCATCGGGTTGTCGGTGGCGCCGTTGGCCTCGATCAGGACCGCCCGGTCCACGTAGCGGATGGCGTCGCGGGCGGCGCCGTGTACCTGGGCCGCACATCGCAGCGAATACGCGTCCTGGACCCGTCCGCAATGCTCGTGCGACTTGTTGATCGCGCTCCCGGCCAGAAGCCGCCGGATGTTCGCGGCGGACGCCAATTGCCCGTCGTGGGGCCGCGCGGCATGGATGCGCTCGTCGAACGGCCGCATCGATCCCCGAAGCGCGTCGATTGACAGGGCAGCGGCGATGTCGGCGGCCCGCGCCAGCCGCCAGGCGCCGGCGTTGGCGAGCGCCGCGATGGCGGTCGACGGTTGTGTTCCGTTGATCAGCGCGAGGCCTTCCTTGGCCTCGAGCACGACCGGCTCGAGACCCACCGCGGACAGTGCGTCACGACCGGGCAGCGGCCGCGCCGCGTCGCCGACCGTTGCCATGCCTTCGCCGACGAGGACGAGCGCGAGATGGGCCAGCGGCGCGAGGTCACCGCTTGCGCCCACGGACCCGCGGCTCGGGACCTGGGGGTGGACGCGTCGATTGAGCAGCGCGATCAAGTGCTCGACGGTGGTGCGCCGGATGCCGGAGTATCCCTTGGCCAGGACGTTGGCGCGCAGCGCCATCGTGGCCCGCACGGTTCTGACCGGAAGCGGCGCACCAACGCCGGCCGCGTGGCTGCGAAGCAGATTCAGTTGCAACGCGCCGAGCGAGTCCCGCGGGATCGCGGTCTCGGCCAGCGCGCCGAATCCGGTGTTGATGCCGTACACCGCTTCGGTGCCGGCAGCATGCCGGTCCACGACCTGGCGCGAGGCGTCGATGCGCTGCGCCGCAGCCGGCGCGAGCGCGACGGGCGCGAAGCGATCCGCTATCGAGACGAGATCTTCGAGCGTGAGCGACAATCCGTCGAGATGAATCATCTGAAGCGGGAGCAGCGAGTGCCTCGTTGATTGAAGGTAGAATACTTCAGCCGGTCATGCGGCGCGGAACGAGAGTTTGTTCTCGTGGCCGTATGACGGGTTAGGCGGGCCAGAGGCGTGCCCCGCCGGAGCGGAGCGGGGCGATGAGGCCCCGCGAGCGACGGCGAAACCGAAGCCCCCGCCGCGCGGATTCTGCGCGGTGGGGTGGGAAAGGGGTCCGGGGGACGAAGTCGCCCGGTGTGCTTATGAACATCGCCGTACTCGGTGCGCAGTGGGGAGATGAAGGCAAGGGCAAGATCGTCGATCTGCTGACGCCGAACTTCTCGATCGTCGCGCGCTATCAGGGGGGACACAACGCGGGCCACACCGTCTACGTGGCGGGAACGAAGTTCGTCCTGCGGCTGTTGCCGTCCGGGATCCTCCACGACGGCATCACCTGCGTCATCGGGAACGGCCTGGTCGTGGATCCGCAGGCGCTGTTCGCCGAAATCGACGAGCTCGCAGCGGCGGGCATCAAGATCGGCGATCGTCTCGTCATCAGCGACAAGGCGCACCTCATCCTGCCGTACCATCGGGAGCTCGACCTCCTCAGCGAGGCGCGACGCGGCGAGAACAAGATCGGTACGACCAAGCGCGGGATCGGGCCGGCCTACGAAGACAAGATCGCGCGCCGCGGCGTCCGGGTCGGGGACCTCGCCAATCCAACCTCGCTCGCCGAGGCGGTGGAACACAACGTGGCAGCGCGCAACCGTCTGATCGCGGACTCCACGATGGACTACCGCCAGGTGCTCGACGAGCTCGGGCGGGCGTGGACGCGCATGGCCCCCTGGGTCACGGACGTGTCGCTGTTCCTGCAACGGGCGCGGGCTGCCGGCCGCGCCATCATGTTCGAGGGAGCGCAGGGCACGCTGCTCGACATCGATCACGGGACGTATCCGTACGTCACCTCCTCGAATGCGACGATTGGTGGAGTCTGCACCGGACTGGGCGTCGGGCCGCGGGCGATTGACGGCGTACTCGGCGTGGCCAAGGCCTACACAACGCGGGTCGGCGAAGGACCGCTGCCGACCGAGTTGACCGGCGAGCTGGGCGATCGGCTGCGCGAGAGTGGGAAGGAATTCGGCGCCGTGACCGGACGTCCGCGCCGCTGCGGCTGGTACGACGCCGTCGCCGTCCGCTACGCCTGCCGCGTGAACGGCCTCGACGGGCTCGCGCTCACGAAGCTCGACGTCCTCGATGGCCTGCGCGAACTGCAGGTCTGCACCTCGTACCGCTGCCGCGGCGCCTCTCTGACTGAGATGCCCGGTGACCTGGCGCAGCTCGCCGCGTGCGAGCCGGTTTACGAAACGCTGCCGGGATGGACGACACCGACGAGCGGTGTGCGCCGGTACGAGGATCTGCCGCGTGAAGCGCGCGCCTACGTCGCGCGGCTCGAAGAAGTCACCGGAGTGCCCGCCGCGATCGTGTCTACTGGTTCGGCACGCGAGGACACGATCATGCGCGAAGGGATGCTCACGAGCGCGTTGGCCGTCAGCTGAGACCGGGACGATCCGAACGCTGAGTCTCGACCCCCACGTACCGACTCAGAGCTTGTGCCTGGCGCAGAAATCGTCCATCGCGGTCGCGTCGGCGTCGACGAACTCGACGCCGGCGCGATAGCGCGGTGGTTCTGAGGGGTTCGGCAGCTCGAACTTCGCCCACGCCACCGCGCCCCGGAATCGCATCATGAACTCGTCGGTGGGTACGCTGATCCGGACGCGCTGGTTCGGGCGGAGGATCGTGGCGGACAGTACTTGTGCGCCGACGACCGAAAGGTCAACGACCGCGGCGGGGTTGCCATCCAGTTGGATCGTGACGCCCTGTCGCAGACGATACCGCGGCGCGCGGCGCGTGCCATGCCAGTCCAGCTGCCGTGGCGCCTCCGCCGTCGCGGCCGGCATGACCGTCGTACGCGTCTCGGTGGAATCGTCCACGCGCGCGCCGACCGGTTCCGGCTCCGGAATTGACGGTCCATCGGCTTCCGCAGGCTTCGAGACCTGCCGCATGTAGTCACCGGTGTGCGACATTACGCGCACTTCGGCGCGCGCCAGCTGGGCGTCGGTCTTGATCCGGTTGATGAGCGCGGCGCCGCGCGGAGTGGCGGCGAAGAGCCGCTCGAGCACGATCAGTCGGGGCCGATGTTCGAGGATCGCCTGCAGTGCCTGAATAGGTTCGGTATCCGCGAACGTCATCGGCTCGCCTTCGCCCGCGAGCCGATCGCGAAGCGCAGGCGTGAGGTTCGATGCGGCAATTACCACGACGAGCCCGGCCATGAAGTCAGTCTACCATGTCATATCTAGGGGCCTTCTATAATGGTACGCGGTTCACGCTCAGCTCTGCCCACCTGCGTACGCGTGTTTTCCTGGAGGTTCATGATCCGCGCCGTTCTCTTCGATCTCGACGACACGCTCTTCGATCATCGTCACGCCGCGCGCGTGGCGCTCGACGGCGTACGCCGCGGGCACGAGTGTTTCGTCGATGCTCCGGCGACGGATTTCGAACGCGAGCACGCAGCGATCCTCGAGGAACTGCACCTCCGGGTCATGGCGGGCGAGCTCGGACTGGATGAGGCCCGGATGGAACGATTCCGGCGGCTGTTTGCGTCAGCGGGCGTGGCGGCTGGCGACGCGCTGGCGCGGGCGACTGCAGCGGCATACCGCGAGCGGTACCTCGCATCGTGGCAGCCGGTCCCGGGCGCGCCCGCGCTGCTCGCGGCGTTGCATCAGCGGGTGAAGGTCGGCATCGTCTCCAACAACCTCCTGCAGGAGCAGCAGGAGAAGGTGCGGTTCTGCGGGTTCGAACCGTTCGTCGATGCGCTGGTCGTCTCGGAAGCCGTCGGCATCTCGAAGCCGGACCCGGGAATCTTCGCGGTTGCACTCGATCGCCTGGAGTGCGAGTCCTCGGCCAGTGTCATGATCGGCGACGCGTGGCGTACGGACATTGCCGGCGCGTGCGCCGCCGGAATCCGCCCGATCTGGTTCAACCGTACGGGAGACCCGGCACCGGAACCCGCGGACGTGACGGAGTTGGCCTCCTTCGAGCCGCTGGATGCCGCGCTCGCGGCAATCTTCGCCGTCGACACGACGAAACGCTCCGCCTGATGCGCGCGACGACCTCCCTTCGCCGCGCTACGCCTCGGTTGCCGTCCTCGTGCGCATAGGCATCGACCTCGGCGGCACGAAGATCGAGGCGATCGCCCTCGATCGCGACGGCACCCCACGCTTTCGCAGCCGGTTGCCGACACCCAGGGGCGACTACGACGGCACGATCGACGCCGTCGCCACGCTCGTCGCTGATGCCGAGCGTGTCGTCGGCCGCGCGACCGTCGGTGTCGGGATTCCCGGCGCAGTCTCACCGGTGACGGGGCTGATCAAGAACGCGAACTCGGTGTGGTTGAACGGCCGGGCGCTCCCGGAAGATCTGGAATCGCGTCTCGATCGACCGGTGCGGCTGGCAAACGATGCGAACTGTTTCGCGCTGTCCGAGGCGGTCGACGGCGCCGCGTCCGACGGGACCGTCGTCTTCGGCATCATCCTCGGAACCGGCACCGGTGGCGGAATCGTCGTCGATCGCCGCGTCCTCGTCGGCGCGAACGCCATCGCCGGGGAGTGGGGCCACAACCCGATGCCGTGGCCCGACGAGGGCGAATGGCCCGGTTCGGCATGCTATTGCGGCCGGACTGGATGCATCGAAACATTTCTATCCGGCGCGGGGATCGCGGCCGAACACGAGCGCGCGACAGGGCAGCGGCTCGATGCCCGCGCGATCGCAACCGCGGCCGATGCGGGTGATGCGGCAGCCGAACGAACGATGCGGCGCTACGTGGACCGGCTCGCCCGGGCACTGGCGTCGATCATCAACGTCCTCGATCCCGATGTGATCGTCGCGGGTGGCGGTCTGTCGAATATCGATCGTCTCTACCGGGAAACGCCGGCGCTCTGGGGCAGGTTTGTGTTCTCGGATCGTGTGTCGACGCCCTTCCGGCGAGCGGTGCACGGCGATTCGAGCGGCGTGCGCGGCGCGGCGTGGCTCTGGCCGGTCGATGCGGAGGCGGAGAAGAGTGGGTTCACCAGGTGACGATCTTGCCGAGTGCGTCCGCGGTGATCCTGAAATGCGAGGCATTCCAGACCGGTCGGCCGTCGCGCAGCAGAATCGCCTGAGGCGTTTCGTGTCGCACGCCGAGGCGGGCAGCGGCGTGATCGGACACCGCGCGGTGACTCTGCACGGTGATCACCTTGTAGGTCGCGCACAGGGACGACTGCTCGACGTGCGCGTGCAGCGCATCGAGTGCTTCGCAGCTGATGCCACAGGTGCGGCTGTGCTTGAAGAGCAGAACCGGCCGCACCCGTGACTCTTCAATGGCAGCCTCCAGCGCGTCGAGGTCGCAGAGATGAGTCAGCGCGGACATGAGGATATTTGATTGTACCAGACCGTCTGCCCGGTCGCTTGGTCGGACCATTCCAGGTTCTCGGAGGTTCTGAGCTTTGCCTCGCCCGACGAACGGGCAGCTGAACTCTAGAACCCAGAGAACCGCGAACTGAGAACCGAGAACCGAGAACCGAGAACCTTGAATGGTCGGTCAGCCCGGCGCCTGATGCGATCGGGTATGGAACCCGGCGGCCTCGAGCTCGCGTCGCGCGGCGCTGAACGAGGTGACCATGGCTTCCGTAACCGGCACGTGCCCTTTGGCCAGAATCCGATCCACATTGAACATGCGGAATCGAATCCCTTCGAGGTGGAACGCGGCAATCGCGCTGACGAGCGACTCGCATTCGGAACGGAGACCAGCGAAAACCTCGGCGTGGGGATCGGCCGTGATCAGCGCGATGATGGATTGGACGTGTTCGCGGGCGGCCTGTCGATGATCCATAAAGAAGAGCAGGAAACGGGTCTCGGACTACGGTAAGAATTATCAAGTATGTACGAAATTGCACCTTGACCGCGCACGCGGTTGCGCAGGATAAGGAGAGTCATGGCCGATAGAGCGGAAGCCGAGGCTCCGACCGGGCGAGCGCGCCTCGAACCGCCCGATCTCAGCGAAAAGGGGGGCCTCAAAGGAGGCCAGCCCCAGAGTTCGGACGAGCGGTTGTTCATGCAACTGATGGCGTTCGGCGGATGTGCCGACGCGCGTGCCGCAGCCGAGGCGCTCGCGAGCCGATCGATTGCGGGCGCGCTCTACGAAGATCTGAACGATCCACGCGGCATCGCGGTCCTCGCCGTCAGCGACTCGCCGGATGCTTTCCTGGATCAGGTTCGCCCGGTGCTCACGAGCGGCGTCTTCAGCACGCTCGTCCTCAAGCCGGAGCACACCATGTTCGGCCGCACCTACTCGCTCGGATACGAGCCGGATCTCCGGGAGACGCTCATCGATCGACCGACACGCACGGTACTCAATCCGGCCTGGCCCTGGGCAGTCTGGTACCCCCTCCGCCGCAGTGGCAGCTTCGCCCGTCTGCCGGTCGAGCAGCAACGGACGATCCTGGCCGAACACGGCGCACTCGGCATGACGTATGGCGCAGCGGACTTTGTCCACGACGTCCGTCTCGCCTGTCACGGTCTGGACCGCGACGACAACGACTTCGTCATCGGGCTGATCGGGAAGGCTCTGTATCCGCTTTCCGCCCTGGTGCAGGCGATGCGCAAGACCCAGCAGACCTCGTTGTATCTCGACCGTCTCGGTCCCTTCTTCGTCGGTCGGGCAATCTGGCAGTCGCCGCCGCACGCGCGCGGCTGACTCGGCGTCCCCCTTGCAAGGGTCCGCCGCATGAGTGCCACGCACGAGGTTCCGCGCCGCCGCTTCGGCCGCTATGACGAAGACGTGTCCGCGCTCGCGCTGGGTGGCTATCACCTCGGCGATGTCCGGACCGAGCGCGAAGCCATCCGCATCGTCCACGCGGCCATCGACGGTGGCATCACCTTCATGGACAACGCGTGGGACTACCACGATGGCGTCAGCGAGACGCGCATGGGGAAGGCGCTCAAGGGCCGGCGGGATTCCGTGTTCCTGATGACGAAGGTCTGCACTCACGGCCGTGACGGGCAGACGGCCCTGCGACAGCTCGAGCAGTCCCTCAAGCGGCTTCAGACCGACCACCTCGACCTCTGGCAGATTCACGAGTGCATCTATCACAGCGATCCCGATCGTCACTTCGCGCGCGGCGGAGTGGTCGAGGCCCTCGATCGCGCAAAGGCCGAAGGCAAGGTGCGTTACGTCGGCTTCACCGGTCACAAAGATCCGGAGATCCACCTGCGCATGCTCGCGCACGGCTACCCGTTTGATTCGTGCCAGCTGCCACTCAACGGCTTCGATGCGAACTTCCGCAGCTTCGAACAGCGTGTGCTGCCCGAGCTCCAGCGTCAGGGCATCGCTCCGCTCGGCATGAAGAGCCTGGGTGGAGAAGGAACGGCGGTTCGGAAGCGCGTCGTGAAAGTCGAAGACGCGCTTCGGTACGCGATGAGCCTCCCGGTCGTCACGACCGTGAGCGGAATGGACTCGATGCGAGTGCTCCGGCAGAACCTTCGGATCGCGCGATCCTTCACGCTGATGTCCGCGAGCGAGATGGCCGCTCACCGTCGAAGGCTGCTACCGGAGTCCGGCGATGGACGTTTCGAGCTCTACAAGACGACCGCGAAGCACGATGGCGACGAAGGCCGAAGGCAGCACGGGTTCCCACCGAGCAGCGAACTGACACTCTGACAGTCAAACTGGCGCAGGAGTTGCTGCGCTTGCACGTGCCGCGCAGGGCGGCCATTGACGAGGTGGACGTGCCGAATCTCAAAGGCCGATTGCCCCGCCGGCTGACACCCGAGGAACGAAAGTCCCTCACGCACGGCGATTTCTGGATTCCTGACGCGGAGCGCGAGATCTACAAGCGCGCGCTCGAGACGCTCAACGCCGCCGCCGTCCCCTATGTCGTCGCCGGCGCCTACGCGATCTACGAGCACACCGGCATCTACCGGAAGACCAAGGATCTCGACCTGTTCTTCGAGCCGACCGCGGTCATTCCCGCCGCTCGTGCGCTCAAGGAGGCGGGCTTCGTGACCCGGCTCGAGGATCGGCATTGGCTGGCGAAGGCAACCGCGGGTGAGCACTTCGTCGATCTGATTTACGGCATGGGCAACGGCGTGGCCCGGATCGATCAGCAGTGGATTGAGCACAGCCGGCCGGGAATCCTCGCGGCAACACCCGTCCGCATCGCCCCGCCCGAGGAGCTGATCTGGCATCGCCTCTTCATCAGCGAGCGTCATCGCCACGACGTCTCCGACATCCTGCATCTGATTCTCTGTCTCGGGGACACGCTTGATTGGGACCGCCTCGTTCGCCGTACGGGTGAGCACTGGCCGCTGCTTCTCGCGCAGCTCGTGACCTTTGCGTACGTGTACCCGGGGTACCGCAGCAACGTGCCGGAGTGGGTGTTCGAGCGACTGCTGGCACAGGCCCGGACCGTTCCGAACGAGGATGCGGGGGACATGGACTTCACCCGCGGTCCGCTCATCTCGCGGTTCAGTTTCACGATCGACGTTCGCGAGTGGGGATTCCTCGATCCGCGGACCGATCTCGTGCGTGAGGCGCGCAATCGTCCGGAGATTCAGGCGATTGCTACGGCGGACATCTGGGACGAGCGGGGAGAAGACCGTCAGGAGCCGCGCGAGGATACCCTCGCGGTCCAGTAACGTCCTCCGGCCCTGACGGTTGACATGGTCCAGCCTGCCCTCCGATACTGACTCAACATGCTCAAAGGGCTTCGCTTCAGCGGCTGGCTTCGCGGCAGCCGCGACCCGCTTCACGCTGCGCTCGGTCACCTCGAGCGCGAGGTCATGGAAGTCGTCTGGACCGGACGGGAGCAAGCCGTTCGTGATGTCCAGGTGCAGCTTCCTCGAACGGTCGCGTACACGACCGTGATGACGACGCTCGATCGTCTCTACAAGAAGGGGCTGGTCATCCGCCGCCGTGAGGGCCGGGCCTTCGTGTATACCGCCGTCTACAGCCAGGACGAAATGGCGGCGTCGCTCACGAGCAACCTGCTCGAGGGTGTGCTCGCGAACGGATCCGCCGCCGCGCGGCCATTTCTCTCGAACCTCGTCGATGCGGTGAGCGCGGAAGACCAGGAACTGCTCGACGAGCTCGAACGCCTCGTTCGTGACAAACGCCAGCAGATGAGGAACCCACAGAGATGACGCTACTGACGACGAGCGTCGTCCTGGCGCTCGTCTGGTTTGCGACGATCGGCATCCTCACGTCGGCGATGGTTTGGGTTGCCGCGCGGATCATCGACGCGCAAAGTGTGCAGCTGCGTCCGGACGTGCTCCTGGCTTTGCGGCTTGCCCCTTCGGCCGCCGGGCTGGGATTCGTGGTGACCATCTTCCTTCCGGCGCACTGGCTGTTCGAGTCTCCGGGCACACCCGAGTCGTTCGGATTCGTGTTGCGAGCGATTGCCGGTACGACCCTCGCGATTGTGCTGCGAACGATTCTTCGAGGCGGGATCGTCGCCGTCCACAGCATCGCCCTTCGCCGCTCTCTGCGTGGCCGGCCGATAGCAACCGGCGAGCTACCGGCGCCGGACGCCCTCGAAGTCGAGGGCCTGACCGGGTTGAGCCTGGCCGGATTTTTCCACACCAAGATCCTCGTCGGCGCGACGGCGCGCCAGGCGTTGACGGACGCGGAGCTCGATGTCGCCCTGGCGCACGAACGCGCGCATCGGCGTGCGTGGGACAACCTCAAGCGATTCGCTGTCTTCTGCGCGCCTGACCTGCTTGGTTTGAGCCGGGGAGGCCGTCAGCTCGAACAGGCCTGGAACGCGGCCGCCGAATGCCGCGCGGACGCGCTGGCAGTCGGGGGCGATCCGACACGAGCGGTCAACCTGGCCTCGGCGCTCGTGAAGGTCGCGCGCCTGGCAGACAGGTCGCCGGCACACACCGGGTCGATCCTATGGAGCATGTTCCATCACAAAGGGCTGCTCGAAACCCGCGTCCGGCGTCTCGTGGACGGCCCGTCGGCGCCCCGTCCACTACGTCTGCCCATCGTGTCGCTTGCCACCGCATCGGCCCTGACGACGCTCGCAGCGTTGTGGATGGCGTCCGTG
>DATAEK010000055.1:0-7942 GCA_036258055.1 Vicinamibacterales bacterium
TACTCCGCTTTGCCTGCTTTATTCAGGCCGCGGGGCCCCACCCCCGCGGCTACTCGCGGCTCGGTACGCTCGCCGCTGGTTAGCAGCGACACCCTGCTTTCAGAACGATTCTGACGATACCTCCTACCTCCACGGCATCAATCGTTCGATCCATTGGATGCGGGTCAGGTCGTTGTAGATGACGGTGACCATCAGCGTGACGAGGAGCAGGAAGCCAGCGATGAGCATCTTCTCTTTGACCTTGATGCTGAAATCGCGGCGGGACAGGCCTTCTAGAGCGAGGATGAGGATGTGGCCGCCGTCGAGCACGGGAACCGGCATCAGGTTCAGGAGCCCGAGGTTGAGACTGATCATGGCCATCAGGCTGAAGAGCGGGATCCAGCCCTGTTCGGCGGCATCACCCGAGAGATCCGCAATTGCAACCGGACCCATCAGCTGCTTGACCGAGGTCTCTCGAGTGAAGAGGCCGATCAGCGTCTTGACGATCAGGCGCGTCCACTCCCAGTTGCGCTCCGCGCTCAACTTCAGCGCCTCGGCGAACGACGGCTGAACGTTGCGCAGTTGCATGCCGCTGATCGTGGCGCCGATGCGGACGGTTCCACTGACCTTGTGCGGCGTGACCTCGAACACCTTCGTCTCGCCGTTGCGCTCGACTTCGATCGACATCGGCTGATCCTGGTGCGCTTTGATCAAAGCGATCACCCGATCGCGCGAGACGTTGCGCTCGCCCGCGGCCGACATGATCACGTCGTCGGCCTGCAGGCCGGCACTGTGCGCGGCCTCGCCGCCGTTGACGGCCGTGATCTGCGGATGCATCTCAGGCAGGATGCCGAGATCCCCCGCTTCGAACTTCCCGACGGCCTTCGGCGTGATGCGGACGTCGACCAGCTGTCCGTCGCGCTGTACGCCGAGCGTAATGGGCTTGTTCGCCTTGGGCAGCACCTCGTTGAGGAGGAACTCCCAGTTCGGCACAGGCTGGTCATCGATCGCGATGATCCGATCGTGTGGCTTCAACCCGGCTTGCTCCGCCGGGGTCCCGGCCGTCACCGAGCCGACCACCACGGGCTGCTGCTCGTAGGCGGGCAGCTGGGCACCCTGGTAGAGCACCAACGCCATCACGATGAACGCCAGGGCCAGGTTCATGATGGGACCCATCACGAGCACCTGGAACCGCTGCCACTTCGACTTCGACAGGAACTCGTCTTCGGCCCCGGTCCGAGACTCGTCGGCGTTCTCGCCAGCCATCTTGACGTAGCCGCCCAGCGGGATCGCACTCACGCAGTACTCGGTGTCACCCCGCTGGAAGGAGAGCAGCTTGGGGCCGAACCCCAGCGAGAAGGTCAACACGCGGACGCCGATGCGGCGGGCAGCGAGGAAATGGCCGAGCTCGTGGACGAACACGAGGATGCCGAGCACGAAAACAAAAGCCAAAATACTCGTCACAGAACTCCTCAGCGAACTGAAACAGTCATTTTACCTCAGCGAGCCGCCCGACCCGCGAACTCCGTGGCCCAACGCTCGATCACACGAACGTCATCGAGATCACGAATCTGGCTGGACCCGTGGCGCTCGTACTCGTCCATCGTGCGGCCAATGACCTCGGGGATGGCCGTGAACCGCAAACGCCGATCCAGAAACGATGAGACGGCAACCTCGTTCGCGGCGTTCAGCACGACGGGCAGCCCGGGCTCACCCGCCAGCGCCCGGAAGGCCAGGCCCAGGCAGGGAAAGCGTGTGGTGTCCGGCGTCTCGAAATCGAGCCGGCCGCAGCGGGTCAGATCGAGCGGTGCGAGAGGTGCAGCCCAGCGATCGGGGTAGGAGAAAGCGTACTGAATCGGCAACCGCATGTCGGTGACGCCGAGCTGGGCAATGATCGATCCATCCAGGAGCTCCACCATCGAGTGCACGACCGACTGGGGATGAACGACGACGTCGATCTGTGTGGGGCCGACCCCGAACAGCCAGTGCGCCTCGATTACCTCGAGCCCCTTGTTCATGAGGGTCGCGGAGTCGATCGTGATTTTCGGTCCCATTTTCCACGTCGGGTGCCGCAGGGCGTCATCGGCCGTCACCGTGTCGAGCGACTCGCGCGCGAGCGAGCGGAATGGACCGCCCGACGCCGTGAGGATCAACCTCGAGATCTCCGAGAAGGGGCGGCCGTGCAGGCACTGATGAATCGCATTGTGCTCGCTATCCACCGGAAGCACCGCGACGCCGCGGCGGCGCGCCGCCGCCATCACGATCGATCCGGCCATCACGAGCACTTCTTTGTTCGCAAGGGCGATCGTCTTGCCGGCAGCGATCGCGTGCAGCACGGCGTCGAGACCGGCGGTGCCGGATGACGCGAAGAGCACGACGTCGGCGTCGGGATGCGTGGCGGCGGCAATCAGTCCTTCAGGACCGCACGCCGCCGTGCGAGGCACGAACGCTCCATCCTGCGCGATTGCCTGCTGCGCCTCCCTGAGCGCCGGCATGGTCGCCATCGCGATGGTGTCCGGTTCGAATCGCCGGACCTGCTCGACGAACCGGGGCACGTTCTCACCGGCCGCGAGCGCGACCACGCGCAGCCGTTCCGGATGCGCGGCGATGACCGCCAGGGCGCTCTGACCGATCGAGCCGGTCGATCCGAGGATCGCGATACGCTTCATCAGGAGTGGAGATATCGAGTGAACACGTAGAACACCGGACCGGCGAACAGCCAGCTGTCAATCCGATCGAGCACCCCGCCGTGACCCGGAATCAGAGACGAGGAATCCTTCACGCCGGCGCTTCGTTTGAGGAGCGATTCGAAAAGGTCGCCGACCATACCGAGCGCCACGACCGCGGCCGCGACGAGGACGAGCAGCGGCAGCCCGGCATCCGGAAAGAGCCGCACGGCGCCGGCGGTCATCGCCAGAGTGCCGAGGATCATGCCTCCCAGGGCGCCTTCGACGGTTTTCTTCGGGCTGATGGCTGGCGCCAGCAGGTGGCGTCCAAAGGCGCGGCCCGAATAGTACTGCGCGGAATCGCTGATGACGATCGTCGCCATCAGGAGCAACAGCGCCTCACGGCTCGAGGACCGGACCGCCGCCAGCGCACCGAGCGGCACGCCGATGTACAGCACCGGAAAAAGTGCGCACGCCGCGTCTCGCAGGATCGCCGGTCCGGGATTGCCGGATGCGACCGCAAGAGCGCCAACCACGATGAGCGCGCTGATTGCGACGAGGTCGAGCGGGGGAGGCCAGAACGCCACCGCGGCGCAAGCGGCGACGACCGCCGCGCCCGATACCGCGCGCGGAATGTGCGCGCCCAGCGCAGCGGCAAGGTCTGCGTACTCGATGAAGGCGAGTACCGCGGCAATCTCAGCGAAAACGAGGGTGGCGAGTGGCGGCAGGTACCAGACAATGCCGACCACGATCGGAATGAGGACGACCGCGCTGAGGACGCGGGTCATGCGGCAACGGCGAAGCGCGGCGTGGAAATCAGCCGCATCAGCGACCGGCGATTGCGGGCTGCTTGATGCCGCCGTACCGGCGATCGCGTTTCTGATACGCGAGGACCGCCTCGAGCAGGTGGCGCTTCCGGAAATCGGGCCAGAGCGTTTCGGTGACCCAGATTTCCGCATACGCGATCTGCCAGAGCAGGAAATTGCTGACGCGCATTTCACCGCTCGTTCGGATGAGCAGATCCGGATCCGGCTGACCCGACGTGTACAGGAAACTCGCGAAACGTGGCTCGTCGAGCTCTTCCGCCTGGATCCCGGCAGCCAACGCTTTCTTCGCGGCTTCCACGATCTCGGCGCGGCCGCCGTAGTTCAGCGCGATGTTGAAGAGCATGCCGCCGTTGGCGGCGGTCTTCTCCTCGGCCATCTCGAGCTCTCGGCGAATGTCAGACGCGAGTTCACCCGCGCGGCCGATCACGCGAAATCGGATGTTGTTTCGCAGAAGGGTGTTCAACTCGAGACGCAGATACCGCTTGAGGAGCGCCATCAGCGTCGAAACCTCGGCGGCCGGCCGCTTCCAGTTCTCGACCGAGAACGCGTAGAGGGTCAGCACCTGAATGCCCAGCCGGGCCGACCCCTCAACGACCTCACGCACCGATTCAATCCCGGCCCGATGCCCCTCGACCCGCGGCAGGTGCCGCTGAGCCGCCCAGCGGCCGTTTCCGTCCATGATCACCGCCACGTGTGCCGGCAGCCGATCGAAGTTGACCTGCTGCGCCAGGCTCTCTTCGATGGAGCCGGGCGGCACGACGGAGAGGATGTCTTGAAGCGACATGACGTCAGGCGGAAACTAAACCTCGATGATACAGGCTCTTAGAACGGCCGTTCAAGGCGCGCACCGGTCTCGCTTTGTAGTATAAAGCAGATCCGCTAGTAGCGGACGTCAATGAGAAACAGCCCTGCCGGAGGCGCCGTGTCCCCCGCGGCGGCGCGGTTGCGACCGGCAAGCACGTCTCCCACACGCTCCACCGGCCATCGAGACAGTCCAACCTCGATGAGCGTGCCGATGATGCTTCTCACCATGTGCCGGAGAAAGCCGTCGCCGGTCACTCGCATGACCAGCGGATCGGCGGGGCCGGATCCTGGACGCCAGTCGATCGCCTCGATCGTCCGGATCGTCGAGCTCACGACGCTCCCGGCGGTCTGAAAGGCGCTGAAGTCGTGCGTGCCGACCAGCGCCGTCGCGGCCCGACGCATCGCGTCGAGGTCGATCGGCTGCGGGACGTGCCACGCATATCGGCGGACGAATGCGGAAACGAACGGCGCGTTGACGATGCGGTACTCGTAGGTCTTGCCCGTGGCGCTGAACCGCGCGTGGAAATCGGGGACCGCTTCCTCCACTCGCAGGATGCGGACGTCTTCCGGCAGAACGGCGTTGAGCGCCCGCTGAAATGTGGCCGGATCGTGCGAGGCATTGACGACGACGCTCGCCACCTGCCCAAGCGCGTGCACGCCGGCATCCGTACGCCCCGCACCGTGGACCGTGACCGCCCTTCCTTCGAACGGCTCCAGCGCGTCTTCGATCAGCCCCTGAATCGACGTCCCCGCCGCCTGCCGCTGCCACCCGACGTACTCGGTCCCGTCGTATTCGAGCGTCAGCTTCAGGACCCTCATGGGGATGGCAAATGGCAAATCGAAAATGGCAAATGGGATGGACAAATGGAAGCGGGCAAATGGTTATGGTGTTCCCATTTGTCATGTGCCATCACGAACGTGATCCCGGCTTCACGACCGGCTCTCCCTTCGCACAAAGCGGACAGGCATCTGATGAGTACGTAGGGACTTCGAGCCGCACGAGTGCCTGAAGCGGAAGCCCAAGCCCTCCTGGATCCGATCCGCGATCGACGATGCAACCGGCGCCTACGACGTGCGCGCCGGCCGCTTGAGCGAGTGCAGCCGTTTCCCTGGTCGATCCTCCGGTTGTCAGGACGTCCTCGACGATGAGGACGCGATCGGATGGCGCCAGGCTGAAGCCGCGCCTGAGCGCGAGCACGCCGTTTTCGCGCTCCGCGAAGATCGCGCGAACGCTGAGCGCGCGCCCGACCTCCTGACCGATGACGATGCCGCCGAGCGCGGGAGACAGCACCACCGTCGGCTGCAGGTGCGCCGTACGATCGGCGAGGTCGCGTCCCAGCTGTTCCGCGAACTCCGGATACTGCAGCACGAGCGCGCTCTGGAGGTAGCGGTCGCTGTGCAGACCGGAAGACAGCCGGAAGTGCCCCTCGAGGAGCGCCCCCGCCTTCCGGAAAAAATCGAGGACGGTCGACTCCTGCATCAATTTGTCGCCTTTCCGTTCTTCAGCCGCAGATTCTCTTCGAATAGCTTGAGGATTCGCCGGTACTCGTCGGCCCAGCTCGTCTCCTCGGTGAACCCGTGGTTTTCGACCGGGAATGCGGCCAGCTCCCAGTTCTCCTTCCGCAGTTCGATCAATCGCTGCACCAGACGAACCGAGTCCTGGAAATGGACGTTCGTGTCGACCATGCCGTGGCAGATCAACAGCGCGCCCTTCAAGCCTTCGGCAAAGTAGATCGGCGAGCTCTTGCGGTACGCGTCGACGTCCTTCTGGGGCACATTGAGGATGTTCGAGGTGTAGCCGTGGTTGTAATGCGCCCAGTCCGTGACCGGCCTGAGCGCGGCGCCGGCCGCGAACACATCCGGCGTCGTGAACATCGCCATCAGCGTGATGAACCCGCCGTAGCTGCCGCCGTACACCCCGATGCGGCGCGGATCGACCTTCTCCTGAGCCGACAGATACTTCGCGCCGTCCACGATGTCCTCGAGATCCTTGCCGCCCATATGGCGGTAGATCGCGGTACGCCAGTCGCGCCCGTAGCCCGAGCTCGCACGATAGTCCACATCGAGCACGACGTAGCCGCGGGACGCGAGCAGGTTGTGGAACATGTACTCGCGGAAGTAGCTGGCCCAGTAGCGATGCGCGTTCTGCGCGTACCCGGCACCATGCACGAACACGACGCCCGGACGTGACGGATCGCGCCGCGCGCCGATCATTTCGGGGGTAAAGACGCGGGCGTAGACGTCGACGCCGTCGCGCGCCTTGAACGTCACGACCTTCGGGTCGATCCACTTGAACGATCGCCATTCCGTCGTGGGCGTCGTCGTCACCTGCCTGGCCTGCGCGCCTGCCGTATTCGGCCTCACGTACACTTCCGGCGGCCTGTTGCTGTAGGAGTAGATGATGCCGAGCGTCGATTCATCCGGCGAGACTTCGACCTCGTTCGAGCCCGGCATCGACGTGATCTTCGTTCGGGCGCCGCCATCCACGGGAAGGGTGTAAACGTGGCGCTCGCCAGGGTGGACCTCGGTCGTCGTGATGTAGAACTTCTTCCGGTCTTCGGCCAGTTCCGCGGCCGTGATCTCCCACTTCCCTGACGTCAGCTGCTTAGGCTGCGCGCCTGACGCGGACATGTCGAGCGTGTACAAGTGCATCCATCCGTCACGCTCGGAGAGGAACCACACCGTGTGCCCGCCAGGTAGGAACTGCACTGACGATGCGCCGCCGAAACCTGCTTCACGGACCCACGCGTCGTCGTGCAGCAAATCCACGACCTGGGTTTTTCCAGTCTCCGGGTCGACCGTGACGTACCACCGATCCTTGTTGTCCGCGGAACGCGCGGACGCGACCACGAACTGACCGTCGTCGGAGACCGCGGGCATGCTCCAGCGGATGTCGCGTTCCGCTTTGCGTCCCGGACGCGCGTCGGCGCCCGTGGCATTGGGGTCCGCGGGCTTCTCTTCCTGTGACACCGGCGGCGCGAAGCTGCCGTCGGCCCAGACCGTCTTGCCGGTCTTCAGATTCAGTACCGCGAGCAGTCGCCGATCCTGCGTGTCACCGACGTTGTTGCGGCCGGGAATGTCCTCGGTGTAGCCCGACTCGGTGACGTAATTCGGCACGATGGTGTTCTTGGACCCGACCGGGCGTTCGGAGACGAGAAGGAAGACGTGTGTGTCGTCGGGGGCGAGCATCAGGTCGGCAACACTCTGTCGCTCCTGAAGCTCGAAGACGGGCAGCTTGTCCTTCTTTTCTTTGTCTTCAATCCTTTTCTTGTCGGCCTTCTGGTCGCGGAGGTACTCGATCAGCTTCTCTTCCTCGTCGCGAATGAATTTCTGGCTATCGGTGAGCTTCGGATCGGCTTTCTTCGGTCCGACGTCGGTGAGTTGGGTCACGAGGGCAGGGCCGCCGCCGTCGACGGGAACGATGAACAGGTTGCCGTCGCGGACGTACGTGATCTGCGTGTCGTGCCGTGCCCAGCGGGCGTTGGATTCGTTCCCCGTCGTGCGAGTGATTTGACGGCGCGTGCCCGTCGTTCCGTCAACCAGAACCACATCGCCATCGTCTACAAACAGGACGCGGCGGTGTGCCTCGTCCCAGCGGCCGGTCGCGGGCGGAGCCGCCTTGACCTCGTCGCCGGTCAGCTTTCTGGGCTCGCCGCCGTCGCGGCC
>DATAEK010000058.1:0-25639 GCA_036258055.1 Vicinamibacterales bacterium
CGGGCGCGGAGATCTCGACACGGAGGACACGAAGAACGGGTTTCTTAGAAGGAACGTTTTCTCCGTGAGCTCCGTGTAGAGATCCTCCGGGAGTTCCGCTTCCTCCGCCGCCGCCTCCGCCACAGCTAGAACAAGTACGCCAACGCAAACCCGATTTGAGCCACGAACATCATTCGATACATGTGGGCCCAGGAGACGTGATTCTCTTCGACGGCCAGATCCTCCGGCCGTCGCAGCATCAGGTAGCAGACATACACGCCGTAGAGCGTCATGCCGATCGCCAGGATCTGCAGCAGCAGGTGATTGCCGGTGAGGATTCCTGCGGCCGCACCGACCGAGATCAACATGAACGGAACGACGAATGACGGTGAGATCATCCACGCCGCCTTCCGGACGCCGTAGATGATTGGCAGTGTCCGGCACCCCCCTCTGGCGTCTCCCTCCATGTCGGCGAAGTCCTTCGTCGTGGATGCTCCGAGCAGGAACAACCCGAAGATCATTCCGATGTACCAGGGCTCGACGCCGAAGATCGTCTTCACGCAGGACCAACCGGCGACTTTCAGCAGCACGCCGCGCGGCACCGCGATGGTGACGTTGGCCCAGATGCCGCGCTGCTTGGTACGCAAAGGCGGGCAGGAGTAGATGAACGTGGCGATCGTCGCCGCGATGACGATCCAGAAGCACTCATGACGGCCGCCGGGCGCGACCAGCCACGCCAGTACCAGCGCGATCACATAGGTGATCCACGTGAACGTCCATGCGTCGTGAACGCTCAGACGTCCGCTCGGCAGTGGACGCTTCGGCTTGTTGATCCGATCGATTTCGAGGTCGTAGATCTGATTGAGCGCATTGTTGCCCGCGTTCAGCGTCGCCGCCATCAGCGCGCCGATCACCGGATAGAGGATCAGGTCCCCGCTCCACGGTTCGCGTGGATGCGCCCCAGCCGCCGTGACCGCTCCCGATACGACACCCAACGCGGGCGCCACGAGCGTGAACGGTCGCGAAAGCTCGAGCCATACGGATGGGCGGGACGACGGCGTCATCACGGGATCCGGGTCAGCAGCACAGCGCTCCAGGCGGCGATGCCGGTATTGAGAAAGTTCAGCACGTCGTTGTTCACAATCCCCGGACCCTCGAGTGTCGCACCCAGCAGACTCTCGGCGAACGCCCCGATCGTCGCACCGATGACGATGGCCGCCAGCGCGTGACCGGGCACAAGGCCGAGGCCGACACCCGCGAGCGCGAGCAACAGCGCTCCCGCGAACCCCGCCGCCGTGCCTTCGAGCGACACGGCGCCTGACGTTCCCGGCGGCACGGGTCGCAGCGTGGTGAGAAGAAACGTCCGTCGTCCCCACGCCTTGCCGATTTCGCTGGCGATCGTATCGCTGCCCCCGGCCGTCAACGCAGCCACGAACGCGACCATCGCCGGCGACACGGCAGTCGTCGTCATCGCCAGGATCGCAGCGGCCGCGGCGATCCCCGTGTTCGCAATCGCGTTACCCGCACCGCGGCGTCCACCACGCTCCTCGGCAATCCCCAGCAACATCTTTCGACGCAGGCCGAGCCTGGACGAAATCGACGCCGCCAGAAACGCGAGGAAGAGCATGGCCCAACCGCGCCAACCCGTCGAGGCGTAGATCACGGTTCCGATGAGGGCGCCGCCGATAGCTCCTGAGATCGACACGGATCTCGCCCGGTAGCCGGCAACTGCCGCGAGCAGATTGACCGCCACCGCAGCGGGCAGGTGTGCCAGCACGAGCGGCCACGCGCTCGTCAGCTGATCCTGGTTCACGACCGAAATCGCCACCAGGACGGCGGCGGCGCTCATCGGCACCGAGACGTTGTCGTCCAATCGGATCGGAACCGTCTCGACGGCGGCCGCGACGAGCGCTGCGACAAACGGCGCGCCGATTGAAAACCAGATGGACGGCTCCGGAACGATGGCTGGACGGCACCACCACGCGAGGAAGGCGCCGGCGGCGCCGCCCGCAAGCCACAACGCGAGACTGCCAGCAACTGTCTTCTGCGGGTTCCACGGCAGGCGCCTGCCCTCCACGGCACGACCGACGAGCGTGGCCATCCCGTCGCCCACTGCCAGGATGCCCCAGGCGGCGGCGACGATGTCGAGCCGGTGGCGGAACATCAAGATCAACAGCAGAACAGAGAGCGGGTAGAGCAGGATGCCGGGCGGAAATCCTCGAGCCACTTCCGACGCGCGGTACAGCCGCGTGCCGCCGATTCTCGGCAGGACGTACCAGTTGAACGCCAGCGCCGTCGCGGCGAGGATCGCCGCCTGCCACCACTCGAGATAGCGCAGCAACAACGCGAACCCGCCCATCGTCATGTGGACGATCTGGCGGGCGTGCTCGGTCGAGCGCGCGCGCGAGGTCATGATCTGGTGTGCAGTTGGACGCGCCAGTAGTCGAGGAGGTCGCCGAGCGTTTGCTCGATCGGAATGGCCGGACGCCAGCCCGCTTCGTTCGCAATCCGGGAGGGGTCACCGAGGAACAGCGGGTTGTCGTGCGGACGCACGAGCGCCCGATCGATCCGCACCTCCACGCGAGTCCGAGCCAAGCCGACGAGGATGTCGAGCAGATCGCCGATGCGGTGTGCTTCGCCGCGGCAGATGTTGTACGGACGCCCCGGCTGCCCGCGATCCATGACCTGGACGTACGCACGCACCACGTCGCGGACATCAGTGATGTCACGGCGCGCGTCGAGATTTCCGACCGTGACCACCGGGTCACGCTGGCCTGCTTCGATTTCCGCGATCTGCCTGGCGAAGCTCGACATGGCAAAAGCGGGAGATTGCCCCGGTCCCGCGTGATTGAAGGGCCTGGTGATGATCATCGGACAGACGCCGGCGCTCTGCGCGAGCATTTCCTGCGCGAGCTTGCTGACGGCGTACGGGCTGGCCGGTCCGATCGCGGAATCCTCGTTGATGGCCTCGCTGGACTGCCGGTACACGTGGGCCGATCCCGTCACGAGCACACGGCACGTCAGCCCCGCGCGCCGAATGCCTTCAATCAGATAGTGGGTGCCGAGAACATTTACGTGGAGCGCGCGCTGTGGATCCTGCCACGTGCCGCCCACGTCTGCGATGCCTGCGCAGTGGTAGATGGCGGTCGGCCCGAGCGCCTCGAGCGCGCGGGCGACGCCCGGAGCGTCGAGGATGTCCACCGCCTCCCAGCTGATACGAGGATCGCTCGAATCGTGTGAGTGGCCGCGCGGATTCGACCAGGCCGCGAGGGACGGTTCGGATTCGAGCAGCCGCGCGAGCAAATGTCTGCCGGCAAACCCGGTCGCGCCGGTGACCAGAGGAAGACCCGCCACGGCGTTTCAGCCCTGACGGCTTCCGTATTGCGCCTGGTAGTACTGCTTGAACTTCGCGTCCTGGTGCTTGATCGGACGCCACCACCCCTCGTTCTGGCGATACCACGCGACGGTGTCAGTGAGTCCTTCCTCGAACGCCACGCGCGGCCGCCACCCGAGCGCTTCGAGCTTGGAGGTATCGAGCGAGTAGCGCCGATCGTGGCCCTGACGATCGGCCACGTGGCGAATGAGCGAGTCCGGTCGATCGAGCAGCCTGAGGATGCGCCTGGTCAGATCGGCGTTGGCAACGGGATTCCCGCCGCCGACGTTGTAGACCTCACCGCCCACACCGCACGCGATCACGGTGTCGATCGCGCGGCAGTGGTCGGAGACGTGGATCCAGTCCCGCTCGTTGAGACCGTCGCCGTAGAGCGGCAGCTCCAGATCATCAAGAGCGTTGGTGATGAAGAGCGGGATTACCTTCTCTGGAAATTGATTCGGTCCGTAGTTGTTCGATGCCCGGGTGATCACGACGGGCACTTCGTACGTGGCCCAGTAGCTGTAGGCCAGTCGATCGGCGCCCGCTTTGCTCGCCGAGTACGGGTTGCGCGGCCGGAGCTCGTCGGTTTCACGGCTCGAGCCTTCCGCCACGTTGCCGTAGACCTCGTCGGTGGAGATCTGCACGAAGCGCTGCAGGCGGGGCGCCTGGCGGGCGGCCTCGAGCAGCACGAAGGTGCCGATGACGTCCGTCGTGAGGAATTCGCCGGCGTTCATCAGCGATCGATCGACATGGGTCTCCGCGGCGAAGTGCACCACGATCTCCGATTGCGCCACGAGCGGGCCGGCGACGGCCGGATCCGCGACGTCCCCCTTGACGAACTCGTGACGCGGATGGTCCAGGACCGTCTGCAGATTCTCGAGCCGCCCCGCGTAGGTCAGCTTGTCCAGGTTGGTGACGTGCCAGTCCGGGTGCTCCGCGAGCGCGTGCCGGACGTAGTTGGATCCGATGAACCCAGCCCCGCCGGTGACGAGAACCTTAACCATCTTTTCGGGCCCAGTCGTAGGGAAGCGTTCCGTGCGGTTCGAGCCGGTACTCGTCGGGCTCTTCTCGATTGTAGGGCTCGGTCGGGACGTTGACCACGAGGGCGGGTTCGAGGCTGATGCACTTCCAGCCGTGATACACGAGGTTCGGCACCTGCACGAGCATGGGGTTCTGTGTGCCGACGAAGAACTCGTTCACGACGTCCCGGGTCGGCGAATCCTCACGCGTATCGATCAGGACGAGTTTGACCATACCCGACACGCACACGAAGTTGTCCACCTGCCGGCGATGGTAGTGCCACGCCTTCACGACCCCTGGATAGGTCGCCGAGACGTACACCTGCCCGAACTTCTGAAAGAGGTCCGATTCGTCCGCGCGCAGGATCTCGAGCAGCCAGCCGCGTTCGTCCGGTATGACCGCGAGCCGCTTGGTCCGCACGCCGTGGATCGGAATCCGCGAGCTTGCCGGCGTCGGAGCGGGGACCGTTTTCACCATCGAATGCCTACCTCGGAGTTGTCACCCAGCATGAACCGGTAGGCCGAGGGCTTCATCGGGACGCGGTAGATCCGCACGTTCTTCCCAATCAGGCTGTCCTCGACCCGGTTCGCCAGGTTGCTGATGCAGCTGCCCTCGAGCACGATGCTGTGCTCGATCTCCGACTCGCGGATCTCCACGTCGTTCATGATCGAGGTGAAGGGTCCCACGTACGCGTGGAGTACCCGAGCCCCCGCGCCGATGATCGCGGGTCCGCGTACCACCGATCCCTCGATCGTCGCGCCTGCCTCGACGATGACCTTCCCCTCGACGCGCGATTCGGCGTCCACGCTGCCGTCGATCCGACGTTCGATTGTCTCCAGGATTAACCGGTTTGCCTCGAGCATGTCCTCGAGCTTCCCGGTGTCCTTCCACCAGCCGTCGACGATGTGCGGCCGCACGTCGAGGCCGCGATCGATGAGGTCCTGGATGGCGTCAGTGATCTCCAGCTCGTTCCGGAAGCTCGGTGTGATTCGCTTCACCGCATGGAAGACTTCCGGGGAGAACATGTAGACGCCGACGAGCGCGAGATCGCTCTTGGGTTCCCGTGGCTTCTCGACCAGTCGTACGACGCGCCCCTCGGAGAGCTCGGCCACGCCGAACATCTGCGGATCCGGCACGCGGGCCAGCAGGATCTGCGCGGCGGGCCGCTCTCGAAGGAATTCGTCCACGAGCGGCCGGATCCCGCGGTTCAGCAGGTTGTCGCCGAGGTACATGACGAAGGGATCGGAGCCGATGAAGTCCTCGCTGATCAGCACGCAGTGCGCCAGCCCGCGCGGCTGGTCCTGTTCGATGTAGGTGATCTTCACACCCCAGCGGCTGCCGTCACCGACCGCGGCCCGGATCTCCGCCTGCGTATCGCCGACGACGATGCCGATGTCCGTGATGCCGGCATCGGCCATCGATTCGATGCCGTAGAAGAGGACCGGCTTGTTGGCGACCGGAACGAGCTGCTTGGCGCTGGTGTAGGTCAATGGCCTCAGGCGTGTGCCGCGGCCGCCGCTCAAGATCAGCCCTTTCATTCAGTGTCCCTGACCGAAGGCGCCGAAGAAGTTCGAGAAGGTGCCGATGCCGGCAAGCGTAAATGAAATGTTGAACCGGCGGTCCTGGGGGAGCACGAAACTTGGAAAGCCCGCCACGTTGTACGTCTGGTACGACACCGCGACGCCGCAGCACTGTGCGTTGTAGTACGCGGTGATTTGCTGGTTGCGGAACTCGTTGTTGTGCAGGTCGTAGTTGAAGAGGTAGGTTCCGCCGAGATGATTGGCGGCGCTCCGAATCGAGGTCGAGCCGGTCAGGTCGTGGTTCGCGAGCGCCGGGTTGCTGAAGCCTGGCAGCTCCGGGATGTAGCGGCGCTGCGTCCAGCCGCCCCTCGCCTGGAACCGTGGCCGATTGACGATCGCCGCCAGCGTGTAGGTCGTGAACTTATGCACGGTCGGATCGATTTCGGTGGAGAAGTCGGCCTGCAGTGACGGCGTCGGTGAGACTCGGGTTCCGATCTGCAGTGCCGAAAGGTGGTTCTGCTCGTTGTTGTTGAAGCTGCTCTGATACGACGGATCGAAGGCCGCCCCGGCCGGATTGCTGTAGTACGTCTGCCTGATTGAGACACTCACGATCTCCCTCGCCACGTCCTTTTTCGCATACAACCGGTTGTTCAAGGCGTAGATGATGTTCGTGGTGTCGCCGACGATGCTGTCGGCGGAATCGAGCTTGACGATCCGGTTGAAGTCGTCGATCGGTGTCTTGCTCTGAATCGTGACCGTCGGCTCGATGACGTGTTTGTATTTCTCGGCGTACCCGCCGCCCGGCGTGTTGAAGATGCGGTTGAAAGTGGGGCCGGTGATCCGCGCCTGAAAGTCGAAGAACTGACGCGAGATCCCGGTGGGCACCTGCTTATTCGTCACCGCGTCGATGCTCTCAGTCCAGTACGTATCCCGCCAGCCGACGCTCGAGTTCACGGTCAGGAATGGCCATCGCGTGAACGGGATGCGCACGTACGGAACGACGTCGAATCGCGTCAGCCCTTGATCGTTGGTCACCACGCCACTGATCGTGCCCTGCTGGATGAACGTCGTGTACTCGCTGGAGACGCCGAAATACACTCGCGACTTGCCGATTGGCCGCTCGCCGCGACTGAACGAGATGCGGGGGAGAAACCCCGTCGTCGTCACGTTGTCGCTGTTGTTGAAGAAGTCGTTGTGCTCGACCGTGCCGCTGAACACGTATTCGCGCCAGTTACCCGTCAGATTGCCGTTGATGATTCGGCGGCTCGTGCTGGCCTGGGCAAAACTCTGCTGGTAACGCTGCTCGGTCTGGAGGTCGGAGTAATAGTCGACGTTCGCCCGCGCGCGCCATCGGGCATTCAGGCTCTGCGACAGTGCGCCGTTCACGTTGTAGCTGCGCTGGGGGGGCCTGGTGCTCGTGGTGCCATCCGCGTTGGTGATCGTGAGCTCGTGCTCGTCGAGGAAGTGGACGGTGCCGATCCCCTGATTTCCGGAGCCGAGCTGGTAGCGGTACTCGCTGCTGACGCCCTGCCCTGTCTTCGAGTACCAATCGTAGGTGAACGTCGCGTCCGAGCTGCGGTTGATCGCCCAGAAGAACGCGTTGCTGAGCGATTGTCCCGCTCCGCGTGACGTGCCGTAGATCGGAATCAGGAATCCGGTCGATCGGTCGTCTTCCTCGATGGGGTAGTAGAAGATCGGCAGATACATGAGCGGCACGCCCTTGACCGTGAGGACCGAGTTGGTCAGGAACGCGTGGTCGTTGATCGTGAAGCTGACGGACCCGGCCACCATCTCCCAGCGCGGCGTCGGCTGCACGCACGTCGTGAACGCGCCGTGCACGATCTTGTAGCGGTTCGGCCCGAGCTTGTGGATCTCCTCGCCGCGGAAGTACGCGTCGGGCTCCTGCGTTCCGAACAGGCTGCGATCGACCTTCTCCATCAGCGTCACGGATCCGGCGGCGTTGTAGAACGTGCCCGTCCGGGTCTTGGTGTCGAACTCGAGTCGCTCCGCGTTGATGCGGTTGCCTCCCTGCACGAACAGAACATCGTCGGTCGCGACCACGCGATGGCCGTCGAACACTTCCATCTGGCGCGCGAAGAGCTGCATGTCGTCGCAGTCCACCTGAACCGGCTGCGTCTCGGATCCGGTCAACAGCAGCCGGATTTCGGTGACGCCCCCCTTGCCTTCGACCGGTCGGCGATCGCCGGAGAGGTGCACGATCTTCGAGAGCTTGCACCCGGAGAGGTCGGATGACTGTCCGGTCTGCGCGCGCGCCGGGGCGGGCACGCCAAGCCAGACGAGAAAGATGAGTGCCGGGATCAGCCAGGAACGCCGCATGAATGGCCGGGTCTGCCGCACGTCACTGACAGAAACCCTTCGCGCGTGCTGCAGAGAATCAGCGAAGAATACCACGCAGAGGGCCGACCAAGAAGATGGATCCGGCCACGACGACGCGCGCGCCGGGTCGGCACGCGCGCCGTAGTGCGTCGCCGGGATCATCGATGGTTTCGATCAGCTGGGGCGCCTCGGGCATAACGGACGCCCGCGCCGCCAGCTGCGCCGCGGTGAGTGCACGCGGTGATACGGGCGTCGTGCAGATCAACGAGCGGCAGCACGGCAAGAGCGGAGCAAGGATCCCTTCGACATCTTTGTCCCGCAGCGCGGCCGTCACGAGCGAGATCTCGGTCCAGCCAATGTCTCGCAGGTAGTCAGCCAGCGCCCGCGCGCCAGCCGGATTGTGGGCCGCGTCCAGGAGCACGTCGGCGTCATGCCAGCGTCGCCGTTCGAGCCGCGCCGGCCAGCGCGTGTCCCCGAGTCCCCTCGCCATCGAGCTCGTGTCCACGGCGACGCCGACACGGTTCAATTCTTCGAGCACCGCGATGACGATCGCCGCATTCAGCCTTTGATGACGGCCGCCGAGCGCGAGATGCACCTCAGGCAGGCGGCGTTCTGGGGTTGTGAAAGTCACCCCGGGTGCTTCACCTATTATCCCGTCGTCAATCCGCACGCGATCCATGGCGCGCACGAGTCTTGCCCGACGCGCCTGACAGACTTCCGACACCACGTGGTCGGCGACCGGAGGCAGTGGACCGATGACGACCGGAATGCCGTCCTTGATCACCCCCGCTTTTTCGTACGCAATCGAGTCGAGCGTGTCGCCGAGTTGGGCCTGATGATCGAAATCGATCGTCGTGATCGCGGCGGCAAGTGGGGTGACGATGTTCGTGGCGTCGAGGCGCCCGCCGAGACCGACCTCGAGCACGGCGACGGCGACGTCCGCGCGGCTGAACAGCTCGAATGCAATGGCAGTGGTGCATTCGAAGAAGGTCGGCGGTCCCTGGAGACGGCCCTGTCCGGTCAGCCGTTCGATGGCTGACCGCACGTCGTCAGCCACACGTCTCAGTTGATTCGACTGAACCTCGCGTTCGTCGATCACGAAACGCTCTTCCAGCCGCTCGAGGTGCGGTGACGTGTAACGCGCCGTTCGATGTCCAGCCGCGTGAAGCGCGGTCGCAAGCATCGCGGTGACCGAGCCCTTACCGTTCGTGCCCGCGACGATGACGGACTGAAAGCGTTGCTGAGGGTTTCCCAGCGCCTCGCACAGGATGCGCATGTTGTCGAGGCCGAACTTCATCCCGAGACGTTCGAGGCTGAAGAGGAAGTCCAGGGAATCCATACAGGCTTCGAGGATCGATGGCGGCCGCGAGGGAGACCGCGACTAGCTGCCGGCGGCTTCGGTGACGATCGGGCCGGCGGGAGCGGCGACCGCGCGGGTCTTCAGAGCGAAGCGGAACACGCGTGAGATGACGTCCTTCAGCTCGCGCCGGTCGACCACCATGTCGAGCATCCCGCGCTCGAGCAGGAACTCGCTGCGCTGGAAGCCCTCGGGCAGTTTCTGACGGATCGTCTGCTCGATGACGCGGGGGCCGGCGAAACCGATGAGGGCTTTCGGCTCAGCGATGTTCACATCGCCGAGCATGGCGAAGCTCGCGGTGACGCCGCCAGTGGTGGGGTCGGTCAGGACCGAGATGTAGGGCAGACGCGCACGATCCAGGCGCGCCAGCGCGCCGCTGATCTTGGCCATCTGCATCAACGAGAGCGCGCCCTCCATCATGCGCGCGCCGCCGGAGCAGGACACGATGATCGTCGGCAGCTTCTTCGCCACCGCGAGCTCGATCGCTCGGGTGATTTTCTCACCGACCACGACGCCCATGCTCCCGCCGATGAAGCCGTATTCCATGGCGGCGATGATCGTCTCCGTCCCATTGAGCGCCCCGGTCGCGGTGATTACCGCATCTTTCAGGCCGGTCGCGTCGATGCTGCTGCGAAGCCGCTGCCCGTAGGCCTTGGTGTCCACGAACTTCAGGGGGTCGGTGGATGCCAGCCCGCGATCGTGCTCGACCCAGTCACCGTCGAACAGCGTCTTGAGTCGATCGGCTGCCCCCAGCCGGAAGTGATGCGCGCACTTGGTGCAGACGTGCAGGCTGGCGACGAGGTCTTTGTTGTAGATGATCTGCGCGCAGGACGGACACTTGACCCACAGCCCCTCGGGCACCCGGCTTTCCTTCTGGGGCGACTCGATGGGCTTGCGGATCTTCTTGAACCACGCCATCAGGAGGAGCTTAGCATGAGAGTTCTAGTCGCTGTCCGCTGTCCGACTGTTCACTGTCCGCAGTTCCCGTTTCGGGCTTGGGCCTACAGCAGACAGCGGACGGCGCACAGCGGCACGTGATCACGTTCTTGGCACCCAGTATCTCGTCCCGCGGGTCATGGTTCGCACCTGGCGCTCGAGATCGGCCAGCGCGGGTTCGCCCCACATGTGATCGAACTGGGAGGTTTCGACGACCAGGAGCGGGGTGGCGTTGTAGTGAAAGAAGAAATGTGTGTACGCCTCGTTCAGCTCCTTCACGTAGGCATCGTCCGGCGCGTCGAACTCCGGGTTCGCCCGCGCCCGCTCTCGCAGGCGGCGTCGCAGGACATCGGTGGGTGTCTGCAGGTAGATGACGAGGTCGGGCGCCGGAAGATCGGGGGCGAGAAGCTCGTACAGGCGCTGATAGATGAACAGCTCGTTGTCATCCAGGTTCAGGTACGCGTAGATCTTGTCCCGTTCGAACAGGTAATCGCAGATTGTCAGCTGGCTGAAGAGATCGCTCTGGCGGAGCGCCGTCTGCTGCCGATGTCGTCCGAGCGTGAAGAACAACTGCGTCTGGAACGCGGCGCCGGTGCGTCCGGCCTGCAGATCGCTGAGAAAAGGATTGTCGGTCTCGTCGAGGACAATCGTCGCATCGAGTCTCGCGCCCAGGCGATCGGCGAGCAGCGATTTGCCTGCGCCAATGGGCCCCTCGATCGCGATGTACCGGAAGTTCAAGGCTCAGCGAAGTATAGCCAAACGTCTCGACGGATTGCGATAGCATTGTCCGGTGCGGATCGAACGTATCGAGTTGCGGCTCCTCAGGTTGCCGCTGGTCCGATTTTTCGAAACCAGCTTCGGCCGCGTGCACGATCGATCGTTCTTGCTCGTCACGGTCGACGATGCCGGCGCATCGGGGCTCGGCGAGTGTGTCGCGGACGCCAACCCGTACTACAGCTCCGAGACCAACGACACCGCGTGGCACATCATCAGCGAGTTCATCTCGCCGCTGGTGCTCGGTCGCGACTTCGAGCATCCGAGCGAGATTTTCGACGCGTTGCGAATCATCCGCGGCCACAACATGGCCAAGGCTGCCGTGGAAATGGCGGCGTGGGACCTCTATGCGCGGCAGCATGGACAGCCGCTCCGGGAAGTTCTGGGCGGCACGCGTTCAGCCATCGAATCCGGGGTGTCGATTGGGATCCAGGACTCGCTCGAGCAGCTGGTGGAACGCGTGACGATCGAGCGCGCGGCGGGTTACCGGCGGATCAAGATAAAGATCAAGCCTGGCTGGGACGTCAATGCGGTATCCGCGGTGCGCGATCGCTGCGGCGCCATCCCGCTGATGGTCGACGCTAACGCCGCCTACACCCTCGAGGACGCCGCACACCTGGCCGCGCTCGATCGATTCGATCTGATGATGATGGAGCAACCCCTCGACTACGACGACATCCGCGATCACGCCCGGCTGCAGCAACGAATCCGCACGCCGATCTGTCTCGACGAGTCGATCCATACCGTGCACGCCGCCGACGAGGCGATTGCGGCGGGTGCCTGCCGGATCATCAACATCAAGCCCGGGCGCGTGGGCGGACACACCCAGTCGATTCGGTTGCATGATCTCGCGGCCAGCCACGGCATTCCGGTCTGGCACGGTGGCATGCTGGAAAGCGGCATCGGACGGGCGCACAACATCCACCTCTCAACGCTGCCGAACTTTTCGCTCCCGGGCGATGTCGCCGCAAGCCGCCGCTATTACGCCCCGGATCTCATCGACCCGGAAATCGATGTTCGCCCGGACGGCACGATCCCGGTTCCCACCGGCCCCGGCATCGGCGTGCACGTCGTCGCGTCGCGGGTGGCCGAAGCGACGTTGAAATCGGTGGAGCTTCGCGCGTGATTCGTTGCCGAACCTGCGTGCGTCGATCCCGGCAGTGCACCGCCCGCTCGACTGACAGACAACCATGATGAACCGTCGTATTGGACTCGGGCTGTTCGTGGCCTTCGTCGGCGCCGGCCTCAGCGCCTGCAAGACCGCGCCGCTTCCTCCGCCGAAGGCACCGACCGTACCGTTCGACAAGAAAATGACGTGGCTGTTCCAGCTCGAGGATCAGCGCATTCTGCGACTCGAGGTGCCGCCACCTCCGCCGCCAGTGCCCGTCGTCCCGGCCCGAGGGCGTCGCGCGGCGCCCGTGCCGCCACCGCCGCCGCCCCCCGATTCGTCACCGGACCTTGCGGTCCTCGTCAAGGATTCCGAAGCGCGTGTTCGCCGCCGTGCGGCGCTTGCACTGGGACGCGTCGGGCTGCCCGAGGGCGTAGCGCCCTTGACCGCGACCCTCACGGATCCCGATCCGGACGTCCGCGCGATGGCCGCATTCGGCCTGGGACTGCTGGGTACCCAGGCCGCGTCAGCTGAGGCACCGCTGACAGCGCTCCTTGCTGATCCGACACCGCTCGTCCGGGGCCGCGCGGCGGAAGCACTCGGGCAGATCGGCGCGACGAACGCGGCCGCCGCAATTGGCAAGGTCGCAGCCGAGTACGCGCGGAGCGCTCCCGTCGCCGCGATGCAACCCGACGATGAGACATGGCCGGCCGCGCCGGAAGCCGAAGCGTTCAAGCTGGCGCTTTTCGCGCTGGTGCGGTTGAAGGCCTACGAACCGCTCGCGGGCGCAGTCCTCGACGATGGCAAGCCGGTTTCGGCGTGGTGGCCCGTCGCGTACGCGCTTCAGCGCATCGCGGACGAGCGAGCGGTGCCGGCCCTGCAGCAGCTCTTGCCGACTCCCGGGCGCTACACGCGCTCGTTTGCGATCCGTGGACTCGGCACCCTGAAGCAGACATCCGCTGTGGAGCCGCTGCTGCGCCTGCTCGAGCCGTCGGCGAAGACGCCGCTCGAGGTCATGGTTGCAGCCGTGCGCGCGCTGGCGGACATCGGTGCAACCGCAGCTGCAGAACCCCTGGCGTCGATTGCCGTCGAGCGTGGCACACACGCCAATCTTCGGCTCGAGGCAGTCACGGCGCTCGGACGGCTGCGTGCCCCAGCCGGGCTGCCGGCTGTCCAGGACCTCATCACCGACGAGTGGCCGACCATGCGCGCAGCGGCGATTCGCGCGGCGGGCGCGATCGATCAGGAGAATTTCGTGTCGGTGCTGTCCGGTCTCGAGCTGGATCGCGATTGGCGTCCCCGGGCGGCGCTGGCGGAGATCCTGGGCACGTTTCCTCCGGATATCGCGCTCGCCCGAGTGCGGGGCATGCTTCAGGACGAGGATAAGCGGGTGATCCCGTCCGTCCTCGCTGCGCTCGAGAAGCTCAAGGCGCCGGACCTTCCCGACATCCTGCTCGAGAAGCTCAACGACTCCGACTTCGCAGTGCGCGCGACAGCCGCGCGTGAGCTGGGCGAGACCAAGGCGCCTGCGGGAGCTGAGGCGCTGCGCGAAGCCTACAAAGGCGGATTGCCGGACGCCCCGTATGCCGCGCGGGCGGCCGCGCTCGACGGGCTCGCGCAGTATGGTCCAGCCGAGGCGCGGGAGACGTTGACCGCGGCGCTGACTGACAAGGACTGGGCGATCCGCGTGCACGCCGCCGACCTGCTCACGAAGATCGATGCCACAGCCGTAGCGGACTCGAGCACGTCGATGCGTCCCGCGCCGGGGACGCCGCCGGCGCCGTACGACGATCCGCAGCTCATCTCGCCGGACCTCTCGCCGCACGCGTTCATCGAGACCACGCGCGGGACGATCGAGCTCGAGCTCGCGGTTCTCGATGCGCCGCAGACTTCACGAAATTTCATGGCCCTCGCAGAGAAGGGCTTCTTCAACGGGCTGCAGGTTCACCGCGTCGTTCCCAATTTCGTGGTGCAGGACGGCGATCCGCGTGGTGATGGAGAGGGAGGCCCCGGCTATTCGATCCGTGACGAGCTCAACGATCGCCCGTACCTGCGCGGCACGGTGGGCATGGCGCTCGAATGGCGCGACACCGGCGGCAGCCAGTTCTTCATCACGCACTCACCGCAGCCGCACCTCGATGGGCGCTACACCGCCTTCGGCCACGTGGTGAACGGCATGGACGTCGTCGATCGGATTCAGCAGGGGGACGTGATTCAACGGATCCGGATCTGGGACGGGAAGGGATGGCGCGAGAAAACCGGAGCGACGAGATAGGAACGTCTGAAAAAGCAAAAAGGGGGCGACGGCCGCCCCCTTTTTAGCGGGTGAGGTGGCTTACCGCTTCTTGCCGCCCTTCTTCTTCCCGCCCTTGGCCGTCTTCTTCGCCATTACGTTTATCCCCCCCTTCACTCGTGGGCTCTCACGCGAGGACTCTCACCGCATTGCGGCGCCGCGGCCGTCTGGTCGCCGGCCCGCGCTGTCGGCGTCCTCAGCTTCGTTGAAGGCCTCCACACAATCGTGGAAGCATCAGCATCAAAAAAAAGGGGGTGTCATCTCTCGACACCCCCGGACCGGCAGGCGGCTCCTAGCGCTTCTTCCCGCCCTTTTTCTTGCCGCCCTTCGCAGTCTTCTTCGCCATTATTCCTCCTTGGAACGTGGCAGCTCAGCTTTGTTACCGGTTACCGAGGGTCACCACAGGTGGGCTGAGCGGTCCACCCTCATACAAGATGTAGATTATGGATGAGAAAATTGAAGTGTCAAGCACAAAGTGCTCGAAATGTCAAAAATCCGCACGAAGAAATTGTCGGATCGACGACCGACGCGCGATAGTGCGCGATCGAATCGCGCGATCGATCCGCGATCGGCTCGATCGCAGGACGCGCGCGCATCGATCGACACGCGATCGCGCGCGGTTCGCTACTTCTCGAGCCGCGTGAGCGCGCGCGAGGCGGCGCGCTTCGTCTCTTCCGCTGCGCCGAAGAGCGTCGAGGCGACGCGATACCACGCGAGCGCGTCAGCCGTACGCCCGGCGCGCTCGTGGAGACGCGCCGCCTCGAGGTAGGCCGTGCCGAGCACAGGTGCAGGGCACTGCCGTGCGTTGGTGATCGTCTGCTCGAAGTGGGCCAACGCCCCCACATCATCGTGCCCACGCTGCAGGGCGCGTCCGTAGCGATAGTGAGCCACCGGATCGTCCGGGTTGAGCGCGAGCGATCGCTCCAGCGCGGACGTCGCGCCGGGGACATCGTCTCGTTCGAGATGGCGCCAGCCTTCGATGGAGAGCCGGTACGCCTCGGCCTTGCGCGAGTCGGGCGCACGGCGAATTCGCTCGGCGGCTTGATCGCGGATCTCGAGCGGATCGTCGGCGGGCGCGGCCGCGCTCGCGCTGCGGTAGGCTGCCGTCGCGGCGTCGCGGGCGCCGAGACGGTCCTGCGCTTCGCCGAGTCGCAGATAGGCGAGGGCCAGCGCCGAGTACGGCGCCTCCGGCTTGCGCGCGACCAGCGCGGTCAGCTGTTCAATTGCATGATCGGTCTGTTGGAGCGCGTCGAGCTGGCCCGCGACGCCAAGCCGGGCTCGGGCTTCAGCCAGACCGGAAAGATTGACACGCTGCTCGCGCGCCATGGACAAGAGCGTCCGCCACGTATCCAGGCTCGCCGTGATGTCGTGCTGGTAGCGGTCCTGAATCTCGGCGATTTGCGCGGGGAAGAGCGGGTTGCCGGGATAGCGTTGCTGAAGTCCGTGCAGGAGCTCGAGGGCGCGTGGCGTCTGCTGCTCGTACCAGAGATAGATGATGTGCAACTGATAGTCGGCCTCGCCCTGCAGGAGCCGACCCTGGTCGCGCGTCCGCAGCATTTGCGCGAGCCCTTCTTTTCGATCGCCACCCGGAAGCAGCAGGAAAAAACGCAGGATCTTGGCCGCGGCCGGCGCGACGTCAGCGTAGTACTTGTACAGCCCGACGCCGAAATACGCGTCGTCGAGCTCGGGATCGAGGGCGATGGAGCGTTCGAGGGCCGCCTTGATGCGCTTGCCATCACGAGCGGCGGCAACTTTGTTGTCGCGCAGGACCCGCCACTGGACCCGCACCGCGTAGGCCCCGCCGAGATAGAACCAGGCCTCGGGATCGTCCGCCGCTCTCTCGGTCCACGCTTCGGTTGTGCGGATCGCGTGGTCGGCCGCCGTCGTGAACTCGTCATCGAGCCCACGATTGTCGGGATCCATCAGAATCCGCCACCAGAGCGCGGTCACCTCGAGAACGGTGCAGGCTTCAGGTGGCGCTGGTCCGCAGGCGCGGCGGAGCTCGGCTTCGACCTGATCGAACCGCGCGTCGAGGATGAAGTCGTACGCGCGCGTCAGGGCGTCTTCGCCGCGGAGATCAGGTTGTGTCGTGACTGGTTGGGGAGGCTTGCGGGTGCTCGTCGGGCGGCGCTTCTGGTCGTGAACGGCCGGGACTGCCGCCACTCGCTCGGTCCGAGAGACGCAGAGCAGGATCAGGCCGAGAAGCGCCGCCGCGGTGAGCCGCAGTCCGCCCCACCCCTCTGTCATGTCACGCTGGTGCGCAGCTGTTGCTTTTCGGCGTGCCGCTCGAGGGCGAGCGTAATCAGTCGATCGAGCAGCACCGGGTACCCGACGCCGGTTGCGGCCCACAGCTTCGAGTACATGCTGATCGTGGTGAAGCCGGGAATGGTGTTCACCTCGTTGAGGTAGATTCGTCCGTTGCCGCCGTCGAGCAGAAAGTCCACTCGCGCCATCCCGGCGCAGTCGATCGCTTGAAACGCCGCAATCGACAGCCGCTGGACGTCGGCCGTGGTTGCGGGCGCCAGGTCGGCCGGGATGACGATCATCGATCCTTCGTCGATGTACTTCGCTTCGTAGTCGTAGAACTCGCGGGACGGGATCACTTCTCCCGGAACTGACGCCTTCGGATCCTCGTTCCCGAGGACGGCGCATTCAATCTCCCGCGCGTTCGGCACGGCGGCTTCGACGACGATCTTGCGATCGAACGCACCGGCGAGGTCCACGGCCTCCGCGAGTGACTTCGGCTCCTTGGCCTTCGAGATCCCCACGCTCGATCCGAGGTTCGCCGGCTTGACGAACATGGGAAAGCCCAGCGCCTGCTCCAGCTCGCCACCGATTTCGGATCGCCGTCGCTCCCACTCGTGTCGCATGACGACGCGGTACGGGCAAACCGGAAGGTCGCGCGCCGAGAACACGACCTTCATGACGGCCTTGTCCATGCCGACAGCGGACGCGAGGACGCCAGCGCCGACGTACGGTACGTTGGCCAATTCCAGCAGGCCCTGGATCGTACCGTCCTCGCCGTAGGGTCCGTGCAGGACGGGAAAGATGACGTCGATGTTGAGGCCGGTGACGACCGCCTGGCCGAGGTCTTCACCACGCGCGGCCTTGCGATCGATGGAGAGGATCGTCTCCTCGCTGGGCCTGGCGACGAGATGGACCTCGCGTCCTTCGCGCGCCGGACGCGCGGCCTCCAGGCGCGCCAGCTCGATGACTTCGCCAGCCGACATCGCCGTCGGCGGCCGATCCGCGAGCGCCCAGCGCCCCTCCTTGTCGATGCGGATCGGAACCGGCTCGTACTTCATGCGATCGAGGTTGGCGAACACGGCCGCCGCGGACGCAAGCGAGACTTCGTGCTCACCCGACCGGCCGCCGTACAACACGCCGACACGCAAACGCTTCACGAAAGAAGGATAACAGGATAATTACTTGATGCCAGCCTTTGGCTTCACCCTCACCGCGGGTGACGGGCTTGCCCGTCGCGGCGAACTCCACACGCCGCACGGCGTCGTCCAGACGCCGGCATTCATGCCGGTTGGGACCCGGGGCGCGGTCAAAGGCGTGACGCACCGCGATCTCGAGGATGTGGGTGCGGAGATCATCCTCGGGAACACCTACCATCTGTACTTGCGCCCCGGCGATGGGCTGATCGCACGTGCAGGCGGGCTGCACCGGTTCATCGGCTGGGATCGGCCGATCCTCACCGACAGCGGCGGGTACCAGATCTTCAGCCTCGCCGATCGCCGGCGGATCTCCGAAGCCGGCGCCGAGTTTCGTTCCCACCTCGACGGATCGCATCACCTTCTGACGCCCGAGGCCGCAGTCGACATTCAAGTGCAGCTCGGATCCGACATTGCGATGGTGCTCGACGAGTGCATCGCGACACCCGCGGAGCCCGCCGTGGCCCGCGCGGCCATGGAACGATCCGTCCGATGGGCACAGCGATCACGGGCACGGTGGCTGCTGATCAAGGAAGAATCTGCGAGCGGGCAGGGCGGCGCGACCAACGAGGTTCTGGTATCGAATCCGGCTCAGGCGCAGTTCGGGATCGTGCAGGGGGCCACCGATCCGGCACTGCGGACCGAGAGCGTCCAGGCCACCGTCGCGATCGGCTTCGAGGCGTACGCCATCGGCGGGCTGAGCGTCGGCGAATCACCCGATGTGATGTACGACGTCGTCGGTCACACCGCCCCGCAGCTCCCAACGGATCGGCCGCGATACCTGATGGGCACGGGGCTGCCCGACGATCTGATCGAATGCGTCGCCCGCGGCATCGACATGTTCGACTGCGTGCTGCCGACGAGGAATGCGCGCAACGGTCAATTGATCACCCGAGAAGGGGTGCTCGTGATCAAGAACGCGTGCTACGCCGAGGATCAGCTGCCGCCGGATCCCGTGTGCGGCTGCTACACATGCCGCCACTTTTCGCGCGCGTATTTGCGACACCTTTTTGTATCCGGCGAGATGAGCGCCGCGACCCTGAATACGGTGCACAACCTCTACTTTTACCTTGACACCATGCGGAGGATTAGGGAGGCTATAGTGTTCGGCACGTTTGAAAAGCTCCGCCGGGAGTTCCATCAAACCTTCCGCCGCCGACCTCAACACTGAATGCCGCGCGTCGATGCTCTCGTTTTAGCCATGGGTGCACCCGGTCAGACTGCCGGGTGGATACAATTTGTCCCGTTTGCACTGATCCTCGCGATCTTTTACTTTTTGATCCTGCAGCCGATGAAACGGCGGCAGAAGAAGATCCAGGAGTTTCAGGACGCCCTCAAGGTCGGCGACAAGATTGTCACCACGAGCGGCATTTACGGGCAGATCACCCGCGTCAACGACAAGTCGGTGCAGGTGCAGATCGCAGACAAGGTACGCATCGAAATCGCCCGGCAGGCGGTCGGCGGCTATCAGGGTCAGGACCCCGTCGTCTCTGACTCGCAGAACCTGTAAGCCATGAACAACAACCTTCGCTGGAAGCTCCTCACGGTCTTCGCCGCGTTCGTCATCTTCTTCGTCGTCGGCGTCTACCCGATTCTCGCCGCGCGTTACCACTGGCCGGCCCCCACCTGGCTGACTCAGCGGCAGCTCAAGCTCGGCCTCGATCTCAAGGGCGGCGTCCACCTCGTTCTGCGCGTGCAGACCGACGACGCGCTCAAGATCATGACGACCACGACGAGCGAGCAGCTGCGCGAGTCGCTCAAAACCGCCAACGTGCCCGTTTCGGCGATCAGCGTGAGCGCTCCGACGACGTTCCGGGTTGAGGGAGTGCCTGGAGATCGCGACGCCGAGTTCCGGAAGATCGCCGGCGATCTGGCGAGCGCCAACTACGACTATACGGCTGGTGCAGGCGGCGCCTACGACTTCAAGATGAAGCCGAACATCGAGCGCGACACCCGCGAACAGGCGGTCGTGCAGGCGATGCAGACGATCGATCGCCGCGTCAACGAGCTTGGCGTGGCTGAGCCCAACATCTCGCGGTACGGCGTCGCCGGAGACCAGATTCTGGTCCAGCTGCCGGGTGAGTCGGACGTGGCACGGGCCAAGTCGATCATCAGCAACACCGCTCTCCTCGAGCTGAAGATTGTCGAGGCCGGCCCGGCGCCATCGCGCGAGGCCCTCCTGCAGTCCCACAACGGACAGGTTCCGCCGGACATGGACGTCGTCACCGGCGCTGCCGGGTCAGTGGATGCGCCGACGTCCTTCTATCTGGTGCGCAAGGTTGCGGCGGTTACCGGCCGGGATCTCCGGAACGCGAAGCCGTCGCTCGACGAGAACAACCGACCGGCCGTGAGCTTCTCGCTCACGCCCGAAGGATCGCGCAAGTTCGGCAAGGTGACAGGCGAGAACATCGGACGGCAGCTCGCGATCATCCTGGACAACCGGGTGCGGTCTGCGCCCCGCATCGACGGGCGGATCACCGACGAAGGGAAGATCTACGGGAGCTTTACGAACGAAGAAGTCACCGACCTCTCACTGACGCTGCGGTCCGGCGCACTCCCGGCCTCGCTCACCTACCTCGAGGAGCGCGTCATCGGGCCGTCGCTCGGCGCCGACTCGATTCGCGCCGGTGTCGTCTCTTCTCTCGTGGGTCTCGGCTTGATCGTCGCGTTCATGCTGATCTACTACAAGCTCTCGGGCGTCAACGCGATCGTGGCGCTGATCATGAACCTGGTGATCTTGCTCGGGCTGATGGCGTACATCGGCGCGACCATGACCCTTCCTGGCATCGCGGGCTTCGTCCTGACGATGGGCATCGGCGTCGATTCGAACGTCCTCATTTTCGAACGCATCAAGGAGGAGCTGGCCGCCGGCAAGGGCGTCCGCGCGTCGGTCAACGCCGGGTTCGGCCGCGTCTTCTGGACGCTCCTCGACACGCACGTCGCGTCGCTCATCTCGGCGTTGTTCCTGTTCATGTTCGGCACCGGGCCGATCCGCGGGTTCGCGATGACGCTGACGATAGGCCTCCTGACGAACCTGTTCACGTCGATTTTCGTGTCGAAGTCGCTTTTTGAATTCGAGCTGTCACAGCGGCAGGCCGCCACGGCCACGCTCAGCATCTAGGGTCCGCCATGCAGATCTTCCACAATCCCAACTACAACTTCGTCAAATGGCGGTGGCACGCCATTGCGCTGTCCTGGCTCATCGTCCTCGCCGGGCTGGTCATGATCTGGCAGAGGGGCATGCCCCTCGGCGTCGAGTTCTCGGGCGGCACGATCGTCATCGTGAAATTCGACAAGCCGACCGATGTCCAGCAGGTGCGTCAAGCCCTCGACGCGGCACTCCCGGGTGGCGGTGAGAACGCAATCGTGCAGGGCTACGGTGATCCGGGACAGAACCAGGTCATGATCCGCGTGCCGACCGTTGGCGCCGAGGCGGGATCGAACCTGAGCCAGACTGCCGACGCGGTGGTCGCCGCGCTGAAGAAAGGGAACCTGAGCAACCCGCAGGTCGTCGGGACGGAGATCGTCGGGCCGAGTGTCGGCGAGCAGCTGACGCGCCAGGGAATCCTAGCGACGGTGCTTGCGCTCGGCGGCATCCTGGCGTACATCGCGATGCGATTCCAGTTCAGCTTCGCGCTTGGAGCGGTGGTCGCGACGATCCACGACCTGCTCGTGACCCTCGCGTTCCTCGCGTTTTTCCGCTACGACCTGTCGCTCAATGTCATCGCGGCCATCCTGACGATCACCGGCTATTCGACCAACGACACCATCGTCATCTTCGACCGCGTGCGCGAGAACATGCGGTCGTCGCGCCGGGACGACATCGAGGGGGTCATCAACACCGCGGTCAATCAGACGCTGAGCCGGACCGTCATCACGGCGGGCACCGCCCTCTTGAGCTCGCTCGCGCTCTTCTTCTTCGGCGGTGAAGTGCTGCATGGCTTCGCGTTCACGATGGTGGTCGGTATCATCACCGGCACGTATTCGAGCGTGTTCATCGCCGCCGCGATTGTGATCATCTGGCAGGGACGCAAGCGGAAGCCTGCCGGCAAGGCCCAGCCGTTGACGACCGCGCAGGCCGTTGCGGCTGCACGGAAACCGAAGCGCCGCGCGGCCTCCTAGGCGCAGATTCGGCATTGAGCCTCGTTGCTGCGGCGCTGCTGGGGGTCATTCAGGGCCTGACGGAATTCCTGCCGGTTTCCAGCTCAGCGCATCTCATTCTCGCTCGCGCCTTCTTCGGCTGGAACGTCGAGGAAGGGGCGCTTGGCCTGGCGTTCGACGTGGCGCTCCACCTCGGCACGCTGGTCGCGGTCCTGGCGTTTTTCTGGCGGGATGTCGTGGCCATGATCGCCGCTGCGCCGCGAGCGCTGACGGCGCCGGGCGGCGCCGGCCACCTGGCGCGCCTCATCGTCATCGGCACGATTCCGGTCGTGATTGTCGGCGTGCTCCTGGCCGACTGGCTCGAAACGAACCTGCGCACCCCGGCCGTCATTGCGGTGACGCTGACGATCGGAGCGCTGATGCTGCTGGCGGCCGAACGATTCGGCGCGCGCCGTCGCGATGAGACGTCGCTCGGCGCGGGCGACGCGACGATCCTCGGCCTCGCGCAGTCCAGCGCGCTCGTCCCCGGCATGTCGCGCGCGGGTTCGACGATCTCGGTCGCGATGCTGCTCGGGATGACGCGCGAGTCCGCGGCACGGTTTTCGTTCCTGCTGGGTATTCCGGCGATCGGCGCGGCGGCGGCAAAGGAAGGTCTCCATGTGCTCAAGGCCGGCCTGAGCGCGGGGGATGCCGCGCTGTTCGCCGTCGGCATGGTGACGTCGGCGATCGTCGGCTACGCGACGATCAAGTACTTCCTGCGATATCTCGTGGGGCACTCGCTCGATGTGTTCGCGTACTATCGTCTCGCGCTCGCCGCAATTACAGTGGTGTGGCTGTTCGCTCGGTGACAACTGCCGAGTAGCGACTGCCGACTGACTGTCGACTGCGACTGCCGACTGACGACTCCCGAGTAGCGACTGACATGCTCCAGTGGATCCGGCGCCGTTTCATCGCGGGATTCTTCGTGACCGTGCCGCTGGCGATCAGCGTGGCGGCGTTCATCTGGATCTTCCGGTTGATCGACGGCATCGTCGGTCCGTTCTACGAGGCGCAGCTCGGGCGGCCGGTTCCGGGGCTCGGCATCCTGACGACGGCGCTTGTCGTCTTGCTCGTCGGCGCGTTGGCGACGAACGTGATCGGCAAACAGGTGCTTCAGCGCGCGGAAAGCTATCTGCTGCGCGTGCCGGTTTTTCGCACGGTCTACGCGCCCGTCAAACAGCTGGTGGTCGCGTTCTCGCCCGACAACGAGTACGGCTTCAAGCGCGTCGTGCTCGTGGAGGATCGCGCGCGCGGCTACATGCTGGGCTTTCTGACGAAGGAGTTCACGGTCGATCGAGGACAAGGGCCCGAGGCGATGATTGCGGTGTACGTGCCGACCAATCATCTGTATCTCGGTGACGTCATCATCTGCCCGCGCGACAAGGCGGCGTTCCCCGACATCACCGTCGAGCAGGGGATTCGCATTTTCCTCACCGGCGGCATGGCGTTCACCAGCCGCATCCGCGCGCGCCGGGGAGACGATCGCGTCGGCGATTTCCGCGTGTGAACCCCCCGCGTTCGAGCGCCCCAATCTGCTTGAAAAGTGAGTTGTAACGCTGGTACGATGCGGGGCTTTTGAACCCGCCCGAGTATCCCGGCTACTGAGGAGAGAAATGTCCGACACGTTCTATACACGTCTGGTGTCCTATGGCGCGCTGCTCGCCGCGCTGGTGCTGTGTGCGGTTGTGGTCGCGCCGGTCGGCGCGCAGCCACAGACACCGGCCAGCGTCCAGCAGGAAGCTCCGGCGCGGCACGCCGGCGGGGAAGCGAACCTCGTGCTGCCGGATCTCGGAGTGGTCGAATTCCATGGCATCAACAGCCGCACGCTGCTCATCGCCGGCCTCGGGGTCTGCGTGCTCGGGCTCGCGTTCGGGATGACGATTTTTTTTCAGCTGCGGAATCTGCCCGTCCACCGATCGATGCGTGAGATCTCCGAGCTGATATATGAGACCTGCAAGACGTATCTGATCACGCAGGGCAAGTTCATCCTGATTCTCGAAGTCTTCATCGGCGTGATCATGGTGTTCTACTTCGCGGTGCTGCAGCACTTCGCGCCGACGAAGGTCGCCATCATCCTGCTCTTCAGCCTGATCGGCATCGGCGGCAGCTACGGCGTGGCGTGGTTTGGCATCCGGGTAAACACCTTTGCGAATTCGCGTGCGGCGTTCGCCGGCCTCGAGGGCCGGCCCTACCCGATCTACGCGATTCCACTGAGTGCCGGCATGAGCATCGGGATGCTGCTCATCAGCGTCGAGCTCTTCTTGATGCTGTGCATCCTGCTCTTCATTCCGGGCGACTATGCGGGCTCCTGTTTCATCGGCTTCGCGATCGGCGAATCGCTCGGCGCCGCCGCGCTCAGAATCGCCGGCGGCATCTTTACCAAGATCGCCGACATCGGGTCCGATTTGATGAAGATCGTCTTCAACATCAAGGAAGACGATGCCCGGAATCCGGGAGTCATCGCGGACTGCACCGGCGACAACGCTGGTGACTCGGTCGGGCCCAGCGCTGACGGGTTCGAGACCTACGGCGTCACCGGCGTCGCGCTTATCTCGTTCATTCTCGTCGCTGTGTCAAATCCCGTGGTGCAGGTCCAGCTGCTGGTCTGGATCTTCGTCATGCGCGTCATGATGATCATCGCGAGCGGCGTGTCGTATCTGCTCAACGAAGTATGGTCGAAGGCCTCGTACGCCAATGCCTCGACGATGAACTTCGAGTCGCCGCTGACCCGTCTGGTGTGGCTGACGTCGTTCGTCTCGGTCATCCTGACCTATCTGGTCTCCCACTGGCTGATCCCGGACCTGGGCGGCAACCCGAAGCTGTGGTGGCAGCTTTCGACCGTCATCACCTGCGGAACCCTGGCGGGCGCCATCATCCCGGAGCTGGTCAAGATCTTCACGTCCACCGACTCCAAGCACGTGCGCGAGATCGTCACCTCATCGCGGGAAGGGGGCGCGTCGCTCAATATCCTGTCCGGACTCGTCGCCGGCACCTTCAGCGCCTACTGGCTTGGCGCCTGCATCGTCGTGCTGATGTCGATCGCCTACGGCATGAGCACGCGGGGCCTGGGCGATCTGATGATTGCGCCGGCTGTATTCGCGTTCGGTCTGGTGGCGTTCGGTTTCCTCGGCATGGGACCGGTCACCATTGCGGTCGACTCCTACGGCCCGGTCACGGACAACGCGCAGTCGGTGTACGAGCTGTCGGTGATCGAGACCCTCCCGAACATCAAGCAGGAGATCAAGCGTGACTACGGCTTCGACGTGAACTTCGAGCGGGCGAAGCACCTGCTGGAGGAGAACGACGGCGCGGGGAATACCTTCAAGGCGACCGCCAAGCCGGTCCTGATCGGGACCGCCGTC